>NZ_DLGY01000011.1:0-40334 GCF_002482945.1 Flavobacterium sp. UBA7682
ATATTTGACCGCTACGGAAAATTATTGAAACAAATCAGTTCGGCAGGAGATGGATGGGATGGAACCTACAACGGACAACCGTTACCTTCAACAGATTACTGGTTTACGGTAGATTATCCTGAGCAAGGCGGTATGAAGCAATTTAAAGCGCACTTCTCGTTGAAACGATAAGAATACAAATAAAGAAAAGCCACTCGATTGAGTGGCTTTTTTGTTGTGATACCCTTTGACTCCCGATAGTTATCGGGACAGGGTGACAAAAAATGTTAGAAGCAATCATAGTGATTATTAGCCCCGATAGGAGCGGAAATCCTTTTTATTGTTTTTTGAGAAAGCCCTTCGACTCCCGATAGTTATCGGGACAGGGTGACAAAACAATAAAAAGATTGTAACGGATAGCGGGAGCAGAAGTGAAGAGAAGCAAAATGGTCTGCTTCTAATCCGAGCGAAGCGAACTGACGTAGTAAAATAAAAAACTCCACTAGGATTAGTGGAGTTTATACTATTATTTAGAAAATCTTAGTTTTGATTGTAAACTTTTAAGGCTTCTTTTAGAATAGCCACTGAACGGATCAAATCATCTTTTTTGAGTACGTAAGCAATTCGGACCTCGTCTAAACCTACATTTGGCGTGGAATAAAATCCGGCTGCCGGTGCAACCATTACGGTTTCTCCGTTGTTGTCATAAGATTCTAAAAGCCATTGGGCAAAATCATCCGCATTTTTTACCGGCAATTTAGCGATACAGTAGAAAGCACCTTTTGGTGTGGCTACTTTTACACCTTCGATTTTTTGGAGTTCTGCAATTAGCGTATCTCTTCTGTCTTTGTATTCAGAAATCACGTCGTCGAAATAACTTTGAGGAGTTTCTAAAGCGGCTTCGCTGGCGATTTGAGCATAAGTTGGCGGGCTTAGTCTGGCTTGAGCAAACTTCATTGCAGTTGCCATTAGTGCTTTGTTTTTAGAAACTATACAGCCTATTCTTGCGCCACACATGCTGTATCTTTTTGAAACAGAATCAATCATGATAGCGTGTTCTTCTAATCCGGGAACATTCATTACTGAGAAATGTTTGTCGTTTTCATCATAAATGAATTCGCGATAAACTTCGTCGGCAATTAAGAACAAATCGTGTTTTTTTACGATTTCGGCCAATTGCATAATTTCTTCTTTGGAATATAAATAACCGGTTGGATTTCCCGGGTTACAAATTAGAATCGCTTTGGTTTTTGGGGTAATCAGTTTTTCAAAAGCGGCAATCGGAGGCAAAGCAAATCCTTCGTCTATAGTAGAAATTACCGGAACAACTTTAACCCCTGAAGCAGTTGAAAACCCGTTGTAATTGGCGTAAAACGGCTCAGGAATAATGATTTCATCACCCGAATCCATCGTGCTTCCCATGGCAAATAACAACGCTTCGGAACCACCGGTAGTAATGATGATATCAGCTACATCAATAGGCAAACCATGCGATTTGTAATAAGCAGACAATTTGGTTCTGTAACTTTCAAATCCGGCAGAATGACTGTATTCTAATACTTTGATGTCCGCATTTTTAACGGCATTGATAGCAACTTCCGGTGTTTTAATATCTGGTTGACCAATGTTTAAATGGTAGACTTTATGACCTTTCTTTTTAGCAATTTCGGAATACGGAACCAATTTTCTGATTGGCGACTCAGGCATCTGCTGACCTTTTAATGATATCTTAGGCATGTTGTTTGATTTAGTGGTGCAAATTTGCGATTTTTTTAGCTTGAAAACAATTCATTTTTAGCTTTAAAAATTGTTAAAAATTATTTTTAGCCGCTGGTTTTTTATTAAATTTAACAAAAATAGCAGCCAATGAGATTCGTTTTTACGTTTTATGTATTTCTTTTTACTGTATTTTCCTCTTTCGGCCAATCCAATTTTCAATTTAAAAAAGATAGAAATTGTATTTCCATTCCTTTTAAACTAATCAATAATTTGATTTTTATCCCTATCAATGTCAATGGGGAGAAGCTGACTTTTCTTTTAGACACCGGCGTTGATAAAACCTTACTTTTCAGTTTAGATGATAAAGAACAGGTGGAATTTTTTAACTTGGAGAGTATCAAACTCAAAGGTCTTGGCAGCAATGAAGCTATTGATGCTTACATGTCTTCTAAAAACAAATTAGAAGTAAAAGGGTTTGTAGATTATGATCACGAAATTTATTTGGTTTTAGATCAGGAATTTAATTTTTCCTCTCAGGTAGGCATACCTGTAAATGGTATCATTGGGTATCATTTTTTTAAAAATCATTTAATTGAAATTGACTACCAAAGAAAAAAAGTCATAGTTTATAATAAAACCAACAAGAAAGTTTTCAGAAAACTTGAAAAAGGATACAAAGAAGAAACTATTACTATTGAAGAAAACAAACCATATTATATTTCAAATGTCACTACAGATGGTAATTCGTATCCTTCAAAACTATTGATTGATACCGGAAATAGCGATGCGGTTTGGTTATTTTTGAACAAATCTAAGGAGATTAAATTGCCACAAAAATACATTTCAGATTACCTCGGAAGAGGATTTAGTGGTAGTGTTTATGGTTTAAGAGGTCGCATCGAAGATTTCAACTTTGGGAGTAAAACGTTTAAAAATCCTATTACAACTTTCCCCGATTCAACTTCCCTCAAAAGTGTAAATTTTGTTCCCAATCGATTAGGGTCACTTGGTGGTGAAGTATTTTCCAGATTCTCCATTTTATTTGATTATACCAATCAAAAAATATATACCAAACCCAATGATAAAGTCAATTCTCCTTTTAATTTTAACATGAGCGGCATTGAAGTACAGCACGATGGTTTGGAATGGGTAAAAGAAACTTCCTCGGAAAACAGTAAAAGTTCCGTTAGTTATGGCGTTCGAGTTAATGAATCGCGAGTGCAAGATAATCTCAAAATCAAGTTTGCCTTAAAACCTGTTTTTACCATCTATAGCGTTAGAAAAGATTCGCCTGCGGAATTAGTCGGACTCAGAAAAAATGACCGATTAATCAAAATAGAAGGCAAAAGCACACACGATTTAACCATCGAAAAAATCAACGAATTGCTAAAATCCGAAGAAGGCAGAACTATCGAATTAGTAATTGAAAGAAACGGCAAGCAATTCGCTTACAAATTCCAACTCAAAAGTATTATATAATAAAAAGTCCCGATAATTCGGGACTTTTCTTTATTGCATCATCGGACTTTTAGTCTTCTTTTCTAAGAGATTTTCAACCGGTTTAACGATTACTTCTCCTTTTATTTTTAATACCACTCGACCTTCTTCAGCATTGATTGCATTGGTTTCAACCGTGATGGTTTTTCTGATCGGACCGGGATTCATATTGTATTTCACCTCAATCTTTCCGGTTTTTCCCGGAGCAATCGGCTCAGTTGGTTTAGAGGGAACCGTACAACCACAACTCGATTGTACATTATTGATGATAAGCGGCGCAGTTCCGGTATTAGTGAACTCAAAAACCCTTATACCATTGTCTTCTTCTTTGGTTACTTTTCCGTAATCTATTGTATTGTCTTTATCTTTAAATTCAATTTTGGGACCGGCTTGGGCAAAAACCACTGCATTTACAAAGATTGTTGCGATAAGTATATGTTTCTTCATAGGTCAAAATTTATTATTTGGTTAGTAAAAATACTCTGTTTAAATTAATACACAAAAATTTAATTCTTAATTTTTTCTAAAGTCTTTATTAATTACTTTTGCAGTTCAGTTTGCAAAATGCGTGCCACAACATTTAGGAGCGAGTGGTCAGTGACTATCAGCCATCCATATTCCTGCTGTCTGTTACAATTTTTTTAAATTACCAAGGGTTAAAACCCTCGGCAAATCAAAAAGGATTTCCACGACCATCAGGGCTAAAAGAGTAATTGCATAGCACTTTTGTAATCCTATAATCTAATAATCCTATAATCTAATAATCTAATAATCTAAGAAGTCTAACAATCTATTATATGATTCCAGCTCAATTCAACGCCAAAGAAGCCGAAAAAAAATGGTACGACTACTGGATGAAAAACAACTATTTTCATTCCAAACCCGACCATAGAACTCCTTATACCATAACCATTCCGCCACCTAACGTGACCGGAGTGTTGCACATGGGACACATGTTAAACAACACGATTCAGGATGTATTAATCCGTCGTGCGCGTTTAAAAGGTTTCAATGCTTGTTGGGTTCCCGGAACCGATCACGCATCGATTGCAACGGAGGCAAAGGTTGTGGCAAAGTTGAAAACCGAAGGCGTAAACAAAAACGATTTAACCCGTGAAGAATTTCTGAAGCACGCTTGGGATTGGACGAACAAATATGGTGGAACTATTCTCGAACAATTAAAACAACTAGGTTGTTCTTGTGATTGGGACCGAACCAAATTCACCATGGATCCTGACATGTCGGCATCCGTAATTCGTTCGTTCGTTGATTTATACAACAAAGGACAAATCTACCGAGGTTATCGAATGGTAAACTGGGATCCGGAAGCTAAAACGACTTTGTCTGACGAAGAAGTAATTTATGAAGAAAGACAGGGAAAATTATATCATTTAAGATATGCTATCGAAGGTTCGAATGAGTTCGTAACGATTGCTACAACGCGTCCCGAAACGATTTTAGGCGATACTGCTATTTGTATTCACCCTGACGATGAGCGTTATACCCATTTGAAAGGTAAAAATGCCATTGTTCCGATTTGTAACCGTGTCATTCCAATCATTTTCGACGAGTATGTCGACATGGAATTTGGTACCGGTTGTTTAAAAGTAACGCCGGCACACGATGTCAACGATAAAGCACTTGGTGAGAAACACAATTTAGAAATCATCGATATCTTCAATGAAGATGCGACTTTGAATTCTTTTGGGCTACAATACCAAGGCAAAGACCGTTTTGTTGCGCGTGAAGATATTGTGGTTGAATTAGAGCAATTAGGGTCGGTAGTCAAAACCGAAACTCATATTAACAAAGTAGGAACGTCAGAACGAACCAAAGCCGTGATCGAGCCTCGTTTGTCTGACCAATGGTTCTTGCGTATGGAAGATTTGGTAAAACCGGCTATCAAAGCGGTTTTAGAAACCGAAGAAGTAAAACTGTATCCGGCGCGTTTTAACAACACTTACCGTCACTGGTTAGAAAACATCCGCGACTGGAATATCTCACGCCAATTGTGGTGGGGACAACAAATTCCGGCATACTATTATGGCGACGGCAAAGAAGATTTTGTGGTTGCTGAGAATATTGAAGAGGCGTTAAAATTAGTACAGGAAAAGACTGGTAACCGACAACTGACAACTGACAACCTTACGCAAGACGCCGATGCCTTAGACACTTGGTTCTCTTCCTGGTTGTGGCCAATAGCAGTTTTTGGAGGTATCATGGATCCGGAAAACGAAGACTTTAAATATTATTATCCAACTAATGATTTAGTAACCGGACCGGATATTTTGTTCTTCTGGGTGGCGCGTATGATTATTGCGGGTTATGAATATACCGGGCAAAAACCATTTACCAATGTGTATTTGACCGGATTAGTTCGCGACAAGCAACGTCGTAAAATGTCGAAGTCGTTAGGAAATTCGCCTGAGCCTTTAGAACTGATTGAAAAATTTGGAGCCGATGGGGTTAGAGTAGGGTTGCTATTAAGTGCTTCTGCCGGAAACGACATCATGTTTGACGAAGAATTGTGTAATAACGGAAAAGCTTTTGGTAACAAAATATGGAATGCCTTCCGATTAATCAAAGGTTGGGAAGTAGCTGATATTGCGCAACCGGAAAGCTCTAAAGTGGCTATCGAATGGTATGAAGCCAAGTTGCAACAAACCTTAGTAGAAATTGAAGACCATTTCGAAAAATACCGTTTGTCTGATGCTTTGATGAGCATTTACAAATTGGTTTGGGACGATTTCTGTTCGTGGTTCTTAGAAATGATTAAACCGGCATACCAACAACCAATTGACCGCGCGACATTTGACAAAGCGATTGAAATGTTGGAGGCCAATTTGAAATTGTTGCATCCGTTTATGCCTTTCTTAACGGAAGAAATTTGGCAATACATTGCTGAAAGAACTCCGGAGCAAGCGTTAATCATTGCCGAATATCCGAAAGTAACTTCGTTTGACTCAACACTAATTGCTGATTTCGATTTTGCAGCCGAAGTAATTGCCGGCGTGAGAACCATTCGCAAAGAAAAAAACATTGCGATGAAAGACGCCGTCGATTTGAAAGTGGTAAACAATGAAAAAGCATCAACTTATTTTGATAGTGTGATTACTAAATTGGGTAACATCACTTCTTTAGAATATATCACCGATAAAATTGATGGCGCACTGACGTATCGTGTAAAATCAAACGAGTACTTTATTCCGGTTTCCGGAAATATTGATATTACCGCTGAGATTGCCAAATTAACCGAAGAGTTGAAGTATACCCAAGGTTTCTTGCGCAGTGTACAAGGCAAGTTGGCGAACGAGAAATTCGTTGCCGGTGCTCCTCCACAAGTTATCGATAACGAACGCAAAAAAGAAGCGGATGCTTTGGCCAAGATTGCCACGATAGAGCAGAGTTTAGCGAGTTTACAATAATAAAAAAAGTCCCGAGCAATCGGGACTTTTTTTGTTAGGTGTTTAACTCAAGCGATGCAGTTTTTGTAAACTGCTGTTAGCGGATGTGCTTTTATTCTATATTTTTAAATCTTAATCCATTTTAAATAATAAAACCTCAAATTCTTTTGGAACTTGAGGTTTTGAATTTTATTTACAGGTTAATACATTTACAATTTATTTTTTCAGGTAGTATAGCTTCATTCCATTTAAATTTTATTACATCTGAAAACTTTGAGCTTATATAGTCCTGATAAACTGTATAATATCGCTTAAAACATTTATTTTTTTTCGGGTCTTTGTAACCAACTAAAACAGAAATAGACCGACCTTCTATAATTCCACTATATTTATTACGTTCAGTTATCCAGGAGCTTGAAAAAATTCTAACATCATTTGGTGTAATTTTAAATCCATCACCGCTAGAATGAGCTGTAGCTATTTTTTTTATCAGTGCATTATCATTCATTACATTTTTCCCCAAACACAATTCTTCATTATTTGAATCCAACATAAATTTTTTCGCATCTAAAGTAAACTCGCCCGAAGCGATAACATCAAACTTTGTAATAACTTCACCATATAGATCTATTAAAACTGGATACATTTCAACTTTTATTTTATGTTTTCCTGATGATAGTAAATCTGTGTTTTCTGCTAAAAACTCTTCAAATTTTTCTTCGCCTACATATACCTCTTTTTCATTATTTTTTAATGCACCCCTAAAAGTTGTCCAAGTTTTCTTTACATCCTCTTCTAATGATTTATAAACACTATTTTGTCTTTCGTTTGAGAGAACATTGTCGATGTAAAAATTGAAGGCAATCGCATAATTTTTAATATCTTTTGCACCATCACCTTTAGCTAATGGTCTTATATAATTATATATAGAATTATCGAAATAAGCTCTAAAATAGTATTTGGACGATATTTATAATAAAATTCCGATTGAGTTTTTATTTCTTAGGCAGTATACTGATTGATAAGTGGCGAGCTTGTTAGGATAATACCTTCTTTACCTCACTGCAATCATATTTTATTGAATGTTGAAAAGTGTTCTTACTTCTTGGCGATGAAGATGTTTTTCAACATATTGGAGATTTGCGGTGAACTTAATTTAAAAATGTAATCTGTGTTCCAATTGGTTTAAAAGTTGATGTGAGAACAAAACTCAATTAAGAATTCCTAAAATAACTTCCATTATATTTTGGCTTGATATTGGCTTTACCAAATAACCTGACAGTGCGCTGATACTTTTAGCTTTTAAAACATCTTTTTCATCAACAGAAGAACTCACCATATAAATTACTACTGTTTTAGGCATCATAGGCCTAATAAGCAGGTACTCCTCCAAAAACTCCCATCCATCCATAACAGGCATGTTTATATCTAAAAATAGAACGTCAGGAATGTTTTCTATATTGCCCATCTCATCCTTTAGGAAGTTAATAGCTTTCAGCCCATTTGAAAACACGATAACCTTATTTACCAGGTCACTCTTTTTCAGCAAAAGTGATGTAGTAAACTGATAGATATCATCATCGTCTATAATACAAAAAGTGTTTATCTTTTTCATAAATGTTTTTTTAGGAAATGGTCAAAAGTCTAGATCAACTATTTTTTAAAATTAGCAAATTTTTTTTAATTTAAGAATTATTGACATTAAAATAGATAATAAATTTTGTTCCTTTATCTACTTCACTTTCAGCATAAATCGTGCCCCCCATGGTTTCGATTTGATTCTTAGTAATAAATAAGCCTCTACCTTTCGCATCTGGATGCTCGTGAAATGTTTTATTTAGTCCAAAAAGTTTTGCTCCATGCTTTTGTAGATTAATGCCCGTTCCATTGTCTTCACATGTTAAGCTAATCATTCCATCTTTATCGATGTACGTTTTAAAGATTATTTGTGGAGCCCTATTTGGCGACCTATATTTAATCGCATTGGTTAATAAGTTTAAAAAAATGCTTTCAAGGTAAACTTTTGGATAATTAATTTTCTCACAAGCACTGAAATCGTAAGCAATAGTGGAAGCTGTTTCCTTAATCTGCATTTCCAGATTGATTATATGACCTGATACAATATCCTGAAAGAAAAGTTCTTCTTTCGCTATTTCAGTATCTTGTCGTATTCGAACGGCATTCGTCAAATCCGTTACCGTAGTAGAAAGGTTTTCAAAGGCGATGTCAATTTTTTGAATGAACATGTTTCGCATATCGTCATCTGTCTCCTCTTTCAACAGATTTAACAAAGCCGCCAAATTGGCAACAGGTGACCTTAAATTGTGTGAAACAATATACGTAAAGCTTTCTAAGATCTCCCTCTTTTTTTCTATCCGATCTGCCAATAACTCCAGATTATCAATATTACGTTTAAGTTCCAGCTCATAGAGTTTTTGATGCGTAATGTCTCTGGTTATTGTTAAGACATCTTCAGGTATTTCACCCCCTTGATTTTCAAGCGGTATGACTGATAGTTCAAAATAGCTATGCTGATCGATATTAGTATTCATTTCAAATTCAAACGTTTCGGTTTTATTTGTTTTGAAAACAGATTCTACGTGGCGAATGAATAATTCCTTTATCTGGTCATCGCCTTCTCCCTTCACTTCCCTGATATTCTTACCAATAATATCTTCAGCTTCCATGTTCCGTACTTTGCGAATCGAATCATTGATGAATTGATAAGTTAAATTTTTGTTTACACGCGTAATGATATCCGGATTACTATTTACCAGTGTCTTGAATTGATTCTCACTTATTGATAACTTTTGGTAGGCAATGGCTAAGTCTTTCGTTTGTTCTTCAATAATTACTTGTAAATCGTCAGGCGATCGATACTGTAATGCTTTTGGTATGAAGCGGTAAAGCACAAAAACAGTAATCCAAGATACCAATGCGGTCATGCATAAGACTACTGCATTTAGCCGGTATAATGGAAACCAAAATATAATAGCGTCCATAAAATGCGTTGTGCCACAAAAAAAGATAAAAAGCATAAAGCATATGAACACCTTATTAAATATTCTTTCTTTCCTTTTTTTGACAAATTTGTACAAGAGAATCGGGATAGACAAGTAGGCTAATCCAATTGCGATATTTGCCATAATGTAAAGCCAACCGAGCGTATCTGACCACTGCCCGCAAATCCATCGGGGCATAAAGCCGCCAGAACTGAAAATATTTTCTATGATTTCAAAAATTTCATCCATATTACTTCTATTTTTTTTGGCCTATAAGCACTCTAGTTTCAAAGCATATAAGGCATAACTAACGATTTTCCATATATGGGTTTAGTGGCTTGCCCATAATTAGTTGATAAGCATTAAAACCAACCCTTCCTCAAATATAAATAATCCCCTTCAATCGCCTTCATTTCTCATAAAATAAATCAGCTTATCGTGTTTTTTAGGTTTTCGTCGGGCGTAAAGAGTAGGGTTTAGGTTATCCTTGGTTTTTTATCTGTTGCCTCGTTTTCACTCTCAGTTGTGCCTTCGACATCATCCGAAGCTGGTTCTTTTTTGTCCGAAGACCATTTTTTGTATTCATAAGCTGGTGGGATGGCGTCCGAAACTCGTTTGTTGTCCTCCGAAGCGTAAAGTAAGGCGTCCGAAGCTCGTTCTTGAGAGTCCGAAGCTTGTTTGAGGGAGTCCGAAGCTCGTTTGAGGGCTGGGAGGGCTTGAAAATGCTGAAAAGTATCAAAAAGGGGTAAAAAACAACAATCCCGTATTGAGATGTCAATACGGGATTATTTTCGTTTGCAAAAGTATAAGTCTTAAAACTTAAACCCTAATCTGAAATACATACCGTTAAACTGTTCCAGTTTTTGTTCGCCACCGTCTTTTTTGGCTTTGGTCATGTCGCTTTGGCTTTCTAAACCAATGGCAATATTAATGTCATCATTTACAATAAACTTGGCACCGACTTGCGTGGTTAAACCAAAATTCCAGCCTAAATTTTTAGCTTCCGCATTTCCGGTAACGGCTTCTAACTCTTGTTTTAAAATGGTATTGGCGTACAAACCTAACCCAATGGTAAAAAACATTTTGTCACTATTGTTCTTGTCACTTTTAAAAAGACTGTAGTCTCCATTAAATTGCAAAGGAATACGTAAATACGAATTTTTTAAACTGGCAGAATTACCGGCTACGATTGTATTGGCGTTGAATTCATAAAATCCGATACCGGTGGCTAAATCCCATTTCGGACTAATTTTATAGGCTAATAAGACATCGCTTCCGGTTAAATTTCCATTCAAAGCAGGAATACCGGATTGCTTTAATCGGGCAAAACCTAATTTTCCATTGACCGCCAATTCAAATTTACTGTCTTTCTTTTCTGTGGTTTCTTGTGCCATGACTGAACCCGAAAGGAATAAGATGGCTAATGCGACAAATACTTGTTTTTTCATAGTAGATAAATTAATAATGATTGATAAGATGTTTAGTAGTTTTATAAATAAAAGTGTTACAATCAAAAAAGGATAATTTTTCTAGAATTACTCTATTTTTTATTTTCCAAAATCATTTTCTTTATCAAAACAATTTGGCCCAAATGATAATAAGCATGTTCAATCATAGCGTCAATGTTTCTTTGGTAAGTGCCGTATTTTTCCTCTACAAATCCTTCCAGCAGTTTTTCTTCGGGCATTTGTTCAATCAAAGTCGCAAATGTCTCGGCATCAGTCCATAATTGGGTTAAAAAATGATCCCATTTATCTTGAGAATCAATAGGAGGAAAGTCAAAACTGTATTGGTCTTTTATATCAAGTGTTCCGCCTTTAAAAACGTTATTGATACCATTAATATAGTAATGAATGTGCTGCGCTAAAATGGCAATGGTGTTTAAATCATGGATTTTAGAGGTTGCCATTTCCCAATGGGTATCGGATAATTGATGTTTGAAATTGGTATTGGCAATCCAAGTTCCGTTTAAAATGACTTCTCTGAATCGGTTGGCAATGATTACTGTTGATTTCATATTATTTTAAAAATACAAACTCGAAGTTAATAGATTTTTTTAAATACGTTCAGAAAAATCAGGTGGAATTACTATCGCGAGTATTATTTTCTCAAACTGATAGTAAACGTGGTGCCTTTGTTGATTTCGCTTTCCACTTCAATTTGTCCGCCCATATCTATTACATGATTGTAAACCAAATAGAGTCCGATACCATGACTGTCAATGTTGTTGTGGAACTTTTGGTTAAGTCCGAAAATCTTATTTTTGACTTTATCAATATCAAGTCCTCGGCCATTGTCGGCAAATACCAATTGCGAAATGCCGTTGCTCATTTGGGTTTTTATACTAATTACCGGCGACAAATTGACTTGGGCATATTTAATGGCATTGGTTATTAAATTGATAAAAATGCTTTCCAAATAAACTCTATTAAAAGTAATAATGTCAAAGGCAGAAAAATCGGTAACAAATTTTACTTTGGAATCTTTAATCTGAGATTGAATGGATAGGATAATAGTGTTAAAAACCAACTCTAACGACAATGGTTCCACACTAATATTCAATTGGTCATGATGACTGATATTGTCTACATAATTATTGAGCGTTTTTTGCAATCCTACCGAAGTAATTTTGAGCATTTCAATAAACTCTTTCGTTTCTTCGTCTTCAATTTTAGATACATCGAGTAATTCAAATACGGAAAGTAAATTGTTAACCGGGGAACGCAAATCGTGAGAAGCCGTATAGGTAAGCTTTTTTAAATCTTTATTGATTTTCTTGATGTTCGTAAGCAAAGTGTTACGCTCTTCTTCCTGCTTTTTTCTTTCGGTTATATTTTTGGCAATGGCATAAACCAATTCATTATCGATATGTGGCATTGAAGTCCAGGATAGCCAAACGATTTCGCCGTTTTTGGTAATATATCGGTTTTCAAAATTGAGCAATGGATTTCCGCTTTTTACTCTTTCCCGACTTAAGACTGTTTTTTCAAGGTCTTCTTTGTAGACAAAATCATTAATGGGCTTTGCTAACACTTCTTCTTCGCTGTAGCCAAGTAAATGAAGCACAGCCGGATTAACTTTTTTAAAATAACCATCATAGCCGGCGATAAAAAATAAATCGGCGGAGATTTCAAAAAAAAGTTCCGTTTTGTATTCTATATTCAGACAATGTTGGTTATTCACTTCAAAAAAATTAAGGGGACGTAAATATAGCTAAATGTTTTATATTAAAGTGTTAAGAAAAAAAATCCCGTTTCTATTGAAACGGGATTATGTATTTATGAATAGTTTAAGTTATTGCTAACTGAACACTGAATACTAAAATTGCTCTCTTCCTGCAAAGTGAAAAGCACCTTCAATAGCGGCATTCTCATCAGAGTCTGAACCGTGAACCGCATTTTCTCCGATTGAAGTAGCGTATTTTTTACGGATAGTTCCTTCTGCTGCATCAGCAGGGTTAGTAGCTCCAATTAATGTTCTGAAATCTTCTACAGCGTTTTCTTTTTCTAAGATGGCTGCAACAATTGGTCCGCGAGTCATGAATTCAACTAATTCTCCGAAGAAAGGTCTAGCCGAGTGTACTGCGTAAAATTTTTGAGCGTCAGCTACAGTCAATTGCGTTAATTTCATTGATACAATTCTGAAACCACCTTCAGTAATCATATTTAATATTCCACCGATGTGTCCGTTTTCAACGCCATCAGGCTTAATCATTGTAAATGTTCTATTCGTTGCCATTTGTTTGTTTTTTAATTTGGGTGCAAAAGTAGTCCTTTTTTAAGGATTTCCAAGTCAAATTATAAAGTTATTATAGAGAAATTTTGTTCTAATGGATGGAGTTCATCCAATATCTTTTGAAGTAATTCATTTCCGGCTTCGAGATAGAATTCACTAAAGTTGTTTCTTCTTTCCTGAAGCGACTGATTGGGAAACAATTCGTTCTGCAATTGAATAATTCGTTCTAATTTTTCTGAATGAATTTTTTTCTCTGCTTTTAGTAAACGCTTTTCTAAGTTATCTAACCCTTTAATCTGTTTGATTTCTTGTGCTTTTACGGCACCGGTAAATGATTTATGGGTTTCAGTGGCTATGTGGTTTAAAGCTTCAAATTGCTTTTTTAAATGTTCTTTTTGCGCTGTAAAGTCTAAATTGAATTGTGAGAACTCTTGCGTTTTTTTATCAAATAAGGATTGTTGTTTGCTAAATAAATCTTGCCAAGACAGGTTGAGTTTGTCTGCTTTTTGCACTTGTTTTTCGGTTGTCAATAAAACAGAATTTCGCACCAAAAGTATTGGAAAAGTGATAGCATTCGCTTCGAAATTAGCTTTCAATTGTAGCCAGTAAGCAATTTCTCCGCCGCCGCCAATGTAACAGAGATTTGGTAAAATTACTTCTTGATAAAGCGGTCTTAGAATGACATTAGGACTAAATTGTTCCGGATTTGTTTCTAAAAGTTGTAAAATATCTTCTTCAGAAAAAGTAAGATTGGTATTGTTGACTTTGTATTGGTTATCTTCAAGTACAATCCGTTCCCGAATGTTATCTTCGATATAAAAAAGATTAATTTCTCTTGGGTTGACTTGGATGTTATACTCTTTTAGGGCTGCATTGGTTTGTGTGACGTTTTTGAATGACGTTTGGTTGAGTAATTCTTCTTTAACAAAAGGAATAAACAATTGTTTCAACGAAATGTCATCGCCATCAAGGATTACCAACCCTTTTTCGGCAAACAATTCATTCGCCAAATATCTGGTAGCATCTGCCAAATTAGAATGTTTTAAATAACTATTGTCAAATAAAGATTTTAAGTAAGCGGCATTTTCGCCCAGTCCTAAATCTTTGCCGAAAACTTCATAAACCTCTTCTAAACCGGCTGTTGAAAGTCGGCCAACCGGACCAAAACTTTCTCTGTCCCATTTAATTTTTACATTTTTGAAATGAAAATAATTGATTTCTTCAAAATCGTGATCTTCTGTTGCCATCCAATAAATGGGCACAAAATTATGCTCAGGATAAGCTTGTTTTAACGCCGCGCAAAGATTGATTACAGAGACAATTTTATACAAGAAATACAATGGGCCGGTGAATAAATTCAGCTGATGACCGGTTGTTATTGTAAAGGTTTTTGAGTTAGAAAGTAGTGCAATGTTAGCTTTAGTCGTTTCAGAAATTTCAAATCCATTGTATTGATTATGTAAAGCAGTAACCAATGCTTTTCGATAATCTATAGGATAGTTTTTAGTTTTTTCCTCAAGCTGTTGTTTGAAGTTTTCCAGAGTCGGAAACCGATTGTAAAGCGCTTTCAATTCTGATTTTTCCTCTAAATAATCTACGATTAGTTTAGAGAAATAACCCGATTTTTGATAGCTGACACAGTCGTTTGGCATGTTACTTTTTTATAAAAACAAGAAAATCTAAAGCGTTAATAATAGTTTTTATTTCTATTCAGGAGTGATTACTTTCCCGTATAAATAATCGTCACCCATATAAAAATTACTATTTCCTTTGGTCATCGTTACTTTTTTCAAACGGATTGTATGCTCAAAAAAGCCTGGTGAAGCTAGAATTGTAGTTACTTCAATTATTCCGGTTCCTTCGGCTTCTACACCATTATTGGCAATCCAACTTTGGGCAAGCGTTGGCGTAGCCGGAACAGATGCAGCACAAAAATAAGCGTTGTTTATCGTTCCCGAATACAATCGGTAGTTTACTTTATTGGTCGCACTGATATAAGCTATTCTAGGAGTGGTAGTTTCAGAACTTTGGAATAAATTAGCATAATCGGCTAAATCTAAAATAAAGGCTTCGCTACTATTAAAATTGAAAATACGATTGTCGCTGTCACAAGTGCTTTTGCTAGCTTCTTCATCAAATCCAAAGGCTAACGGACTAATAGTGGCATTGTAATTACCAAAAACAAAAGTGTCTTCTCCTAAATAGGCTTGGGTAGAGCCATCAGGTCTTAAAAAGGTAATGTCTTTAAAAACTATATAGTGTTTGTAACCGGTAATCTGGGTAATTCCGGTAATTGAATTTACTGATTTTATGGCGGTCGAAGTGATTTGAATCGTTCCCGATGTGGCGTTCCATTCCTCAATTAAGTTTGGCGTAGCAGAAGTAACAAGGTCACAAATATTGGCCGAAGTTGGCGCCGCGTTATATTGTCTGTAAACCACTTGAATATTGCCGGTAATTTCTACTTCATCTGGATTGCCTTCAGGGGTTTCATCAGTTCGGAAATTTTCTAAAGGGATTGCCAAAATCAACATTTTTGAGTCGCTTATTTTGTATAGAATCTCTTTTTGGCTGCACTTTTGAACCGGTACATCATCAAAATTTATAGTCTCAACGGTTAATTCACCATCGTCACAGGCATTCATAAATAAAACTATGGCTAATAACCCTAAAATTCGTTTCATTGGTATAGTAATTTTTAGCAAAAATAAGTTTTTTATACTATTAAATTTATCTTTTATCATTTAATTAGGATAGTACTTTTTTATATTTGCACCATGCAAAAAGTATATCTCGATAATGCCGCTACAACACCAATTCGTCAGGAAGTTATTGCCGAAATGATAAGCGTAATGCAATCTGATTATGGTAACCCTTCTTCCACGCACAGTATAGGTAGAAGTGCCAAAGCCGTTATAGAAACTTCCCGAAAGACCATAGCCAAATATTTGCATTGCAACGCGCAAGAAATCATCTTTACTTCTAGTGCTACAGAAGCGACTAATTGGATTTTAAGAAGTGCCGTGAAAGATTTTGGCGTAAAAAGAATCATTACTTCAAAACAAGAACATCATGCCACTTTGTACACTGTACAAGCTTTACAAGAAGAATTCGGAATTCAGATAGATTTTCTGAAAACACTTCCCGATGGAAGTTTGGATTATAATCAATTGAGTGATTTTCTATCAGCTGATATTAAAACCATTGTTTCCTTAATGCACGTTAATAACGAAACGGGTGTCGTTCATAACCTTGAGAAAATAGGAGTGCTGTGTCACCAAAATAAAGCGTTGTTTCATTGCGATACTGTACAATCTATCGGTAAAACCGAATTGGATTTGCAACAATTACCAATTGATTTTTTAGTGGCCAGTGCACATAAATTTCATGGTCCGAAAGGAATTGGTTTTGCTTTTGTTCGTAAAAACCTAGTATTACAGCCCATGTTTTTTGGTGGAGAACAAGAGAAAGGTTGGCGAGCGGGAACAGAATCTGTTCATCAAATTGCAGGAATGGCAAAAGCATTGCAGTTGTCTTATGATAATTTGGCTAATGAAAGAGATTACATAACCGATTTGAAAAACTATTGTTTTGACCGATTATCAGAGGCTTTTCCAGCGGTAAAACAAAATGGAACCGATACATTTTATAATATATTAAATGTGTTATTGCCTTTTTCTCCGGAGAAGACAACTATGATTTTATTCAATCTAGATATGAAAGGCATAGCTGTTTCCCGAGGTAGTGCTTGTCAAAGTGGAAGTATCAAACCTTCGCATGTATTGGCAGAAATGCTTTCGGAAGAAGATTTGAAAAAGCCAAGCTTACGCATTTCGTTTAGCCATTTCAACACCAAAACAGAAATTGATTATTTAGTTAAAGTTTTAAAAGAAATATAAACAGTAATCTATTTTTCTTTCAAAAAGATTATTTTTGATTCATCAAAAAACAAAAAAGACATGAAGAAAATTGTAGTAACAGCGATGATGGTATTAGGGTTAACAACCTTTGTATCTGCTCAGAAAAAGGGTGATGTTGAGTTTGGATTCAATATTGGTTATAATAGTTCATCGGTTTCAGATTCCTATGAATCGTCGGATACCGGTAGTGGTTTTAATTTAGGTGCTTCTATGGATTATTATTTTTCAAATTCTTGGAGTGTTAAAACAAAATTAATCTACGACCGAAAAGGTTGGGATAATGGGTTTATTGAGGATGATTTCGGGTCTTATATAACCGATTATAATTTGGATTATTTGACAGTACCGGTTATGGCTAGTTGGCATTTTGGCAATAATAAAAATTGGTTTTTAGAATTTGGACCTTATGTTGGCTTTTTGCTGAATGCTGAAGAGGTGAGATTCGGTACAGATGTAACGGATAGTTTCAATTCAACCGATTTTGGTTTGGCTCTTGGAATTGGCGTTAAAATCCCACTCAACGATAAACTGAAATTGTTCTTTGAATATGAAGGACAAGGCGGATTAACGGACATTTTTAAACAAAATGATTATTCTGCAGTGACCAATAGTCGTTCGAGCATCAATGTTGGTTTGAACTTTTTGTTGAAATAAACGAAAATAGTATAAATGAAAAGCCCCGATTTTTCGGGGCTTTTTTATTTCACTAAAACCAAATATTGCCAAGGCTTTAATTCGAAAACATCGTCACCATTGAGTGTGATTTTTTCACCCGAAAATAATTCTGTGTAATTGCCTTTTTGATGAATGGATTTTAGTTTTACAGTAGTAGGTTTGTCACTATAATTAATAATCGGAATGACTTTGTCTTTGTCTTTTGTTCTTGAAAAAGAAATGACTTGGTCTAGTTTATCGTTATAAATACGCACCATAACGCCGCCTTCATCACCATTCCATAACGCATGGTTGCGGTGTTTTAAATCAAAGAGTTTTTTAAATAATCCTTCATAAGGCATCTTGCTCCAATCAATCAAATCTTTGTCGAAAAATTTAAGTGAGCGATTCAATCCGGCTTCTTGACCACCATAAACCAAAGGCATTCCGTTAATGGTTCCGGTTAAAACTATAGAAGCTTCCAATCCGTTTCCGAAATTGTATTCCATATTGTTGTTCCAGGAATTCATATCGTGGTTATCAGTAAAAAGCATTCTGTAACCACCACGCGGAAAAGTACTTACATCGTGCGCCATATATTCAACCAAACCGGCTATGCTTTTCTTATCCCGAGTTACAGCCACCATTTTATCAAATAACGTCCAAGAATAAGTCATGTCGAAAGCATTTTTATGCAAATCACGAGATTCCCATTCGCCTAACATAAACACGGGTTTTACAGCATCCATTTCTGCTCGTGCATTGTCCCAAAAATCAGTCGGAATAAAACCTGCCGTATCACATCGGTAACCATCAATGTCAAAATCTTTTACCCAATAAACCAAAGCTTCAGTCATGTACTTTCGGAGTTCGGGTTTGTTATAATCAAAATCGATTACATCATCCCAATCATACCAAGGAGTTGGTTGGAAATTACCTTCTTCAGTTTTAGTATACCAATCCGGATGATCTTTTACCAATTGATTGTCCCAAGAAGAATGATTGCCCACCCAATCGATGATGACATACATTCCCATACTGTGAATTTTATCGATCAAATGTTTGAAATCTTCTTTGGTTCCAAATTCAGGATTGACACTATAGTAATCCTTTACCGAATATTCGCTGCCGAGACTTCCTTTTCGTTTTTCGACACCAATTGGGTGAATCGGCATCAGCCAAATAATATCAATACCCATTGCTTTTATTCTGGGCAAATGAGATTCAAATGCCTTAAATGTACCTTCCGGCGTAAACTGACGAATGTTAGCTTCATAAATCGTTGCGTTTTTGCTCCATTCCGGATGTTTTACTTCTACAAATTCTTTGGGTTGGTAACGAGAATCTGTGGTTTCGGCAGTTTTTTCTTTCATACAACTTATTGAAAGTAAGCCTGAAATTAAAAATAAAATTTTGCTGATGGATTTCATTTTGATGGATTTAGAAAATTAAATTTAATAAAAAAACCGAAACAATTGTCTCGGTTTATATAATTTTCTTGATGACTCTCAATCGATGAGTATGTCGGTTTTGTTCCGCATTGTAAATTCCTAAATGATCAAGTCTATCGATTCTGACTTTGCCGCTGGCATGGATGATGTAATTATTTTCCATAATGATTCCAACGTGGATGATATTCCCTTCTTCATTATCAAAGAAAGCCAAATCTCCAGGTTCGCTTTCTTCAATGAAACTCAGTGCATCTCCTTGACCCGATTGTTGAGAAGCATCGCGCAACAAATGATAACCGTTTAACTTATAAACCATTTGGGTAAAACCCGAGCAATCAATTCCAAAAGGTGTTTTGCCACCCCAAAGATAAGGTGCGTTCAAATAAAGATATGCTGTGGCAATTAAATCGGATTTTGCTTTAACACCGCTTGTTCTCAATCCTTCAAATTCAAAGCCTTCCACATTGATTTCGCTATGGTTCAAAAACGATAGAGAAGCACCCAAAGGAATAGGCAAAAGCATATTTTTGGCATTGGTTACATATTCAACCAAATCAGCATTGAGAATGATGGCATCCTTAGATAAATCCTTGAAGTTCTTCTCTGTAATGATTTGATATTGTTTGGAATCAACCCAGCCTTCATAATCGTCGTATTGCAGTTTGATTTTAGCCCATTGTTTTTGATTTTCCAGAACCTCAAAATGCTCTCCAAACAAAACTTGGGAAACGATTTCGCTTCGGTCATTTGGTTCGGCTCGTAAAGGAATTATGGCAAGGTTACAAATGGCAAACATTTACACGAATTATGAATTATAAATTATGAATTATGAGTTATAAATTTCCACAACTTATAACTCATAACTCATAACTGTTTTAGGCTCTTTCTATTACTATGGCAGAAGCTCCACCGCCACCATTACAGATAGCTGCGGCTCCGATTTTGGCATTGTTTTGTTCTAAAACGTTTATCAAAGTTACAATGATTCTCGCTCCGGAACAACCTAGTGGATGACCTAAAGAAACTGCTCCGCCGTTAACGTTAACTTTATCGTTGTCTAATCCTAAGATTTTGGCATTCGCCAAACCAACTACAGCAAACGCTTCGTTGAATTCGAAATAATCAACATCAGCAATAGATAAACCGGCTTTGTTTAAAGCGATTGGTAATGCTTTCGATGGAGTAGTGGTGAACCATTTTGGTTCTTGTGCTGCATCGGCGTAGGATTTGATATAAGCTAAAGGTTTTAAACCCAAAGCTTGTGCTTTTTCTTCACTCATTAAAACCAAAGCGGCTGCACCATCATTGATAGTAGAAGCATTGGCGGCAGTTACGGTTCCGTCTTTTGTAAACACGGCATTTAACGCAGGGATTTTATCTAATTTAACATTAGTATACTCTTCATCTTTGGAGAAGATTACCGGTTCACCACGCCTTTGCGGAATTTCAACAGGAACCACTTCATTGTCAAACTTTCCTTCTGACCATGCTTTGGCAGAACGTTCGTATGATTGAATTGCAAATGCATCTTGATCTTCTCGGGTGATATTATATTCAGCCGCACACATATCAGCACAAACACCCATAGCGTTTCCGTCATAAGCATCGGTTAAACCGTCTTTCTGCATTCCGTCAACCAAGGAAGTTGGGCCAAATTTCACACCGTTTCTCATGTGAACATAATGTGGAATCAAACTCATATTCTCCATACCACCGGCAACTACAATTTCAGCATCACCGTTCATGATGGCTTGTGCACCTTGCATTACAGCTTTCATTCCGGAAGCACAGACTTTATTTACGGTTGTTGTTGGAACCGTATTGGGTAAACCTGCAAAAATAGCCGCTTGGGTAGCAGGAGCTTGACCAACGCCAGCTTGAACTACGTTACCCATTAAAACTTCGTCAACTAAATTTGGGTCTAAATTAATTTTATTTAAAGCACCTTTGATAGCAACGGCACCCAATTGTGTTGCTGTAACAGTAGACAAACTACCCATAAAACTTCCGATAGGTGTTCTCACTGCTGATACGATAACTACTTTTTTACTCATAATATTATGTTGTTTTACTCCGCTACGCTCCATACAATTCGGCTGTAAGCGCCTCGGGTGTTTCTATTGCAAAACTAATCTTTTCTTGGAAAATTAATGAATTTGTGTCATAATAAATGTTGATTTGGAAATAAATGAAAAAATATGAATCGCTACTTGATTGAAAGAGAAGCGGTTTTAATTTAAATTTAAAAAAAGAAATGAAATAGTTGTAAATTATAGAATGATAAATTACATTTGCAACCGCTTAAAGAAAATGTTCTTTTACAAATTGACGAATTAGGAGAGGTGCCAGAGCGGTAATGGAGCAGATTGCTAATCTGTCGACGGGTAACCGTCGCCAGGGTTCGAGTCCCTGTCTCTCCGCATTTTTAGGTTCTGTGTAACCTAATTATCTGACCACAGATAATAAATACACGGGGTGTAGCGTAGCCCGGTTATCGCGCCTGCTTTGGGAGCAGGAGGCCGCAGGTTCGAATCCTGCCACCCCGACAATTGTAAAAGACTTTTTAATGGTTCCATAGCTCAGCTGGATAGAGCAACTGCCTTCTAAGCAGTAGGTCGAAGGTTCGAATCCTTCTGGGATCACAAGATAAACCACTGAGAAATCAGTGGTTTTTTTGTTTCTACACTTTTAAGATTTTTTATTTTTAGGATTGGATTCAAAATTTTAGTTAGAAAATCACACTTCGATTAAAAAAAATAGCTAAAAAAAGAAATGTATTGTTCTAAAATTGGAAAAATACTTTTCAAAATTTTATTCTAAAATGGGTTGTCATAAATCCAAATTTTACTTGAAAACATGTAATTAGTAGAGTTTTCGGGCTTTATATCTATAATTTTTTCTGTTAGCGCATAAAAATATTAATGTTGTAGTCAGATATTTATAAGAATAATCATTGATAAGTTTTGATTTAATTGATTTGCTAATCAGTTTTGCACTGCTAATAAATATCTGATTTATAAATATAACCCCATTTATTATGAAAACAGATAGTTGTAAAAATTCGTTGGTAAAATCATTTTTGGCTTTATTAAATGCTAAATCTAGTTCTTTTTTATTCCTTATCTTTTTGTTGAGCAGCTCACTTTTTGCGCAAAATCCAATTGTAGCAGAGAATGCTAATCAAGGAAATCCTGCTTCAGAATGGGATATAGTAGGTTCGGGAGATTTGAGTATTCAAGGTTTTGCTACAGATATTAGTGTGAATACAGGAGAAACCATTGATTTCAAAATTGATTGTAAAGCACCACAGACAAACTTTACCATAAAGATATATCGATTGGGTTACTACAATAACGACGGTGCTCGATTGATTGCTGATTTAGGTTCTTTTGCAGGAACCATTCAACCATCACCATTATATGAAGTGGCTACAGGAAAAACCGATTGTAGTAATTGGAGTGTTTCGGCTTCATGGAATACTACAGGTGCGATATCCGGACTTTTTCTGGCTAAGTTAACAAGAGCCGATAATAATGGTTCAAGTCATATAGCTTTCATTATTCGAAATGATGGTGTTCCAAGTGACATGCTTTTTAAAACGTCAGATACTACTTGGCAAGCTTATAACGGTTATGGAGGCAATAGTTTATATGTAAACAATTCCGGCATTTCAGTTCCCGGTTCGAATCGCGCTACAAAAGTAAGTTATAATCGCCCGTTTTACACTCGCGGTGGCGGTGGCGGAAGTAGTTCATCAGAAGATTGGCTTTTTGATTCTGAATATCCTATGATACGTTGGTTGGAACGAAATGGCTATAATGTTTCTTATACTACCGATGTCGATATGGATCGGAATACAACTGCTATAACACCGAGTTTGCACAAAGTCCTTTTATCGGTTGGACATGATGAATATTGGTCAGCCGCTGAGCGAACAAAGTTTGAAAATGCTCGTGATGCCGGTGTTCATCTTGGTTTTTTTAGTGGGAATGAAGTCTATTGGAAAACCCGTTGGGAAGATAACCATCGTACTTTAGTTTGTTACAAAGAAGGCGGCTCAGGAGAAAATCAATGCGGATTTAAATGTGATACTTCAACGCCAATTTGGACAGGTTTATGGCGAGATGGTAGTCCAACAAATTACCCAGGAAGTGATGCAGGTCGACCAGAAAATGCTTTGACCGGTCAAATCAGTTGGGGTGACGCAACAGGTTCAATAGTGGTTCCGGATACTTATAAAAATCTTAGGTTTTGGAGAAACACGAGTATTGCTAGTTTAGGCGAAGGTCAATCCGTAACATTACCTTATGGAACTTTGGGCTATGAATTTGATTTCGAGCAATTCCATGCTTTCTATCCACCTGGTAGAGTAACGCTTTCAAGTACTTTTTTAGTAGGTAAGAATCATAAACTTTCGATGTACAGACATACTAGTGGCGCACTAGTTTTTGGAGCAGGAACCGTACAGTGGAGTTGGGGTTTAGATGAACATCACGATAGAGGAAATGAACCGCCAAGTCAGGATATGCAACAAGCTACACTTAATGTTTTTACAGATATGGGTGTTTTGCCGGCAACAGTACAACCGGAATTAATTATCTCAAATCCTATCAATGTAAATCCTCCTGTTTCAGCCATTGTTTATCCGTTACAAGATTCAATTTTGCCACAGAACAGTCAAGTAACTATTTCAGGAACAGCTTCGGATACCGATGGCGCAGTTGCCGGTGTTGAAGTTTCTGTTGATGGAGGAACAACTTGGAATGTAGCTGTTGGGATGACCAATTGGAGTTATTCTTGGATTCCGACTGCTCAAGGCTTGGTAACCATTCAGACCAGAGCTTTTGATGACAACGGCAATATTGAAACACAGGGAGAAGGTATCACTATCACCATTGGTGAACCGGAACCAATTGTTTGTCCGTGTTCTATTTTTGCAAGTACCAGTACTCCTGCACTTCATGAAAATGATGGTCAGCCTATTGAAGTTGGGATGAAGTTTAAATCCGCTGTCGATGGCTTTATCACCGGAATTCGTTTTTATAAAGCGATAGGCGATAATGGTACACATACCGGAAATTTATGGGATTCAAACCAAACATTGTTGGCCTCGGTGCTATTTACAGGAGAATCTTCCAGTGGATGGCAAGAAGCTGCTTTTACTTCGCCAGTAGCCATTAATGCAAATCAGACTTATGTTATTTCTTATCATAGTAGTGAGAATCGATATACTTCTACATCGGCTTATTTTACATCGGCTGTAATTACCGGAAATCTTACTGCTTTGGCAGATGGAACAGACGGACCAAATGGTGTGTATGTTTATACCCAAAATTCGGCTTTTCCATCACAAACTTATCAAGCCAGTAATTATTGGGTTGATGTTGTTTTCAACACTGAAGCCACCGATACAACTTCGCCTTCGATTACACAAGTGCAACCTGTTGAAGAGGCTACTTTAGTTTCTTACACAACAACGGTAAGTGCCACTTTTAGTGAAAATATAAATGCTACGACCTTAAATGAAGCTTCTTTCGAACTTCGTGATAGTGAAAATAATTTAGTTCCTGCTACGGTTGTTTATACTAATGGAACTAAGACAGCAACACTAACGCCAACAAATCCATTAAATTTTTCAACTGCTTATACTGCAATATTAAAATCAGGCATTGAAGATTTATCAGGAAATGCTATTCAAACTGATTATTCATGGACTTTTACAACGGCTGCTGAATTGCAACCCAATCCAATTCCAACACCTGATGGTCCCGGTGGTCCAATTTTAATCATTAGTTCGGCCTCCAATCCTTTCAGTCGATATACTATTGAAATACTCAGGGCTGAAGGAATTAATCAATTTAAAGCTTTGGACATTTCTCAAGTGAATGAAACTGTTTTAGCGCAATACGATGTAGCTATTTTAGGTGAAATGGCTATCGATGCTTCTCAAAGTTCAATGTTTAACGATTGGGTTACTTCGGGTAAAACGCTGATTGCCTTTAAACCGGATGAAGACTTGTTCCCTTTAATGGGTATTGCTTCTGTTTCCGGAACATTATCTGATCAATATTTGTTAATTAATACTGCTTCCGGACCGGGTGTTGGTTTGGTTGATCAAACTATTCAATACCATTCAAATGCTGATTTGTATACTTTAAATGACGCTTTTGCAATAGCAACATTGTATTCGTCAGCTAATACTGCCACTTCAAATCCGGCTGTTACTTTTAAAAATGTAGGATCAGGAAAAGCCATTGCTTTTGCATATGATTTAGCCAAATCAATTGTCTATACTCGTCAAGGTAATCCATCTTGGGCCGGTCAACAAAGAGATGATCAAAATGACGGTAATATTCGTTCCAATGACTTGTTCCAACCGGATTGGATTGATTTTGATAAAATAGCGATTCCGCAAGCCGATGAACAACAACGTTTATTATCTAACATTATTCTTCAGAGTAATTTGGACATAATGCCATTGCCACGTTTTTGGTTTTTGCCACGGAAGTTAAAAGCCGCCGTTGTAATGACCGGTGACGATCATGGAAATAATGGAACTGCCGGACGATTTGATTATTATTTGAGTTTCGGAAATAACACGGCTGAGGATGTTTTAAATTGGAGAGCGATTCGCGGTACTTCTTATATTTATCCAAGTACGCCATTAAGCAATACTGACGCCGCTACTTATGAAGCGCAAGGTTTTGAAATAGCATTACATGTAAACTCGGGATGTAATGTGTATACTTATTCCGGATTGCAATCATCATTTGCTAACCAAATGACCGATTTTAATAATAAATATACCAATTTATCAGCGGCTAAAACCCATCGCACCCATTGTATTTCATGGAGTGATTGGGCAAGTAAGCCAAAAGTGGAGATAGCCAATGGCATTCGATTAAACACAGATTATTATTATTGGCCGGCTTCTTGGGTTCAAAATCGACCTGGAATGTTTACCGGTTCCGGAATGCCAATGCGCTTTGCGGATTTAGACGGAACTATAATAGACAATTACCAATTGACCACTCAAATGCCGGATGAATCGGGATTGAATGTGGCTAATTTTATCAATACTTTATTAGATAATGCGCAAGGAAGTTTAGGTTACTATGGTGTCTTTTGTGCCAATATGCATACAGATAATAATAATCCAGGCGATCAATCTGTTGTGGGAAGTAATGCCATTATTGCTTCGGCTATTGCTCATAATGTTCCTGTAATTTCAGCCAAGCAGATGTTAACATGGTTGGATAGCAGAAACGCTTCTACTTATTCTAATCTGGCTTTTGCCAATAATATATTAAGTTTTACGATGGCACAAGCTTCAGGCGCTCACCAATTACAAGGAATGCTGCCGGTAAGTTCTTCCAATGGTGAATTGATCAGTTTACAACTTGAAGGTTCTCCCGTTGCCTATACTACGGAAGTAATTAAAGGAATAAATTATGCTTTTTTTGAGGCAGCATCGGGAAATTATACGGCAACTTATGGTGTTGATATTCTTTCACCCATAATTAGTAATGTTGTTGCAACACCAAATAATGATGGAACTGCAACAATAACTTGGAATACCGACGAGCCATCAACTTCAGTAGTTTATTTAGGAACTCATGAAGAAAATCTTGCTTTAACTCATTCAAGTAGTGCTTTAGTGACTAATCATTCAGTTATATTAACCAATTTAAGTTTAAATACAACTTACTACTTTAGAGTAACTTCTGTTGATGCTGTTGATAATAGTACAATACAGCCTATTGCTCCTGAAAATATGAATTTTGTGATGCCGGCCGGACCTTGTGCTTTAGACACCAGTAGTGCTGATTTTAATATGGGAACAATTGCCAATACAATGGTGATTGATACTGAAGGCGGTGGATTGAGTTTAAATGCAATAATCAATGAAGCATTTAATGGCTCAAGTTTTCCAAGTGGTTGGTCAAGTTTTGCTTGGACAGGAGGAATAACTTCTGTTTCGGGTGGTGCTGTAACGGTTGATGGTGCCCGATTCAATACTGTATCTCCTACAACTGTTTTCGGACCGGGAAGTTCAATGGAGTTTGTGGCTACTTTTGGATCTGCCTCATTCCAACATGTTGGTTTTGGAGCCGGAACAGATGCTACAGATTCGAATGGAATTTATACCGGACAATCCGCTTGGGCAATGTTCAGTACCGGAAATCAATCGTCGGTCTTAAGAGCCAGAACCTCTTTAAATGGGGTAACTTCAGTTGATGTTAATTTACCCGGAAGTTTATTAGATTCTCCTCATTTGTATAAAATTGAATGGGAAGCGTCGGCTGTCAAATATTACGTAGACGGAACTTTGGTTCATACCGAAGCGATCACTATCGGAGGAACTATGCGCCCGGCAATCAGCGATTATAACGCCGGAGGTCCGAGTGTTAGTGTAGATTGGATAAGGGTTTCACCTTTTGCTTCATCAGGTACCTTCATTTCCAGAATTTTTAATGCCGGAAATATTATTCAATGGCAAAATGCTAGTTGGGATGCTTCTATTCCTTCGGGAACTACTTTACAAATTTCCCAACGCCAATCTAATTCCAGCGAAGATATTTTGAATGCGACTTGGTTTACCATACCTTCAAGTGGAACTTTTGTTGGAGGAATTTCTCAGTATATCCAATACAAAGCAGATTTTGCAACTACAAATAATACTGTATCACCCGTTTTAAAAGAAATCAGTTTTGTCTGTGGTGATGCTCCTTTAAGCGCTCCAGTTATTATGATGCAACCCACAGCTCAAGAAGCTTGCGGCGGTACTGAATTGACTTTTTCGTCTTTGGCTATAGGAAATCCAACACCAACAGTACAATGGCAAGAAAGTACGGATAATGGAACGACTTGGTTAGATATTGAGGATGCAACAAGTGAGAGCCTAGCATTGAATATTAGTTCAGAAGATAATGGTAATCAATACAAAGCAATTTGGACAAATACAGTAGGAAGTGTTACTAGTGATGAAGCTGCCCTGACTGTTAAGTTAAACCCAACCGCCACTTTAAGCGCTGCTAGTCTTACTATTTGCCCTGGTGAAAATATAGCTTTAGAATTAACAGAAGCCTCCGGAGTTTCTCCTTATACTTTGGTCGTAAATGGTATAACCTATTCAAATGTTCAGATTGGTGAGACATTTGCTAATTTTAATGTGGAAGAAATCAGTATTTGGAACGATTCAGATATACCGGCTAATCCTAGTGTTACTGATAATCTGCCTATCGAGGTTGGAACTAAATTTAGATCAACTATCGAAGGTTTTATCACCGGAATCCGTTTTTATAAAGGACTTACCAATACAGGAGCGCATACGGCTAATTTATGGAACGCTAACGGTTCACTATTAGCCAGCGCTTTATTTACAGCTGAAACAGCTAGTGGCTGGCAAGAAGTGCGTTTTGCAACTCCTGTTCCTATACAAGCCAATACAACTTATATCGCTTCTTATTTTTCACAAGACGGCTTTTTTGCAATCGATGCAGGTTACTTTGCCAGTAATGGTCAGACCAATGGTGTTTTGACTGCTTTACAATCAGGAATTGATGGGGCAAATGGGGTTTACCAATATGGAGGAGGATTTCCAAATTCGGGCAATACAGCTAATTATTGGGTAGATGTACTATTTTCTCAAGCAGATAATAATTCATTGGTTTATTCATTAACCAATATTATTGATGCAGAAGGATGTGAAAATACGGGTAGTCCAGTGAGCAGTGTTTTTGTGACAAAAGCCTCTTTGCCGGTAGGAACAATTTCACCGACTCAAACAACTTTATGTTCGGGCAGTGATATTGATTTAGTTTTTGAATCGACAGCCGGAAACGGACCTTTTTCTTTAGTTATTAATGGAAATACTTATGCAGACATTACGAGCGGAATACCGTTCTCTGTTGGAGTAGCTAACCATGTGCCTTCTTCTAACTCAATTTGGAATACCAGCACAATCGGCGGCTCACAATCGGTAGACAATGCACCAACAGAATTAGGGGTAAAAATCAAATCTTCTATCGATGGTACCATAAGCGGTATTCGTTTTTATAAAACAGGTACTGAAATATTGAACTTCACGGGATCATTATGGACTGTTGGGAATGAAACTACCCCAATAGCCACGGCAAATTATATAAGTGATAATACACCGGGTTGGAAAGAAATTGTTTTTGCTACTCCTGTTCCCATAACGGCTGGAGTGAGTTATGTGGCTTCTTATTTTTCTCCAAATCCTAACTATTATGCCTATACAGCAAATGGTCTGGCTGTTCCTTTTGTAAATTCAACACTAACAGCAGAAGCTAGTTATTACAAACAACCAGGTACCGGATATCCTGCAACAAGCAGTAATGCTAATTATTGGGTAGATGTTATTTTTAATAGTAATTCAAGCACCGGTAATTACACTTTAACCTCTATCACAAGTGCTGCGGGGTGTAGTACAATACTTGATTCTCCCAGTACAGTTCCGGGCATTATTATTAATCCTAGCTTTACCCCAACAGTTTCTTTAGAGAGCAATGATGTAGATAATACTTTTGCTTATGGTACAACTGTTACTTTTACTGCCCATGCGGATAATTTAGGTGGCGGTATTGTAAGTTATGATTTTAAGGTAAATGGCGTATCGGTTCAAAATGGCGCTTCAAATACTTTTGTTGTTGGTAATTTGGCCAACGGTAATCAAGTTAGTGTGACTATTAGTGTAGCAGGAGATATTTGTCTATCGACTACTACCGTTAATAGTAATGTCATTTCTAATGTTGTGACAGGTGCTTATTTAAGTCATATCACCAATTTCTGTGGTTTAACGTTGCCAGCAATAGATTCAAGAATCAAATGTTCCATTCCAAGTGGTGTTGTAGGTACTTTAGGTTACCGATTTAAAGTAAGAAACAATGCTACCAATGCAACAGCTACCGTAGATAGTAGTATTGCCAACTTTAACTTAACCATGACTAATATTTATGCTTTTGGGACTTCTTATAGTGTTCAAGTAGCTGCAGTGGTTAATAGCATAGAACAACCTTATAGTAATGTATGCATCATTACTACTCCGAGTCTTCCTACTAACCAATTAACCTCTTTATGTGGCCAAACGTTAGAGGCATTGAATACAAGAATTTATGCTTCTACGGTTTTAGGTACTCAGCTTTACAGATGGCGCGTTGCTTTGACTACCGCACCGACAACTTATTATGAATATACTTCTGTATCTTCAAGTTTCCGATTGACTAATGTTCCCGGTTTACCGGTTTCATTTGGTAAGAGTTATTTGGTAGCAGTTCAATCAGATATTATGGTTAACGGATCTTTGGTTACTTCAGATTATGGTTTTGAGTGTACAGTAAGTACTCCACCGGTTTCTGTCATAAGTGTATCAGCAAACCAATGTGGTCAGACTTTGTCTGGTATCTTAGACAGAATTTATATCAATTCGGTGCCCAATGCTGTTAATTATACCTATCGGGTTAGAAAATTAGGAACAACTTCAGATTATGATTTTACAACTATTGCTACTAGTTTCCGATTGAATAGTTTTCCTGGTTTAACATTGACCTTTGAGTCACAGTATTATGTGTCAGTATCGGTGAAAATTCAAATTGATGGAGTTACTTATGATTCGCCATTTAGTCCTCCATGTTTGATAGGAACACCGGAATTTATTACTGTTGGACTCAAAGAATCACAATGTGATAATGGCGATGAAGAGAATCCGCAACCTTATGAGGTTACTTCATCGAGTGAAAACATTTATTGTGAGTTTGTATCAGGAGCCTCCTATGAATTTTTGTTGCAAAAATTAGTGGACGGAGTACCTCAAGATATACCTTTATCTATAGTTCGTTCAGGAAACTTCTTTAACTTGAATATGTTTACAGGAGTAGAAGCAGCTAGTGATTATTTGGTTTCTGTAAAATTGATTTACTATGGCGAAGGTAAAGCAGGAAAGAATTGTTCTATACGAACACCATCATTAGCTTCAAAAATGATTCAGTCTGGATTTGAAGTTAAAGCTTATCCAAACCCATTTGATAACAGTTTCTTAGTTGACGTGTCTACACAAAGTCAATCCTCTGTAAGTGTAAAGGTTTATGATATGTTAGGAAGATTAGTTGAATCTTATGAAGCTACTTCTTCAGAATTAGCCACTTTACAAATAGGAAGTAGATACCCAAGTGGTGTTTACAATGTTATCATTAAACAAGATGATGAGGTCAAAACTTTAAAAGTAGTTAAGAGATAGTATAAGCCAATTAAAAAATATTATTGTAAATCTTTATGGCTGTAGTAATTAATCAGTAAGTCAACAAACTGACTGTAACTTTAGATAGCGTCTTCTTTTGCGCTGTATCAATCGATGCACTTAAAAGCTTCTGGCACTGCATTGGTAATGTTTTATTGTCATGCAGTAAACTGTCACCATTGATGCTTCATCTATAAGGGAGCTATAAGGGAGCCATATAGGAGGTATATAGGAGACACTCTGGCAAAATATTTTTTTTGGGCATAACTCTATTTGACATAATGTATGTTTTGATACACTACTCATACACTAAGTAGGGCTTTCCTATACTTGAGCTATACACTAGCCACATGGGACGAGACATTATGAATTATGAATTATGAGTTATGAGTTATGGTTTGTGGGTTGTGGCGTGGGATTGGGAGGTGTTTAATTCGCGAATTGAACATTATACTTTTACGATTTTTAACCTTAACGAAGTGGAGTTGTGCGAAAAAAGTTTATTTTTGTGTAGGTGTGTTGCCCACACCAAACTATTGAAAACTTGATAAGAAATGTAGCCTACCAGCAATGCCGGTAATTTACTAAACAAAGCACGAACCTAAATACCTATTTTTACCATGAACACCACCACCAAACCAAAGCACATAGGAAGAAACATCAGCCGCATCAGAGAATTGCGTGACATGAAACAAGAGGCATTGGCGATGGCTATAGGCGTGAGCCAGCAAACTATTTCTACGATTGAAAATAGTGAGACTGTTGATGAAGATAAACTAAGACAAATTGCAGTGGCTCTTGGTGTTAGTACAGAAGCAATTAAGAATTTTTCAGAGGAAGAAGTGATAACATATTTTAATAATTTCTACGATAATAGCTTTGCTGAGAGTCAGGGAACTTTTCACGCTAACCAATGTAATTTTAACCCGCTAGATAAAGTGGTCGAACTCTTCGAAGAAAAAGAAAAGCTTTATGAGCGATTGCTGCAAGCCGAAAAAGATAAAGTAGCTTACTTAGAGAAGCTGCTTGATAAATAAGACCACAATTATAATTCAATGTTTGAAGCCTTTCGAAAGAGAGGCTTTTTTGTTTTAGAAATTGTTGATAATTCAGTTGGGAAATTTTGTTGTAACAAAACATATTTGTAGTACTTTTACTTTATTGGTCGTGTTGTAAAAAGTATTATTAGCGTTATACTTATACATCTTAAAAGCAGACAGAATGGTTGTTTTCATTATGTATATAAACTAGTCAGCAAAAACCTTTGCCAAACTATTGATTTTCAGGTTGTACAATATTTCCTTACATTGCGCATTTTTAATTTAATCTATTGAATATATGAAACTTAAGTTATCACATGTCAAAATCAATAAATACAAGAGTATTTTAAACACACAAGAAGTAGATATTGATTCTGCTGTTACGACAATAGTAGGGATGAACGAATCTGGAAAAACAACCTTTCTAGAAGCTGTTGCCAAAACTAACTATTTCAATGACGATGAAGATTTTAATTTTAATATCACTCAAGATTTCCCGCGAAACGAACTTGTCGACTTTGAACACGGTGATGAAGACCAAGAAATTTTAACTTGTACATATGAAATTGGTGACGAGATTCAAAAGGAAATAGAGGAAAAATTCGGAAAAGATGTATTTTCTGCAAAAAGCTTTACTTACACATGCAACTATAAAAAAGCTAATTCGGTAACCATCGGCGCTAACGAAAAAAAGTTTTTGGAAAATCGTATCAAAAATATGACTTTTTCAAAGGTTACACAGGAATCTTTGAAAAAATTGGATTCTATAAAAGATTTCACTTCGATTGAACAACAGGAGGGTGATACAGATTTTACCGCATTAAAAAAAGAAATTGACGAATTAATAAATTATGCATCAACGTCAACATGGGAAAATTGTGTAGCATATAAAATTTACATGAAAGTTATAAAACCTCAAATGCCGAAATTCTGGTATTTTGATGATTATTACCACTTAGGGGGAAAAATAAATATTAGTGAAATAATAAACACCGCTAACGGTGATGAAAAACTAAAAACAGCCAGAGCTTTATTAGAGTTAGCTCGTATTGAGCCAAATGATATTTTAACTTCAACCGATTACGAAAAATTTATAGCATTACTCGAGGCATCTTCAAATAAGATAACAAATGAAATTTTTAAATATTGGTCTACAAATAAAAATTTAGATATTGAATTTCGTATTCAGGATTTACATGGACAAAAGTATTTGGATATCCGTGTTCGTAGTCAACGACATAAAATCACTTTACCTTTAGATCGTCGAAGTAAGGGTTTTAATTGGTTTTTCTCATTCATTGTCTGGTTCAGCAAAATACAAGCGGACAAAACTTCAGATTATATACTGCTTTTGGATGAACCAGGACTTAATCTTCACGCTTCAGCTCAAGCTGATTTGTTGCGGTTCATTGAAGATTTATCTTCTAAATATCAAATTATCTACACTACGCACTCACCATTTATGGTTGAATCAACCAAATTAAATCGTGTCAGAACATGTTTAGAAACAGAACAAGGAACAGTAATTTCTGATTCAATTCAGGAAAAAGACCCTAACACACTATTTCCTTTGCAAGCAGCCTTAGGTTATGACATCGCTCAAAACTTATTTATATCAAAAAACAATTTATTAGTTGAAGGCCCTGCGGATTTACTTTTTTTAACAGTGGTATCAAATATACTAGAAATCGAAAAACGAAACTTTTTGAAACCGGATTTTACTATTGTTCCCGTTGGTGGATTAGATAAGGTAACGACTTTTATTTCGTTACTTAGAGGTCAAAAACTAAATGTGGTTTGTCTTTTAGATTCATTTACGGATCAAAAGGGAAAACAACGAGTCGAGGATTTGATTCGCCATAAAATTATCCGTGATAAAAATATCCGTTTTTTCGATGAGTTTACTAGCACAGGTACTAAGTCAGCTGACATTGAAGATCTATTTACAAAAGAAGAATATCTCTCTATCTTCAATCAAGCTTTTGCAGGCGAATATGCAGAAATAAAAGTCACTGATTTAGACCCAAAAATTGAAACTATACTCAAACAAATTAATAAAGTGATTGGAAAGGATAGATTTAATCACTATCGTCCGGCTAATAAATTAAATCAGCTAGGCGTAGATAAATCATTCTTTTCTGCAGAAACGCTAGACAATTTTGACAAAATGTTTGTAGAAATAAATAAACTAGTATAAGGCAGTCGCTAACAGCAGGAAAGAATCTTGTTCTATTTTGGTTGCAGTAACTTTTTTCATCTCGCAAAAAAAACTCTAGTTTAGCAGAAGGACTCAGTTCGTCTTGCTGCAACGATACCTAACGCGAGACCGTTATTGGGTATTTTATAGCGACAGTACAAACCATCAACAGTGGGAAATAAAAACAAGTAAACGACAAGATGAATATTCAAAAAGTAATAATTCAGAATTTCAAGACACTTCAAAATTTTGAAATCAGTCTTAATAAAGAATTGAATATTATTGTAGGTGACAATGAAGCTGGAAAATCTACATTGTTGGAAGCAATAAATTTAGTGCTAACTGGACAGCTCAATGGTCGAAATATCAATTATGAAATTTCACCATTCCTTTTTAGCAAGTCTGTAGTTGACGAATATCTTACAAAATTAAAGTCTGGTTCAAATCCTGCTTTACCGTCAATTCTAATTGAAATTTACCTTCACAATAAACCAGAGTTTGTAAAGCTTAAAGGGTCAAACAATTCAAAAAATGAAGACACTTATGGCGTTTCTTTAAAAATTGAATTCAACGAAGATTACAAAGACGAATATTCAAAGTATATCGCAGACCCAACAAATATTACAACCCTACCAACAGAGTATTACAGTGCGAAACTTTATGACTATGCAAACAAACTAATAACACCCAGAAGTGTTGAACTTTATTCTACCTTAATAGACACTACCACAATAAAACTTCAAAACGGTGCGGACTATTATCTTCAAAAAATTATAGAAGAGAGTTTAGATATAAAAGAAAGAACCGGTCTATCGTTGGCTTTCAGAAACCTTAAAGAATCCTTTAAAGAACAAGATGCGCTAAAAGCCATCAACACAAAACTAAAAAGCAATAAAGGAGAAATTACCAACAAAGACCTTTCTGTTTCAATTGACATATCACAAAAATCAAGTTGGGAGAATAATCTAACATCTTACATAGACGACATTCCGTTTCAATTCTCAGGTAAAGGAGAACAGAACTTTATTAAAATGCTACTGGCATTGGACAAGAATATCACTAAGAGCGATGTTATATTAATTGAAGAGCCTGAAAACCATCTTTCATTTTCTACAATGAATGCCTTGATTAAAAAAATGGCAGAAAAATGTAAAGACAAACAAATAATAATTACGACTCATAGCACTTTTGTATTAAACAAATTAGGGCTTGACAATCTCATTTTGTGGGGCGAAGACAGGAAAACAATGAGCCTAAAAGATTTAAAAACTGATACACAAGACTACTTCAAAAAGTTAGCTGGCTACGACACTTTGCGATTAGTTCTTTCTAAAAAATCAATTTTAGTTGAAGGTCCTTCTGATGAATTAATTGTGCAAAAAGCTTATTATATTTCCAAAGGTAAGTTACCTATTGAGGATGGTATAGACACAATTTCGGTAAAAGGATTATCTTTTAAAAGATTTCTAGAAATTGCCAAACTATTAAAAAAAGAAGTTTGTGTAGTGACGGATAATGATGGCGATTACAAAAAAAAGGTAGAAAACAAATATGTAGATTATATCGGAGTTGCGAACATAAAAATTTGTTATGATAAGGATGACACTCTGAAAACTTTAGAACCGCAACTTGTTGCTTGCAACGATTTAGCAACACTTAATAAAATCTTCAAAACGAGTTTACCAGACAAACAAGCAATTGTTGATTTTATGATTGATAACAAAACAGAATGTGCTTTATCAATCTTTAACACTACCGAAACATTTGAATTCCCAAGCTATGTCAAACAATCATTCGAATAAAATAATTGTTGCCTCCGCTGGTTCAAGAAAGACGACTTACATAGTTAATGAGGCTCTTTCAAACCATACTGACAATATACTCATACTCACCTATACTATTGACAACATAAATCAAATTCGGAACTATATTATTCGAGAGAATGGTTTTATTCCTACTAATATAACAATTCTTAGCTGGTTTTCATTCCTATTACAAGAGTGTGTAAGACCATATCAAAACTTTGCATATTCTGATAAAAGAATTGAAACCGTTTATTTTCCACCTGATATTGGAAAGTTCAAAGCTGACAGGCGATTTGTAAAAAAAGCCAATGTTAAAAACTATTTTCTCATTGGTGGGAAATTCATAATAAATGAACATATATCTGAATTTTCTTGTATTTGTAATGATAAATCAAATGGTAAAGTAATCGGAAGATTAGAAGAAATTTATTCAAAAATATTCATTGATGAAGTTCAAGACATTTCAGGATATGACTTTGACATTGTTGAACTTTTATTAAAATCAAAAATTGAATGCTATTTAGTTGGTGATTGCAGACAAGCAACTTACTTTACAACTTGTTCGCCAAAATATAAAAAATACAAAGGGAAGAATATAATTAACCTTTTTAACGATTGGCAAAAGAAAGGCTTATGTTCTGTTGTAGAAAAAAACGATTGCTATCGTAGCAATCAAACAATATGCGATTTTGCAGATGGCTTTTATCCTCACTTAACAAAAACGGTATCGTTTAATACCGACAATACGGGACACGATGGTTTGTTTTTAATAAATGAAAATAAGGTTTTAAACTACATTGAGAAACATAAGCCAACACTTTTAAGATGGGACAAGACCGTTGACACATTTGGACTGGAAGCAAAAAATTTTGGTACTACAAAGGGACAAACTTTTGAAAGAGTTTTAATTTTTCCTACTGAAGGGTTTAAGAAATATCTATCAGACGGCAACCTTACAAAAGTGACAAAAAAGAAGAATAAGAAAACACAAGTAGTGACAGAAGAAATAAGTGATTCATTTCATCTGGCTAAATTTTATGTTGCAACAACACGGGCAAGACATAGTGTAGCATTTGTATTTAACGGAAACAGTATATTTGACAAACTAATTCCCTACGAAGAATGAAAAAATAGCCGATAACAGCCGTTTGCAACAACTGAGTGGCATGGTTTGTCCACCGAATTTTCTCCGAAAATTCAAAGCCAAGTTTTGTACTTGGAATCATTAGTAATAAATCGTCGCAGAAGTTGCAAGCCGCGGCATGTTATGTGTAATTGTTTAAATGGCTTATGACAGAAAATAGCGAACATAGAAAACCACCAAAAGAGTATATAGAACTTCTCGAAAAGAAATTATATGTCAAGGAAACTGGAATTGAAAATCGTTTGAAGGATGTTCAAGATATAATTGAGAAAAGTATTGAGCCTGGGAAAAAGAGATTTCAAAAATTAGAAAAAGAACTTGACAAAGTTTTTCCTCCTAAAAGCGTAAGAAGAGGTTCAGCTGACGGTATAACATATTTCCTTTTTGACAGTGCTTTTGAGCTATATTTCATTGGTAACAATTCAGCACTATTTATAGAATTACAAGGGCTTTTAGAAAGGTTTTGTATTAATAAAGCATGTGATTTCTTGGCGGTCGATGATATTGCAATGGAAATAATAAAAGATTCATTTTCCAAAAAAACACTGAATGATATTGCAGAATATTTTAAAACAATTAGCCTTTGGACAGAAGATGAAGTAAAATTTGCTCGCAAATTGACTCAAATAAGAAACGGTATTGCTCATAAAAACGCAGAACTTGTCAGCAAGCAAATAGGTGATGGACAAAAATATCTTTTTACTTCTATTGATGAAATGACAAAGAAAGTTGATGCCATTCCATATATAGTTAAAACTATTGAATTAATTATTAAGGTCGCTGATGGTACAACGCCAGCTTTTTTCTCGCATCCAAGATTTAAAGGTAGGCTAGAAGCATATTCAAGTATCATTGGAATGGTAATGAATTTATTTTGTGATAATGAATTTATAGCATTACCAAATCCAATTAAATTTACTATGCTAAATAGAATTTTTGGAAAGACGTATTTATTGGCTTCTAAAACACTTCGAGATAAAATTGGAGAATATAAAAGTAAGATAATCAACTTTCATGATCTTTTAGGTGTAAATGATGAAAAAGCTAAATTACTTCATCAAGAGTTAATAAAATTGGGAGTAGAAATATATGATGAAATGAGAAAAGATTTAGACGCTGATGGCGATTCTAGAGTGTTCATAATACCACCACCTATAGAAATTGATATTAGAAGGATAAAAAGAAAGGAACCGAAATAATTCACAAACAGCCGTTTACTTTATCCATTCGCCTTGCGGACTCGGGTGGCATAATGACCGGTTTTACTATATCTCCTTGTCTTTATAATAATTAATCAACAAATCCACAAATTTACTATAACTGTCAATCCCATCTTCTTGTTGGTTAGACTTTAAGTATTGGTCATAAAAAGCGTGAAAAGTTTTGTCAATAAAAGTGTCGTATTGTTGCCAAAACTTTTTGCTTTCTTTGAAATTTTCCAGAATTCCAAAATTGATTTTGGTTTTTAAGCGGTCGAATTCTTTTTCGTTTTTCATTGCAATATTAGCCATACAATAACGCAAAGCACTTGTCAAAGCGGAATATTGAAAATACAAATCATCATTTTTAATGCAAGCCATAAAACCGATGAAGTTGCATTCGCTCTCGCTGCCAAAGCCTATTTGATGCGCCATTTCGTGACAAACGACATTCGGAAAGCCATACATAGGCAACTTGTCATTGACTTGGGCTTCATTGGTAAACGGATTCAAATAGCCGCCAAATCCCATATACGTCAGCGGTAAACTGATTAGCGATTTCTTTCTGCTTGGGATTTCATAGGTAAAGATTGGATATTGTTTGGCCAAATGATCATACCCATTCTGTGTCAGTTTAAAAATACTGTCTTGCGAATAGGGGTTGACTACTTTCTTAGTGCTGTCTTTGGTTATGGCGAATTGTACTTCATTGGTTTTGACAATCAATTTTTCCGTAAAGGCTATTAATTCTTTCTCAGTGTATTCTCTTTTGATGCTCATTTTCTCGAAAAGCGGCACACGATAATAGTTGAAAGCCCAAAGGAAATGAAACATGAAATACATTACAGCAACAAAACTTAAAGTAGCCCAAATCTTGTCTTTCCAATTCAGTTTCCGATTCTTGAAAAACCAGTAAATGCAATAGATGATGGTGATTCCATAAATAATATCGCCTATCGAAAAAGGAATTTTGCCCAAAATGGTTCTGGAAAAATGGGAAATCCAAACGTACAAACCATTGCTGTAAAAACGCTCTACCGTTACCGGAAAAAAGGCTAGGATTTTCAGAAAGAGTATCTGAAATACTAAAAATAGAGGAAGTAGGTGTTTGCGTTTCAAGGTCAATTTTTAAAATGTAAATATAATCACAATTCAATTTCTATAGCCGTTAAACTTTGTAACTTTGTGCCTCGACATTTAAAAAATACAACTATAATGAGCCAAGAAATTAGAAACCTTGAACCCAAAGTACTTTGGAACAAGTTTGCCGATTTAAATGCGGTACCTCGTCCGTCTAAAAAAGAGGAACGTGTAATTGAATTCATGAAA
>NZ_DLGY01000021.1:0-37190 GCF_002482945.1 Flavobacterium sp. UBA7682
TAATATCTGCGGCTCAGTCGTTGTTAAATCAAAAGCCTCATAACCTATTTGTCCCGTGTAATCACACAATTCATAATCATCAGGCTCTGTAGCCTCTGGCGTTGGATCAACAATTAACTGTAAATGAACTACTTCAAAACAACTCGTTGTAGTGGATTCAACTCTGATAAAAATAGTTTGCACCCACGGATTGATATTCTCGTAATTGAAAATATCAGGAATTGAAGTTCCATCTACATTGGCATCAGTAATAGTCTCATGAAAAGTAACGGTATAAGGATTGCCTCCTGTAATTGAATTGATAACTTGAGATAAATTGAAAAGAACAAAACCATCGTTACTTGGGTCACAATAATGCAATGGTTGAGGATTGTTAACAATAATATCATTAACTACCGAATTAATATTAAAACCGGTTGCATTCGAAAAGCAATTGGCCGCAATTTGATGGGCTACAATAGAGTGACCACCTGCTGTTAAATTATTAAAAAACGGATTGGATTGATATACACCTCCATCCAAAGAATATTCATAATTAACTCCAACCGGACTTGTAACAGTGACAGAATTTGAATTACAAGATTCAACTATTGAAACCACTGGGTCTATTTGAGGGATCACTTGAATTTGAAAAGTTGTCGGTATCGGACAAGGAATAGCAGCACTCGGTGTTGGATTAAATGTATAAGTGGTGGTTGCAGTATTGTTTAAGGCCGGACTCCAAGTGCCCGATATTCCATTTAGAGAGGTTACTGGTAATGGTGTAATAACCGAACCTTGACAAACAGTAGAGGAAGTAATATTAAAAGTTGGAATTATAGTAGAACTAATGACAACTGTTACCGGCTCAATGTCAGAACAAGCACCAACAGTACTTTTGATATAATAAGTTCCACTCGTGGCTACAGTATTAGGGCTTGCCAATGCAATAGTTCCTGCTGCATTGGTCCAATAAGTTAAAGTGCCACCACCCGTACTTCCTGCCGTTACAGCCGGTAAAGTTAAATTAACTGTAGCTGGAGCACAAACTGCAATCGGATTTGTAATAGTTAAAACCGGTGAAGGGTTTATGGTAACAATTACAGGTTCGATATCTGAACACGAACTTACGGTACTTCTAATATAATAAGTTCCACCAGTAGTTACCGCTGTCGGCGTTGCTAATGGAATTGTACCGGCCGCATTAGTCCAATAAGTTAAAGTGCCGCTACCTGTACTTCCGGCTGTGACCGCAGGTAATGTTAAATCGATTGAAGCCGGGGCACAAACTGCAGACGGATTCGTGATATTTAAGACCGGAGAGGAATCTATAATAACAGTTACAGGTTTAATATCTGAACAGGAACCCACAGCACTTTGTATATAATAAGTTCCACTTGTCGTAACCGCATTTGGAGTTACTAATGGATTGGTTGCTGCTACATCAATCCAATAACTTAAAGTGCCGCCACCTGTACTTCCTGCTGTTACTGCAGGCAATGTAATATCAACTGTAGCCGAAGCACAAACTGAAGCCGGATTGGTAATAGTTAAAATCGGTGAAGGATTTATAGTAACGGTTACGGGTTCTATATCAGAACAAGAACCAACTGCACTTCTAATATAATAAGTGCCGCCTGTTGTTATAGCATTCGGTGTCGCTAATGGTGTTGTTGCTGTTGCATTGGTCCAATAACTTAAAATGCCACTACCTGTACTTCCCGCTGTAACCGCTGGTAATGTTAAATCGACTGAAGCCGGAGCACAAACTGAAGCCGGATTTGTAATCGTTAAGACTGGAGATGAATTTATAGTAACAGTTACAGCTTCAATATCCGAACAGGAACCAACAGTACTCTTAATATAATAAGTTCCACTTGTAGCCACTGCGGTAGGCGTTGCCAAGAGGTTTGTTGCCGCTGCATTGGTCCAATAAGTCAAAATACCGCCACCTGTACTTCCGGCAGTAATTGCAGGTAATGTCAAATCAACTGTTCCGGGAGCACAAACTGCAACCGGATTGGTAATAGTTAAAACTGGTGCAGCACTAATAGTAATGGTTACCGGTTCTATATCGAAACAAGAACCTGCCGTGCTTTTGATATAATATGTTCCACTAGTGGCTACTGCAGTTGGTGTTGCCAAAGGAGTGGTTGCCAATGCATCTGTCCAATAAGTTAATGTGCCACCGCCTGTACTACCTGCCGTTACAGCCGGCAAGGTTAAATTAATTGTAGCAGGTGAACAAACTGCTGCCGGATTTGTAATGGCTAAAACCGGTGCGTTCACCACAATAGTCATAGTAGTCGTAGTGCCACATTCTCCGGCATTTAGTGGTGTAAAAGTATAGGTTGTAGTGGCTGTATTATTTAATAAGGGTGACCAAGTTCCCACTACTCCATTTAGGGATGTGGTTGGCAATGGAGCTAATACTTCTCCCGAACAAATTGGAGCAATCTGATTAAATGTTGGAGTTACCGGTGTAACACAATCAGGATAACAAGTAAGTGTTCTGGGTGGTGTACAAACCCCATTCCAAGCTATCGTCAAAGTTACAGCTTGTCCCTGAGTTACACCTGTAACAAAATAGCTTGATGGAGAAAAAGGAATAGTCCCGCTAATAGCCGGACCACCATCTACTGTATAAGTAAAATCAAAACTATTTTGTCCAATACTGTTAAAATCAAAACCAACTTGTGTAGCAGTAGTATTTGCTCCATCACAAAATATATTCGACGGTGATGTTGGATTGACTTGAACCGGATCAACTACCAGTGGAATCTGGGTAGAAACACAACCGGTAACTAGATCTCTAACCGTAGCATTATAAGTTCCCGGAGCCAAACCGGTAAAGATTGGACTTGATTGGTATGTGGTACCATTAACACTATATTCATAATTTATTGCTTGATAAGTATAGGTACCAACATTAGTATAATCTTGTGGATCCAATGCAGTCCAGTCGGCAGGATTCCATGTCATTGTGGGATGTGGCGCTGTGGTATTTCTTCTATAGGTGTAACCAGGTTGATTGACAGGCGTAAAATTTATACCATTCGTCCCCCATAAATCAAACTCAACATCCGCACTAGTTGCCAAACGTATAGTATCATCAGTATTAACACCTCCACAATTTGCTACGACTAAATTAGGAACAACACCTCCTTGGTTTGTAGCAGTACCAACGGCTATTACATAAACAGCATTATTGTTTAAGGTGCCAGAAAGCTGGATATCACAATTTGCAGAAATAAATGCATTTCCATTATTATAAACTTTTATCTTATAGTTACTTAAATTCTTAGGAGAACCCGTTCCATTAAATATCTCTATATAAGTCAAAGAACCAGGCTCATGGTCGGTAACTTCTGAAATAAATAAATCTGTAGGAATTGGTAGCGGCGAAGTGTTTAATGGACTTGTAAAAACAATAGTCCCGGTATTGATAACACAAGTCGGCTGCTGGGTTATACTAACCGTTGGAACCGGGCAAGTGGAGAGAATAGTAAGACTCAAATCATCTATAGCGAAATCATTCCCTGCAAAATCGGTGTTATTGTTATACATTTCAATGTTTACACACGCATTAGTAGCAGTAAAAGTATACACCACTTGTTGCCATCCATTGACTATAGTTGGTGCAATTGCAGAACCTGAAACCAAAGTAACATTACTGGCATTATTAAATTGTACTCCAATATTTGATAAGGTTCCAACAGTCGTAAAAATAGAGCGAATCCAGTAAGAAAAAGTATATGTAGCGCCAACGGTAAGCCCACAGACTCCACTTCCGTTAGTTCCTGCACTCCAAAATCTTGGCTGACCACCCGAACCCGTTCCATCCACCACCATCATATTTCCTGAACCCGGACTATGATCACCAACAGAAAGAAAAGAAGCGGTATTTACCGGCTGTGAATTCGTCACTATTGCCCAATTTCCGGCAGTAGTCGTACCACTAAATGGTGCGGATATATAAGAGTAATTGGGGTTTTGTCCACCTTGATAACCAACATTAACACCAAGTTGAAAATCTCCATTAGTCAACAGATTTTGTGATAATCCGTGAATAGAAAATAATATTAAGGCTATAAATAATATATTTTTAGAAAAAGTAATCATCTTCATCTGTGTGCTTTTAAGTAGATTTAAATTAGGGCAACTGTCGCTAAACAACAACCAAATATATTGATTTTAAATATTTTAACGAAAAAACCTCAAACAATTGAGGTCTTTTTCTATTTTTCTATTTTTCTTCGGTCTCGTTCTGTTTTTAATAAGTTTAGCTCCCTACTGGTTTGTCCGGCAACTGAAGTATTTTCTTCTGCTCTTCTTATTAAATAAGGCATAACGTCGCGAACCGGCCCAAAAGGTAGATATTTAGCCACATTATAACCTTGTTCAGCCAAGTTATAACTGATATTATCACTCATACCGTATAACTGTCCAAACCAAATTCTCGGGTCGCTTTTTAAAACGCCCTTGGCTTCCATCAATTCAATTAATTTATAAGAACTTAATTCATTATGCGTTCCGGCAAAAATGGACATTCTGTCTAAATTGTCCATCATATAAACAACCGTTGTATCATAATTGATATCAGTGGCTTCTTTGCTTTCGCAAATAGGAGTCGGATAACCTTTCTCTTCCGCGCGTTTGTTTTCCTTTTCCATATAAGCACCGCGCACCAATTTCATTCCGATATAAAAACCTTCCATTTTGGCTTGTTCGTGCAATCTTTTCAAATAATCTAATCTATCCCAACGATAGAGCTGCAAGGTATTAAAAACAATTGCTTTCTCTTTGTTATATTTACGCATCATTTGCACTACCAAATCATCAGCAGCGTCTTGCATCCAACTCTCTTCTCCGTCAATCAACAAGGCAACATCTTTTTCATAAGCCGCTTTACATACGGTATCAAAACGCTCCACTACTCTATTCCATTCCTTTTGTTCTTCGGTAGTTAACACTTGCTTTTCGCCTAACTTTTCATATAGATAGAAACGGCCAAATCCTGTCGGTTTAAAAACGGCAAACGGAATTGCTAACTTTTCTTTAGCAAATTCAATGGTTTTTAAAGTCATTTCCAAAGCAGCATCAAATTGCGCTTCTTCTTCTTTGCCTTCTACGGAATAATCCAATACCGAGGAAACGCCTTTGGTATACATTTTATCTACTACGGACAAACAATCATCTTCGGTTGTACCACCACAAAAATGATCAAAAACAGTCGCTCTGATTAAACCTTCAACCGGCAAATGTGCCTTTAAAGCAAAATTCGTTACAGCAGTACCGATACGAACCAACGGCTCATTGTCAATCATTTTAAATAAAAAATAAGCTCTGTCTAATTCAGTGTCTGTTTTAAGTGCAAAAGCAACCTTAGTGTTGTTGAAAAATTTTTCCATGGTATTGTATTAATGCGACAAATATAAATAGTCTTAGGAGATTATATATCAATTTTTACCTTATTTTTGGGGCACAATTTGACAAAAAAATGCAAACCATACCAGCCAACGGTTATCCTGTTTTATTCGGAGAAAAAGAATACGAAACACTCAACGCTTTCATTGAAAAAAGTAAATATTCTTCTATATTTATTTTAGTTGATACTCATAGTAATGAATTGTGTTTGTTGCGCTTTTTGTCATTTTTGGCCACTGACAAAACCATCGAAATCATCGAAATAGAATCAGGCGAAGCCGAAAAAAACATCAATTCTTGTGTTGAAATTTGGAATATTCTGACAGAACTCGGTGCCGACAGAAAAACAGTTTTAGTTAATATTGGCGGCGGCGTGATTACTGATATTGGTGGATTTGTTGCTTCTACTTTTAAAAGAGGAATCGATTTTATCAATATTCCAACAACGCTTTTAGCCATGGTTGACGCTTCAATCGGCGGGAAAAACGGCGTGGATTTGGGTAATCTAAAAAACCAAATCGGAGTCATCAATGTTCCGAAAACAGTATTAATTGACACCGAATTTTTATCAACTTTACCCCAAAACGAAATGCGCTCCGGCTTAGCCGAAATGCTCAAACATGGATTGATTTTTGATGCTGACTATTGGTCACAATTCAAAGACTTAAGCCAAACAGATTTTGCCGATTTCGATGCGTTAATTCATCGCTCTATCGAAATCAAAAACGAAATCGTAATGCAAGATCCGACTGAAAACGGCATAAGAAAAGCGTTGAATTTTGGTCATACCCTAGGACATGCCATCGAAAGTTATTTTCTCGAAAACAAAAACAAAAAAACTTTACTCCATGGTGAAGCTATCGCGGCTGGAATGATTTTAGAAAGCTTTATTTCTTGGCAAAAAGGAATGCTGACCGAAGCAGAATATGATGACATCAAAAAAACCATAAATGCCGTTTTTGAAACCATTATTTTTGAAGAAAATGACCTGCAACCCATATTCGATTTATTGATTCACGACAAGAAAAATGAGTACGGCAAAATACAATTTGCTTTGCTTGATGGCATTGGCAAAATTAAAATTGACCAAGAAGTTGATAATGAATTGATTATAAAATCTTTTGACGATTATAAAAAGTAATATTTTTTTAATGCTAATAGTTGTAATTCGAATATATTATTTTTTACATTTGCCCTAATGAAAAAAAGTGTCAACACTACTAATTACAGTATTTACAGTCAAGAAATTACAAACCCTTTCTTTGCTTTTACTTCGCCTTTTTTAAGCCAAAAAAGTGATTCTACTACTTTGTGTTCACCCATTACCTTTTTATTTCAAGAAAAGTTACCCATCATTTACGCTAACATTAGAGTTTGAACCGAGATTATTTTGCCTAAAAAAAATAATTTAATCTGAAAATTCTACAAGCTAAATGAACACAAAATATTTCGACTTAATCAATCAAACATTCTACTTTCCACAAGAAGAATTTACCCTGAACAAAGATACACTTCAGTTTCACAACATCGATTTGATGAAATTGGTAGAACAATACGGAACGCCTTTAAAATTCACATACCTACCGCAAATTTCCAACAATATCAACAAAGCCAAAGGTTGGTTTAGAAAAGCAATGGAGAAAAATAAGTACGAAGCCAAGTATTACTACTGCTATTGTACCAAAAGTTCACACTTCAGTTTTGTGATGAATGAAGCGTTCAAAAACAATATTCATATCGAAACGTCTTCGGCTTTTGACATTAATATTGTAGAAAATTTAATGTCGCAAGGCAAAATCAACAAAAACACCTATGTCATTTGTAATGGTTTCAAAAGAGAACAATACATCGAAAACATTGCGCGTTTGATTAACAATGGTCACAACAAAACCATTCCAATCATCGACAACTACGAAGAATTGGATTTGCTGCAAGAAGCCATCGATGGTAAATTCAAAATCGGAATCAGAATTGCCGCCGAGGAAGAACCAAAATTTGAGTTCTATACATCTCGTTTGGGCATTGGCTACAAAAACATTGTACCTTTTTACAGAAAACAAATCGAAGAAAATAAAAAAGTGGAACTGAAAATGCTTCACTTCTTTATCAATACAGGCATTCGCGACACGGCTTACTATTGGAACGAATTGCTCAAATGTATGAAAGTATATGTGGCATTGAAAAAAGAATGTCCAACATTAGACAGTTTGAACATTGGCGGTGGCTTCCCAATCAAAAATTCTTTGGCTTTTGAATACGATTACCAATATATGATTGACGAAATCGTAAACCAAATCAAAATCTCTTGTGAAGAAGCCGAAGTAGATGTGCCGCATATTTTCACCGAATTTGGTTCGTTTACCGTAGGCGAAAGCGGTGGCGCGATTTACCAAGTCTTGTATCAAAAACAACAAAACGACAGAGAAAAGTGGAACATGATTGACTCGTCTTTCATCACGACTTTACCGGATACTTGGGCAATCAACAAACGTTTCGTAATGATGGCCATCAACCGTTGGAATGATACTTACGAACGCGTGCTTTTAGGCGGAATGACTTGTGATAGCGATGATTATTATAACTCTGAGCAAAATATGAACGCCGTTTATTTACCCAAATACAATAAGGAAAAACCATTATACATTGGATTCTTCAATACTGGTGCGTATCAGGAAACGATTGGCGGCTTTGGCGGATTGCACCACTGTTTGATTCCGCAACCGAAACATATTTTGATTGATCGAGACGAAAACGGGATTTTAGCGACCGAAGTATTCTCTGAACAACAAAACTCGGATGATGTATTGAAGATATTAGGCTACGAAAAGCTATAAATTTCTCAAAATCAGAACACAAAAATCAGTTTAATATTTATAATAATTTTTCAAAAAAGTGTTTGCTGTCAGCGAAAAAAAGTTTTTCTTTGACAGGTAAACTAGAACACCCGAGGCATTTGATATTAAGATGAATAAAATATCGGAGCGCAGCGGAATAAAACAACAAACGACAATGAGCAAAGGACCAATAAGTCAGTTTATAGAAAAAAACTACCTTCACTTTAACGCTGCGGCCTTAGTTGATGCGGCAAAAGGTTACGAAGAGCATTTACTTGACAATGGTAAAATGATGATTACTTTGGCCGGTGCGATGAGTACAGCCGAGTTAGGAAAATCGTTAGCCGAAATGATTCGCCAAGACAAAGTGCATATTATTTCTTGTACTGGTGCCAATTTGGAAGAAGACATTATGAATTTGGTAGCACATAATTCTTATAAAAGAGTACCAAATTACCGCGATTTATCACCGCAAGAAGAATGGGATTTACTAGAAAATCACTACAACAGAGTTACAGATACATGTATTCCGGAAGAAGAAGCTTTTAGAAGATTACAATCACATTTATACGATATTTGGAACAATGCTGATTCAAAAGGAGAACGTTATTTTCCCCATGAATTCATGTACCAAATGATCAATTCAGGCGTATTAAAACAATACTACGAAATTGATCCGAAAGATTCCTGGATGGTTGCAGCGGCAGAGAAAAATTTGCCGATTGTAGTTCCGGGTTGGGAAGACAGTACAATGGGAAACATTTTTGCTTCTTATTGTATCAAAGGCACGTTCAAACCTACAACCATGAAAAGCGGCATTGAATATATGATGTGGTTAGCCGATTGGTATCCTAAAAATTCCTCAGGAAGAGGTGTTGGTTTCTTCCAAATTGGTGGTGGAATTGCAGGAGATTTTCCAATTTGCGTAGTACCAATGTTATACCAAGACATGGAAATGCACGACATTCCGTTTTGGAGTTATTTTTGCCAAATTTCAGATTCCACTACAAGTTACGGTTCCTATTCAGGTGCTGTCCCAAATGAGAAAATCACTTGGGGAAAACTTGACATTCATACCCCAAAATTTATCATTGAATCGGATGCTACCATTGTGGCACCGTTAATTTTTGCTTACTTACTAGATTTATAAAAGATTTTTTTATGAGAAGAATTATTGTAGACTATGCCAAACTAACCGGAGACATTCTAAATTTATTAGTTGAAAAGTTTCCTGAAGGTTATGACGACACCGACATTATTCGTTTCAGAAACGCTCAAAATGAGTTAATTGAAGCGGTTGAAGTACGAACAGAAGACACTATTTACTTGGTTAAAGTAAGTACCAAACTTGCCAGTAGAATGGAAAAATTTGATGAAGAAGACGATTTGGATTCTGTAATCGAACCTATCGAACCAATAAAAGGATTAGATGATGATGAAGATGCCATTACAGCTGACGAAGACGATGAAGAAGTAGATTTACTTAAAGACGGTGGTGGTTCTGATGATGCAGATGATGATGATGACGATGATGATTATGAAGATTCAGACAACAATCTTGATGATGAAGACGATGAAGAATAAGAGAATTACAAAATAAAGAAAATCCCAAGTTCCTTTCAGAATTTGGGATTTTTTATTGTAACAAATGTTGGTGCTTTTTACAAATATCTTTCTTCAAAGACCCGTTGGTGGTGATTTTGGTGACCAATAATCGTAAATCCTAAAGCTCTAACCGACATCAAATTGTTTGAAGCAATGCCTCTTCGCAACAATTGTTCTTCCGAAAAAGATTTGAATAAAGCCAAAGTCGATTGTCTTACCACCAACATTTCGCTCAATAAATCTTGAATACTTCTACTGTTGGCATGCGCCTCATCTACATAAGTGTTTTCGTCAAAACTCGCCAAAGCGGTCTCGTCATTTCGGGCAAAGCGTAAAGCACGATAAGCAAAAATTCTTTCCGCATCAATAAGATGCAACAAGATGTCTTTTATCGTCCATTTGCCTTCGGCGTAGCGGTAATCAAATTTATCCATCGGAATGTTTTGAACAAACTTAACTAAGCGATGAACTGAGATTTCCAATTCTTCGACTAAGTTGTATTCTTCGGTTACATTGTCAATGTAAGTTCCGTAATAAGCGGCATATTCATCGGTGTTTAGTTGTGATTTTTTCATGATGATTAAAGTTTTCAATAATTATAAATTTAAGCCGAATTCCGACTCGCATTAGTATTCCCAAACAACGAACGTGTCACCAATTTTTCATAAGTATTCACTAACTTTTCACTAAACGTCGGTTGCTTTTTCAACTCATTAATTTGTGAAGAAGCATATTGTTGGATTGTCAATAAAGGCAAAACGATTTGTTCACGCATCGCAATGGATGCTTTTCCGTCGGGATAATTTTGCATCAATTCGGTATGTCCGGCGATTTTTAAAAGCAGTCGTTTGGTTTCTAAAAACTCATCAAAAATGATTTGCCAAAATGCTCCAAATTCAGGGTCATTTTTCATGTAAGCGGTTAGTGCAAAATTACTTTTAGCCAAAGACATCATCGTATTTTCCAATAATGTTCTAAAGAATAAAGAGTTGTTGTATAAATGTTGAACTTCTTGCCAACGATCAGCATCTTCAAAATGCTTTAATGCCGTGCCAACCCCAAAAAATCCGGGAACGTTTTGTTTCATTTGGCTCCACGAACTCACAAACGGAATCGCACGCAAGTCGGCAAAGTTCAATTTATCATCTGTATTTCGCTTTGATGGACGACTGCCAATGTTGGCTTTAGAGTAATATTTCAGCGTACTCATTTGCTCCAAATAGGGAATAAACTTCGGATGGTTTTTAAAGTCGATGTATTTCTCATAACCCAAATTCGCCAAAGTGTCAATAATGGCTTTTTCCGGTTCGGTCAAATTGTTTTCGTCTTTGTTGAAAATTTGATTCGCGACTCCGGCACTCAACAAATTTTCTAAATTATAACGACAAGAATCCAAGGTTCCAAAATTAGAACTAATCGTTTGCCCTTGCACCGTAACTTGTATCGCTTGGTTTTCAATGGTTGAACCTAACGAAGCATAAAACTTATGTGTTTTGCCACCACCACGCGCCGGCGGACCGCCACGACCGTCAAAGAAAATGACTTTGATTCCGTATTCGCGTGAGATTTTGGTAATCATTTCTTTGGCTTTGAAAATACTCCAATTCGCCATCAAATAACCGCCGTCTTTGGTTCCATCAGAAAAACCGAGCATGACAGTTTGCTTGTCTTTTCGCTCTTTTAAATGATTTCGATAAGCTGCATTCTGGTACAATTGTGCCATAATTTCATGGGCTTTTTGCAAATCATCAACCGATTCAAACAACGGAATAATATCCACCGTTGGATTTTCCCAAGCCAATAATCGGAACATGGCAAAGGTTTCAATTACATTCAAAGCGCTTTCATTATTGCTGATGATATAACGATTACAGCCTTTTTCGCCATTATCGTTTTGAATTTCTCGCATCAGTTTTATGGTGTCCAAAGTAGAACGCGTCAATTCGTTTTCAAAGAAATGGTTGCGCAAATCAAACTTCAACTTCGAAACCACTTCCATTTTATCATTTTCCGACATTGAATCAAAATTTTCCGGAAAATAGAGTTCTTTTTCTCTTTTCAAAAAACCGACTATATCATCAAAAACTTGATTGTGAATTTTACTGTTTTGACGAATGTCCAATGACGCAAAATGAAAACCAAACTGCGTAATCTTTTGCAACAGCAAATTTATTTCGTCCAAATACAGCGATTGATGCTTTTCAATGATAATTTGTTTGACAATATTGAGTTCATTTTTCAATTCCTCCAAAGTGATAAATATTTCGCCTTGAGAATAAAACACTGAACGGTATAATTTGAATTCTAAACTCGTTATGATTTTATCGACTTCATTAAATGTCAATTTTCTTCTCAGAATCCGAATGTCAAAATAGTAACATTTTAGTATTGAAATGCGCAAACGTTTCGCCACATTCTCAGTGATTTCTGGTGTTACAAACGGATTGCCATCTCTGTCACCACCTGGCCAAAAGCCTAAATTGATTATCGGATTTTCGATGATATTGCCTTCAAAGATGTTCTTTTGCAAATACTGCATCATCTCTCCTATCGTTTGGTAAAACACATTTTCGAGATACCAAATTAAGCTTACTGCTTCGTCAAAAGGTGTTGGTTTTTCTTTTTTAAAAAAAGGTGTTTTCCCGAGTTGAGCCAATAGTTGTTTGATTTTAATCAAATCATTTACGCGAACCGCTTCAGTCAAGTCGGTGATAATTCCGAGTACAGAACCCGGATAAAACTGAGTTGGATGTGCAGTCAAAACCGTACGCACATTAAAAGTTTCTAAAAAATCGATTAGTTCTTTGCGCTTGTCTTTGGCTTCGGTTTTTTCTTTGATATCGCGTAACGAACCTCGACCTTCCAAATTATTGACAATCGGAAAAGCAGCATCTTCTATGGCATCAAACAATACTATTTGACGTTCGACATATTGAATAAAGCGAAACATTAACTCTATTTTTTGCTCTTCTGTCGCCTTGTCTAAATACTTATCGGCAAAGAAGTCTACGATTTGTTTGGGTGACCAATTGTTTTTAAAACCGTTGTCGCAAACTTCAGAAAACAAAGGCAATAAAACACCGGTGTTGTCAATAGCATCAAAAGGTAGCGTGATAAACACACTGTTATAAATGTGATACTTAGACAATACATTTTGATTGAAACGCTCGATTTTTGGTAAGGTGTACATGGCGAAGGAATTTTGGCTTAAATTAATAAAAAAACCTCAAGCTTTCACTTGAGGTCTTAAATATATTTTTGATTTTGACTAGTCTAACTCTTGGAAGATAGTGTGCATCAAACGTTTTTTGTCGTTGATACTTTCTTCCAAAGAAATCATGGTTTCTGTTCTGTAAACTCCTTCGATATCGTCAATCATAAAGATTACGTCTTTAGCGTGTTTGGTATCTTTTGCTCTGATTTTACAAAAAATGTTGAATTTTCCCGTAGTTACGTGAGCAACCGTTACATATGGAATTTCATTGATTCTTTCTAAAACAAATTTAGTTTGTGAAGTATTATTCAAAAACACACCAACATAAGCAATGAATGAATATCCTAATTTTTCATAATCCAAAGACAATGACGAACCCATTATGATTCCTGAATCTTCCATTTTCTTCACTCTTACGTGAACTGTTCCGGCTGAAATTAATAATTTCTTAGCGATATCAGTGAATGGAATTCTGGTGTTGTCAATCAACATATCCAAGATTTGGTGGTCTACTTCATCTAAGCGAAACTTACTCATAAAAACTATTTATTGGTTTATTTAAAAATCTACGGCAAAAAAAATACATTTTTTCTAATAAAAAAAGTTAATTGTTAGTTTTTTATCAAACCATTAACAATTTTTGTATTTTTTCCTAAATAAAAATCAGCTTTTTGTTCGATTTTCGGAAAATTAGTTTCGTCATCATGATACGTTTCGCCATGAGCGTCAAATACTATGTGACCAAAAAAACTTTCTAAATTATCTATTTGAGCAATTCTTGCTTCAAAACTAACTTTGCCTTTATTTAGAACTTCTTTGTATTGTGCTGCAAAATTGATAATTTTTTCATTACTATCATAATTTATTTTAACATTTTTATAAACAAAATCATAAAAAACGACTTTATTTTGCGGAATTTTTAAATAATCATCGTTTTTGTTGTCAACTATATCGTTTTCGTAAAAATATTGTATTCCAGACACTAAGGCGACAAAAATGTATTTCCGGGTTTCTTCTCGCTCGTAATCATTTGGGAAATGTCCGGCTTCAAACAAAACAGTTGGCACTTTTAAATACTGAAACGTATCTCCGACACAATTAATATTAAAGGAATCGTCAAATCTTCCCACTTGGTTTGGGATCAAAGTTTGTAATACTTCATTCATCGCCACTATAACATTCATCGCTTTGATGCGAATATCATTTATGTCTCGAGAGTCATTATAAGCCGGAGCCAAAAACGAAACCGTCGCAGGATGACCCGAATCGGCTACGCCAAAAATGGTACGTTGGTCATGAAGATTGTAGCAATAATCAGGCTGAAAAGTTTCAAAAACCTGACGTAACACTTTGCTTTCCGGTTGGGATAAATCTTGTGCATCTCGATTTAAATCAATACTGTTGGCGTTTTCACGGGTATATAATTCAGCGCCGTCAGGATTCAACATTGGCAACAAACAAAAAGTAAACGCGTTTAAAATTGCTTCGCTTTCTTTGGTATTTGAATGGAGAAAATTAAGGAAATCGAATAACGCTTTTGTCGTTGTGCCTTCGTTGCCGTGCATTTGCGACCACATGAAGATTTTGGTTTTACCAGAACCCAATAGAAGTTGGTAAAGAGGTTTTCCTAAAACAGAATAGCCAACAATGGTCGTTGGGTATTTTGACAGTAACGGTTCAATATGTTCTAAAGTAATATATCGTCCGAATAGACTTTCCGCTTTGTATTGTTGGTGTAGGTCTAAATAATTCATGCGCCAAATTTAGTCAAAAAGAAAATTACGAGCGTTAAGGAATCATAAATACTACTATTTTGGTTCAGACTTGAAATTGCCGTTCCGGAAATTTACCTTGAGCGCCTTTAAAATGGGGCAAAATTATTTTAATATCTTCTTCATAATTACCGGAAAGCGATATGGGTTGACCAATTCTCACTTCCTTTTTAGCGTAATCAAAAGCGATAGGAATAATGGGAACATTGGCTTTGTAAGCGATGTAATAAAAACCTGTTCTGAGTTGGGTTACTTTTTTACGAGTGCCTTCCGGAGCAATCGCCATTCTGAAAACGTCACGTGAATTGAAAACTTCCACAGTAGCATCTACATTATTCTTTCCGCCGGTTCGGTCTAATGGCGCACCGCCTATACTTCTGAAATAATACCCAAAAGGAAAAGTGAACAACTCCTTTTTGCCGACAAAATTCATCTCCAAACCAATGATACCGCGGCAAAGTAAACCTATAAAGAAATCAAAATTGCAAGTATGCGGCATGACCATCATGACACATTTTTTGATATCAGGGTTTATAGTTCCTAATAATTTCCAGCCTAATATTCGGAAAAAAATAAATTTGTAAAGTGTCGCTTTCATCGGCTTTATTTTGCGTAAATTTAGCATTAATCTATTATTTTTGAGAAAAAAATTTAGCAATGCTTCGAAGACTGTTCAGCTATTTTGTACCTATTAACATTCACAAGAAAAACTCAGGTGTGAGCAAAACACTGGAAGTCACTTGGAACAATGGACAATTGGTTTTGGACAGTAAAAATACCAATTATTCTTATGGCAGTTTGCAAAGAATTTTGCGCAAAGGACTAAAATACATAGGTTTTGAACGTATTAAGAAATTCGAAAGCATATTGGTTTTAGGCGTTGCCGGCGGAAGTGTGATTAAAACATTGGTTGACGAAATTAAATTTACCGGAAAAATCACCGGCGTTGAAATTGACCAAAACATCGTTGACATTGCCAATCAATACTTTAAACTCAATGAAATTCCCAATTTGGAAATCGTGATTGATGACGCTTTTGAATTTGTTTTAAAGACTAAAGCCAAATACGATTTGATCATCATTGATATTTTTCAAGATACGACGATGCCTAATTTCTTATTTGAAGATTTCTTTATCAACCGAATTAACGAATTGCTTAACACTAATGGGTTTATTTTGTTCAATACAATGGTAATAAACAAAAAGGATGAAGAAAGAAATTTGGCTTATAAAAACAAATTCGGCGGGAATTATTCGCTGCGAATGTATCCCAAAGTAGAAACACATAATGAATTGTTCACCATCAAAAAACTAAATTAATGGGTTTCTTTAAAAAATTACTGATTGGGAAAGTATCAGAAGACTATAATCCCAAATACAATCCAATTGAAAGAAGAATTCTTAACATCAAATCGATTTGGAACAACGACCATCAGGACGATAACGGAATTGAAAAAATATTTCGATTGTTTCTCTCAATTACGCAACTATTGTTTCCGGGTATTTATGTAAAAACTTTAGCTTGTAGAATTGGTTATGCCTATAAAGATTTGGCGATGGACATTTATATATTGCTGAAAGCCCTTTTTCCCTTATTGATTTTGGTGAATGATTGGCAAAACAAACCTTACTTGATTACGATTTTGGTTTATCTCATTTTAGAAACGATTCTTTACATTCCAACCTTGATATTTGCATCGGATTTGTTTGCGACGCCACGTTCTTACAAGCGTTCAATGCTGCTGTTGTTTTTTAATTATTTAGAAGTGGTTATTGCCTTTGGCGTGTTTTATACTTTAGGCAACAATACCAATATTCCTTTTGGTCATTGGTCAGATGCGGTTTATTTCAGTCTAATGACTTCCAATACTATTGGTTATGGTGATTATTTTCCGGTGACTACTTTTGGGAAATTTTTGGCTTCAGTCCAAGCCATGTTTTTCTTATCGTTTGTAATTTTGTTCCTGAATTTCTTTTCGACAAAAGTCAAATCAAAAGGCTACTTTAATAACGATAACGAAGATATTTAAAGCATTTTTCTGGCTTTCTCTAAATCTTCAGGGGTATCAATTCCGATACCAACATGCGTGGTTTCGACCATTCTGATTCGTTTGCCAAATTCTAAATAGCGCAATTGTTCCAATTTCTCAGATGCTTCCAAAGATTTCATGGGCAAATGATAGAAAGCCAACAACGCTTCTTTACGGAAAGCATAAATCCCGATGTGTTTCATATACCGAACACCTACATTAACTTCTCTTGGATAAGGAATCACAGAACGTGAAAAATAGAGCGCAAAACTATTTTGGTCAGTCACAACCTTCACATTATTCGGATTGTTGATATCATCTTGGTCTGTAATCTCAAACATGAGCGAAGCCAAATCGACTTTTTTCTCAAAATCATTCAAGAATACTTCGATGACTTTGGCCAATGGCGCCGCATTGATAAAAGGTTCGTCGCCTTGCACATTTACGACTATATCAACGTCTAAATTCTCTACCGCTTCAGCAATTCGATCGCTGCCGCTTTCGTGTTCTTTGACGCTCATAATGGCTTTACCTCCATTATTGATGATTTCGTCATAGATTAGAATCGAATCAGTCACGACAAAAACATCCTGAAACAAACCGGTATTGACCGCTGCTTCATAAGTGCGGAGAATAACAGTTTTTCCGCCTAAATCCTGCATGAGTTTGGCAGGAAAACGGGTGGATGCATATCGGGCTGGAATGACGGCGATGATTTTCATTTTTTGAGGTTCTGAGGTTCTGAGTGGCTAAGGTACTGAGTTTTCTTAATTTCTAATAATCCGTAATTGATAATTTGTAATTCCTAATTATTTACTATTCTACAAAACTCTCCTCCTTAAACCCAATCAAATACAATTTGTCTTTAGCTCGTGTAACGGCTGTATACAACCAGCGCACATAATCGACATCAATGCCATTGGGTAAATAAGGTTGCTCGATAAAGACGGTATTCCATTGTCCGCCTTGGGATTTATGACAAGTAATGGCGTAAGAGAATTTTACCTGAAGTGCGTTGAAATATTCGTTGCTTTTAACTTTTTGAAATTTTCGATATTGCGGTTCGCCTTCGTAATCTTTCATGACTTCTTGGTACAAACGATTGCTTTCTTCATAAGTCAATGACGGCGATTCGCTGGTAATCGTATCCAATAAAACTATGGTTTCAAAGGGTTTTTGATTCGGGTAATCGACCATTCTTATTTTGACTTTGGCGAAATTAAATCCGTACAATTCTTTAAAACTGAAAATCTCCAAAACTTCTGCGATATCACCATTGGCAATAAATCCGGCTTCGTCGGTTTCTTTGAGCCAAAAATAATTGTTCTTCACCACCATTAAATAATCGCCTACGGAAAGTTCGCTTTCTTTATCGAGAATTCTGGTTCGAATTTGCTGATTGTATTGGTTCGCTCTTTTATTGGAACGGACAATAAAACATGTGTCTTCAATACTGTAATTGCTGTACGCACTTTGAATCGCATCTTGTATATCAAAACCATCGGTCAAACGGACAATATCTTTGAAACCTTTTAAGTTAAACTGAAACGTATCAACAAAACTGCTTTTCAAAATCTCACGCAATTCGGTGGCATTGAATAAAATCCCCGATTTCTCTTCTTGACGCATGACTTCATCCAATTCAATCGAAAAAACTTCTTTGTTATAATGCATCGACAACGCATTGGTATCAAGCGCCGGACTAACATCCAATTGCACCGGTGGTAACTGAGCTGTATCGCCCAGAAGAATCAGTTTACAATTGTTTCCGTTGTAAACGTAGGACATCAAATCATCGAGCAATGAACCGTTTTCATACAATTTCGCTTCGGTATTTACATCCGAAATCATCGACGATTCATCGACTATGAAAATGGTGTTTTTATGTTTGTTGCTTTGCATCGTAAACGAAACGCCGCCACCACTTCCCTTTTTAGGAAAATAGATTTTCTTGTGAATGGTAAACGCCGGTTTGTTCGAATAATTGGCAATGACTTTGGCCGCACGACCTGTTGGCGCTAACAACACATATTTTTTATCGACTTCGATTAAATTATTGACAATGGTAGAAATCACGGTGGTTTTTCCGGTTCCGGCGTAACCTTTTAAAACAAAAATTTCTTCTTTATTATTATTGGTTAAAAAAACAGCAATCTGTTGGAAAAAAATGTCTTGTTTTACAGTCGGCTGAAACGGAAACTGTTGGCGTAAAAGGCTGTAAAACTGGGAAGAAGTCATTAGAGTTTATTCTGAATAATTTGATTTCAAAGATAGTGATTTAGAGGCAAGAAAATAGAGAAAAGAAAATAGACCGTTGCTTGTAAAATGTTATAGATACTGAAACAAGTTCAGTATAAATTTGTAAGTTTGCCAAGTTCGTTTCAACCGAAAAATTATGTGGCAAAACACCAGCGTTGTAGATAAAACTTATCGAAAACTAGCGATTCAGGTTTCCCTGAATGGTTTGTCATTTGTCACTTTTGATACGATACTCAACAAACCTTTAGCACTCAAAACCATTTCGATGGGAAAAGTCAATGTGACTTCTAAAATCGAAGACTTGTTTGCTGAAGCTTTTCAAAACAATCCCGAACTCAAAGCCGGTTATGATGATATCGTGATTGTTCACAGTAACAATCTTTCGACCTTTGTACCAACAGCTTTGTTTGACGAAGAATATTTAGGAAGCTATTTGCAATTCAACACCAAAGTTTTTGAAACTGATTTTTTTGCCTTTGACGAATTGGCAAACTACGAAATGAACAATGTTTACATTCCGTATGTGAATATGAACAATTATTTCATTGACCAATTTGGTACTTTTGATTACAAACATGCCAATAGTATTTTGGTCCAAAAATTACTCGAAGTTTCCCGAAACAATGAAGAACGCAAGATGTTTGTACATGTGAGCGACAGTCATTTTGAAATCGTGATTGTTCAAAATCAGAAATTACAACTTTTCAACACCTTTGATTATAAAACCGCTGAAGATTTTATTTACTACATCCTATTCACTGCAGAACAACTGCATTTGAATCCGGAACATTTTAAATTAGAATTGTTAGGCAAAATTACAGAAGGCGATGCGCTTTACACTATCGCTTATAAATATGTGCGTAACATTTCATTATTTGACGTAAGTTCGATACAAAATCAATTCACCGAAACCGAAAACCGCGAGCACTTTATACTTTTACACTCATGAGAATCATCTCGGGCCAATACAAAGGCCGAAGAATAGCACCACCTAAAAACCTTCCGGTTCGTCCAACAACGGATATGAGCAAGGAAGCGTTATTCAATGTGCTAAACAACCATTTTAAGTTTTCGGAACTAAAAATCTTAGAGCTTTTTGCAGGCACCGGAAGTATCAGTTATGAGTTTGCCTCTCGAGGTTGTTCACCAATTTTGTGCGTCGATGGCGATATGGGTTGTGTGAATTTCATCAAAAAAACAGCTAAAGAATTTGACTTCGACATTACTGCCATTAAAAGTGATGTATTCAAGTTTTTGGAAAAACACAAAGGCAATTACGACATTATCTTTGCCGATCCGCCTTATGGCATGTCGCAGAAAGAATTCGAAAAAATTATCGAAATGATTTTTGAAAATGAATTGATGGATGAAGAAGGCATGCTCGTCGTTGAACATTCGAAATACACGAAATTAGACCATATGGCGAATTATTCGTTCCAAAAAAACTATGGCGGTTCGGTATTCACTTTCTTCGAATTTGAAGGCGATGATGAAGAATCGGAAGATATTGAAGATGAAGATTAATAAAAATCTATCGTTTCTATTGCTCCATTTACAAACTCAACTGAAACCATAATACTGTTGTCTTCAGTGTAATATTCGAAATCAAAATCTGCGTCATTGGTTTCCTCATCAAAATAAATAGAAATATCATCTAAACGAAAATCGCGTGAAAGATTGATTTGTTTTTCAGGGAATTTTAAATCAATTTCTTGCTGCACTTTATAATTCAAATCGGGAATAGTATCCACAATCTGATAGGCTTTTTGGAGTGCAACCGGATATGGACCATTCAAATCACCATCGATGGAAAGCGCTATTGATTTCACTCCTTTTGTTTTCGATTTTACTTTGCCGTCCCAAGAAAAATATTCATCTGATGATTTATAGTCACAAGTGAGTTTTCCAAGTTTAGAATCCATTATGATTTTGACTTGTTTTAACGGTTCACCTGCAAAAAGCGACTTTAAGAATTGAAGCATAAATTGGAATTTAAAAACATTCTACTACAATAATAAGACAATTACTTTTCAAAAACTAAAGTATTGGCTTCGGCACCCAAATCAATTAAGTGTTTATTGATGTCGCGTACAAAATCCTCAGGTCCACAAACGTAGAAATGCTGACTGAAATTGACAATGTGTTCAATCAAAAAATTGCGGTCAATACGTTTTCCGATAAAACCAATCGTATTTTCTCTGGTTAAGACATTGATGAAATTTTTCTTCAACATTCTGAACAATTCCTGTCCCATGATGATGTCTTCGGAAGTTTTATTGACGTAAATAAGTCGATTACCATTAATTAAATTGTGTTTGTATAACTCTCGAAATATTGAAATAAAAGGTGTAATTCCCGAACCGGCTGCTATAAAAACTCCTGGTCCTTTGTACTGAATGGCACCGAAAACATCGTGTAAAATCAGTTCATCACCGGCATTGGTTCGCCCGAGCTCTTTCGTTACACCATTTTGATTGTTGTAAATTTTAATCATGAACTCAAGTTGTTTTGACTCTCTTAGGTTGGTAAAAGTGAAAGGTCTTAATTGATCTTTCCACTCCGGAAGATTGATAGACAATTCCGTTGCTTGTCCGGGAATAAAATCAAAACCCTCAGGTTTTTCCACGACAAATTTTTTGACATCATGGGTGATGAATTTGGCTTCGAGTACTTTTACAATATGGGCGTTCATAAATTTGAAATAATAGCGTTAATAAGATCTCACTCTAACAAAGTTATGAATAATGACGTAGAAAATCGAAACCGTTTGCTTTTACCTAATTCTTCCCGAGTTTTCGTCTATACTTTTTTCTTTGAATTCTGATTTTTTTTATTTTTCCAAAAGAATATTTAACTGCTAAAGAAATAGCACGCGAATCGGTGTAATACTTTCCTTTGGCAGAAACATTATTAATGGTGAATTCATTTTTAAAATTCATCTTTCTAAAAATGTCATCCCAACTCAAAGTACAATCCAACTGTTTGAAAAAAGTTTTGGAAACCGCTGCGTTTACTACAAAAAGAGCGTTTCCTTCATAAATACCCAACTTTTGTTTGGTCAAACCCCAAGCATTAATTGACAGGTCTATTTTTTTGGGCAACGTAAAAACATGATTGGTATAAAAATACAAATTCGGTTCTGATTCGTTTACAACAGCCGATTTATCTTCAACTTTATTTTGACTTAAACTCAACACATTGGTATTGGTCCAAAATTTATATTTAAAAGGAAGCGTCAATTCGATATTGAAGTTTGTTTCCTTCTCGAAATTGGTTGAGATAAAAGTCAACAGATTTTGCGTCTCATTATAAGAGGTACTGTAGTAAACCGGATTGGTTGTTCTAAAATAAGCCACTTTAATTGATTTGTCTTTGTATTGATAGCCTATCGAAATTTCATCAGACAACGTTGGATCTAAGTTGATATTGTCAGACCAAACTAAATACGGATTGATATAAATTGTTGTCTGACTTGTAGCCGAAAAGTTAGGCCGCGTGATACTTTTGGCGTAATTCATACTTATGGAGTTACTGCTGTCGATTGCTATCTCTAATTGTGCTTTTGGAAAAAGATTGATGTAATCTTTATCAATAGACAAACTGCTTTCGGTAGCATATTTCCCTTTAGCTATCGTATTTTCTGCTCTAAGTCCTATTGCATAATTTACTTTTTTATAACTGCCGGAAAATTGGGTATAAGCCGCTATGTTCTTTTCTTTAAAATGATAAATAGAATTTACAGAGCTTGGCAGATTAATATTTTCAACTTCAAAATCAGTATCCGCATTGGCCTGCAAATAAAGGCCTCCAAGTTCTAACTTCATGTCGTTTTTGAACTTTTTCTCCAAATCAATTCGGCCCGAAAAAACGTCGATGCCAAACATCTGGTTTCTGTATTGTTCCAATTCAAATCCGGTATCATTGTAATTATTAGAAATCGTACTCTTCATTTTTTGATTAAAACTTGAATATTGAAACCCTGAAAACAGTACAACATCCAAACCTTTAAATTTATGATTGTAGTTTAAAAAGCTGTTCGTGAAATTTCGATATTCATCATTATTGCTCAAGGTATTGATCTCATTAATTCCATTTTGGTCTTGGTTAAATGTATGCGTTACAATGTCAAAAATATCGTCTTGACTTCTTCGACTAAAGTTTCCCGAAAGATAATCGTCTTCGTTTATTTTATAAAAAACGCCGCCGCCAAAGATAAACTGAGGTCTTTTGGTTACCGCAGTCACTAAATAATCCGATTGGATTCCAAAATCGGGCATCGTAAAATCATTGCCGTTGCTTTCCCAGACTTTGAGTTGATTGTAATTGAAATTGGCTTTAAACTCTAATTTACCCGATTTTACATTGCCATTTATTCCCGAATAATTATTAAAGTATTTTTTGAAAGAAGCAGTTTCTGAAACCACCACTTTATAGCCTTCTTTTTTGCTGAACTTTCGAGTAATCAGAATTACTGCTCTGCCATTGGCTTCATATTTTGAAGATGGATTGTTGATGATTTCAATGGTTTTAATGTCTTCGACCGCTAACGAATTCAAATCATTCATGTCAGCTTTTTGGTTGTCGATATACAATAACGGACTGCCTTTTCCAACTATAGAAATGCTTTCTTTATCAGGACTAATTTGGATTTTGGGTAATCTCGCCAACAAATCAAGCGTGTTGGGCACTGAATTATAAATAGAATTAGCGACGTCCACTTTGATGTTTCCGTTTTTGTTGGTAAAGGTTTTGGTTTCCTTTTCTATTACAACTTCTTCCAGTTCTTTGGGTTTTTCTTGCTGTGTTTTTTCTTGTGCCAAAGCGAATTGGGCAATTAATAGGGCTAATAATAAACAGATTTTGTACATTTTTCATGATTTTTATTGGTCGCAAAAATGTTTCTATTTTTTGATCCCGAAAGTTAATTGGAGGTTAATGCACGGTTAAAAGTTTTATTTGAACATAATTCTCTTAATTTTGAAAAATCATTCCAATGTTGTGAAGCAAAAAATAAATTTATTAATCGGGTTTTCTACCATAGTATTATTGGTGCTTTGCGCTATTCAAATCTATTTGGTTAAAACAACTTATGATTATAAAGTCGAGCAGTTTCACGCTGAAGTCAAAGACAAAATCGGGAACATTACCAATAATTACACTGACCTTGACTCAAGTATTTTCTTCAAAAAAGAAATCCTTTATAAAAGCATCGCCGAAAAATTTATCAAAGACAAAAGCTATAGAAATCAAGTCAAAGCCGATTTATTAGCCAATGAATATCGCAATGTTTTGACCAATCGCTTGCGCCAGAAACTGAGCCAAGAATTTAAAGACAACCAAGTTACTTTTGCGGTTGTCGTCAATAAGTTCATCGTTTTTGATAACGCTACCAAAACCGATACGATTTTTTCCGAAAATCCAACAATTCAAAATGCGGTTTATGGCAATTTGACATCACTAGAAGATGCTTTTATGGTTCGGAATTATGTGGGTACAACCAGCGGTTTTAAAAATGACAACTATAAATTATTAACCGAAGATTGTTTGTATGTTTCGGTAGCCAATTGGGAACAAATCATTTTGAGCCGAATGACTACGATACTGATTTTGTCAATTCTTTCGATGTTGGTTTTGGTAACCTTATTCGTAATCGCCATCAAAGCCTTGATTCAACAGAAAAAAGTAAGCGATGTCAAAACCGATTTCATCAACAACATCACGCATGAATTGAAAACACCGTTAACAACTTTAAGCGTTTCGACCAAAATGTTAGCGCGTGAAGATGTGAAAGAAAACGAAACGGTTTTCAAGGCTATTCTTGAGACGGTAAATCGCCAAAATATTCGTTTGCAAAATATCATCGACCAAGTAATGAGCAATTCGCTGGGTTTTGAGGAAATTGAATTGCAAAAAGAAAAGGTAAAAACGACTACTTTATTACAAACCATTATTGCCGATTTTAATTTGGCTTACCCAAATGTTCAGATTTTGCATGATTTTAACGTGACTGAAGTTACGCTCAATTTAGATAAATTCCATTTGACGACCGCTATCAATAATGTGTTGGAAAATGCCGTTAAATATGGTTGCCAAAATATCACTATCGTGACTTCCCAAGAAAATGACCAATTTAACATCAGTATTCAGGATGATGGTATTGGCATTGCGAAAACCAAACAACCGTTACTTTTCGAAAAATTTTATCGTGTTGAACAAGGCAATCTCCATAACACCAAAGGTCTTGGTCTTGGCCTGTATTATGTTGACCAAATTATCAAAGCACACCAAGGTTCTATAAAAGTGGTGAGCGAATTGGGTAAAGGCGCAGCGTTCACCATTAGTATTCCTGCAGTTTAATTTATGAAAAAAATACTTTTAGCCGAAGATGATATTGATTTTGCCCATGTGTTGAAACAATATTTAGAGATACATCAATTTCAAGTTTATTGGGCCAAAGATGGCGAAGAAGCTTGGCAAGTGTTCCAAAAAGAAACTTTTGTCATTTGCATTTTTGATGTGATGATGCCCAAGATGGACGGCTTTACTTTAGCCGAAAAATGCATTAATCACAATCCAGATATTCCGTTTTTGTTCTTAACCGCTCGAAACCAAAGCGAAGACAAAATCAAAGGTCTAAAACTCGGCGCAGATGACTATATTATCAAACCTTTTGAAGCCGATGAATTGGTATTGCGGTTGAACAATATTTTAAAAAGAACTTCCAAAGATGCTTTTGTTAAATCCAATACCAATGAGATTCAAATTGGAAATTATGTTTTTCACACTTATCGACTAGAATTGAAATTGGGAAATAAAGTCCAGCAACTTACCGAAAGAGACGCAGCATTGATTACTTTTTTATTCCAAAATAAAAACCAATTACTCAAACGCGACCAAATATTACAAGCCGTTTGGAAAACTGACGACTATTTCTCCGGAAGAAGTATGGATGTTTACATCAGTAAGCTTCGAAAATATTTTGCTGAAGATGCCAATATTTCTATTGAAAGTTTGAGAAGTATTGGGTTAGAGTTTAAAGTGAAATCATAAATAGAATATCCTGATTGGCATCGGGATCAATTCAACTAACAACTTTGAAAAAAAGCAAAGTTGAGTTTCATTGAAAAAAAGCAGACCTATAAGCCGGATTCTGTATCTCGATTGCTCGAAACCCTTATCATTTATCTAGGCCAACAATTGCTCATTGGCTCGAGCTTCCTACCCTTCGACAACGGACGAGTCATCCTTAAATGCCGATATACTTGGAATTTCACCGCATAGAGTTTACCTGGTTTCACTACAGCATTACCTGTACATACTTTCTGTTGCACTTGTCCTCATCTCACGACGGACGGGCGTTACCCGCTATGCTACTCTGTGGTGTCCGGACTTTCCTTCCCGATAAATCGGAACGATAAGGCGGTCTGCGATGCAAAGAAACAATTTTAAATTTTGAATGGTGAATTTTGGATGTCGAATTTTGAATTTGATTTCATACTTTTAAAATAAATTAAATGTCTATGCGTTTTAAAAAGTATCTTCTTATTCTTCTCCTATTATATTATGGAAATTCCTTTGCTTGTAAGTGTAGGGAATTTGAAAAAGAAATAATGGTCGAAAGAGGATTAGAAAGTGCAGATATCGTTTTTTATGGCGAATTGATAAAACTAGATACAATAAGTAATACTTATGCATTTAAAATTATTGAATTATTTAAAGGCAATTATGAACCAAAGACAATAACTTCATTCTCCGAATCAAATTGTGATTTTTATTTTAACGAAAAAGGTTTATGCATCATTTATGCTAATTTTAATAAAAATAAAACTTTGATAAATATTAGTGCTTGTAGTCCATCACAATCGATGGATTTTGGACCTGGTTTTCCTCCTATTCCATTTGAATTTGATTCAGCTGGTAAAACTGTTCCAAAAAATGAAATTGAAATGAAATTATTTGATTTAGAAAACAAGAACAAGTCTTTAAGTACTTTTATTTACCAACTTGAAAAATTAAGACAATACAAATTGGCACAAAACACCATTACAACTCAAATGAAAAATGATTTTAGCGATAAAGCCCTGATTATTTCCCTAATTGTCAACGCTATACTTTTATTAACTATTATCTTTCTAATTGTTAGTAAAAAAACCTCAAATAACCGAATTACCAAATAACCAAACCAACAAAAATTCTATATTTGTAATCCGATTAAATTCTATGGAACAATTTGTAGTATCAGCCCGAAAGTATCGTCCCCAAACGTTTAAAGACGTTGTTGGACAACAGGCTATTACCAATACTTTACTCAATGCCATAGAAAACAATCACTTGGCTTCTGCCCTATTGTTTACCGGACCAAGAGGTGTTGGAAAAACTACTTGTGCGCGTATTTTGGCCAGAAAGATCAACCAACCCGGTTACGATGATCCGTTTGAAGATTTTGCATTTAATGTCTTCGAATTGGATGCTGCTTCAAACAACTCTGTGGATGACATCAGAAATCTGATTGACCAAGTTAGAATCCCGCCACAAACCGGACAATATAAAGTGTATATCATTGACGAGGTGCATATGTTGTCTTCGGCGGCGTTTAATGCGTTTCTGAAAACGTTGGAAGAACCGCCAAAGCACGCGATATTCATTTTGGCCACGACCGAAAAACACAAAATCATTCCGACTATATTGTCGCGTTGTCAAATATTTGACTTTAAACGCATTACCGTAAAAGACGCTAAAGAACATTTGGCAGAAGTAGCGACTAGTCAAGGTGTGGTTTTTGAAGACGACGCTTTGCACATTATTGCTCAAAAAGCTGATGGTGCGATGCGTGATGCTTTGTCGATTTTTGACCGCGTGGTTTCTTTTTGCGGCAACAATTTGACCCGTCAAGCGGTGACAGAAAACTTAAACGTTTTGGATTACGAGACATATATCAACATCGCCGATTTGATTTTGGAGCATAAAATTCCGGAAGTCTTGTTGGCTTATAATGATATTTTGTCTAAAGGTTTTGACGGACACCATTTTATTGCCGGATTGGCTTCGCATTTCAGAGATTTATTAGTTGCCCAAAACCCTGCGACACTTACTTTATTAGAAATGGGTGAAGCGGCACAAAAACTTTACGGACAACAATCACAAAAAGCAACACAAGAATTTTTACTTAAAGGAATCAACTTGGCGAATGATTGTGATTTAAAATACAAAGTTTCCCAAAACCAACGCTTGTTGGTTGAACTCACGCTGATGCAAATAAGCTCTATCACTTTTGATGGAGAAAAAAAAAAGTTGACTTTATAATTCCACCTACTTATTATCGTAGAAATGATTATTCGATTGCGGAAGTAGTTAAGAAGCCTGAAGTAATTCAGATTCCAGAAAGCAGAGCGCAAAACGCAGAAAGCTCAATTCAAAAAGCTGAAGAAGTTCAACTTAAAGAAGAAGTTATTGTTCATCAGACAACAGACAACAGTCAACCGACAACCGAGAACTTACAACCTACAATTTCTGTCATCCCGAGCGCAGTCGAGGGACAACCCAAAGTTTCCGCTTTATCACTTGCCAGTATTCGAGCCAAAAAAGAAATGGCCGAAGCCCATAAATCTGTTGTAAAAGACACGGTTCATTTGCCGAACGAACCTTTTACCGAAACCGAGATGTTGGAACAATGGTTGAAATATGCCCAACGGATGGAAGACAAAGGGTTTCGTATCATTGCTTCGTTGTTAACCATTAACGACCCAATTCTTGACGGCACGACGATCATTCATGAATTGCCGAATGAGAGTTCAAAAATAGATTTTGAAAAAGAAAAACCTGAAATTTTAGGTTATTTGCGTGGTAAACTTCACAACCACGACCTTACCATTACTGTAAAAGTCAACGAAACTTTGGTAGTAAAAAGAGCTTTTACCAATCAGGACAAATACAACCGCTTGGTAGAAATCAACCCGAATTTAGAGTTATTGAAAAAGATGTTTGATTTGGATGTTTAAAGCGTTCCTTGATACATCGCTTTTACAATTCCATCAGCCAAACCAATTTTTGGCACAAACAACTGACGTGCGCCACTCCATTTCATCGCATTCAAATACACACGCGTTGCCGGAATGATTACATCGGCACGGTCGGTATTTAAAGCTAATTCTGCAATTCTTTGTTCGTAGGTTAGCGAATTCAAGTATTGGTATTGAGAATTTAAATATAAATAAGACAACGGTTTGTCTTGCATTTTGCCCGACAATTTGAACAACTTATTAATGTTACCGCCGGAACCGATGAGGATTACATTTTCGTATTCGGCGGTGTTGGCTTTAATCCATTTTTCGATTTCTTCCCAAACGATATCGCTTACCATATTGTTCAGCATGCGAACGGTACCAATTTTAAAAGATTTGGACGCGACCATTTTACCATCACTAAACAAAGAGAATTCAGTACTTCCGCCACCTACATCTACATATAAATAGGTTTGATCTGTTTTAAGGAAACTATGTAAATCGGATGAAGCGATGATGGTAGCTTCAATTTTACCATCGATAATATCAATATCAATGTCGCATTTTTCACGAATGGTGTTTGCAACTTCTTTCCCATTGTAAGCTTCTCGCATTGCTGACGTAGCGCAAGCTTTGTATTTTTCAACCTTGTACACTTTCATCAATAGTTTGAATGCTTTCATGGCATCCACCATTCTATCAATATTATCTTCTGAAATTTCGCCTACCGTAAAAGCATCTTGCCCGAGACGAATGGGCACCCGAATCAAGGCACTTTTATTGAATTGCGTTTCTTTGTCTTTTTGTTCAACAATATTGGTAATGAGCAATCGCATGGCATTGGAACCAATATCAATGGCTGCATATTTTTTAATGGATATCATTCGCTTTATAACTTATTGCTTTGTTTATTTGTTTTGATTTCACAAAAATCCAATCGGTCACGATAGTAATTATAGGTTTCAAATTGGGCACGGAAAATTGCTTCTCCTTCTTTGCGAACTCTGTATTTATTTTCGAATTTTTCAGAATGGAATCGGGCTTTTACATTTCCTTTCCAACCTACATTAAAGGTATCGATTATCTGCTTTTTGATTTCTTCATCATAAATCGGACACGTTACTTCTACACGACCATCAAGGTTTCTGGTCATAAAATCGGCAGAAGAAATATAGACTTCCGGATTGTCGTCATTGCAGAAAATATATGAACGCGTATGTTCCAAAAGATAATCTACTATACTAATCGCTTCAATATTTTCACTCATGCCTTTCACACCGGGAATTAACGAACAAATGCCTCGAACTTGCAATTTGATTTTTACACCGGCATTACTCGCTTCATATAATTTGTCAATAATTGGATAATCAGAAAGACTGTTCATCTTTAAATTAATATAAGCCGGACGACCGGTTATGGCGTTATTGATTTCGCGGTCAATTAATTTGTAAAACTTGGATCGTGTATAATGAGGTGAAACAATCAGGTGTTTGTATCGGTGAATTCTATAGTTGACATCAAAGAAATCGAATATTTTAGAAACGTCTTTTAATATTTGTTGGTGACTGGTAAACAAAGTCAAATCGGTATAAATTTTGGCCGTAGTTTCGTTGAAATTTCCTGTCGAAATAAAGCCATAACGTTTCACTTTTCCGTCTTCTACTCTATCGATGACGCAGATTTTACTATGCACTTTTAAACCTTTGATTCCAAAAATCAATTCGATTCCTTCCTGTTGCATTTGTTCGGCATAAGAAATATTACTGGCTTCATCGAATCGGGCTTGTAACTCAATTTGAACCGTAACTTTCTTTCCGTTTTTAGCAGCATTGATTAGCGAACTGATGATTTGAGAGTTTTTGGCCAAACGGTATAAAGTAATTTTAATGTTGGTTACTTTGGGATCCAATGCGGCTTCGCGAAGGAATTTAATCAAATAAGAAAATGACTGAAATGGTGCGTTAATCAGGTAATCTTTTTTGGCAATTTTATTCAAAATACTACCATCGAGTGACAAACCTTCTACCGGAAGTGGTGCTTTAGGTTGGTATAACAAATCAAATCTCCCTAAGTTTGGGAAGTTCATATAGTCGCGACGGTTGTGGTATCTTCCGCCGGGAATTATACCATCGGACTTTTCGATTTCGAGTTTATTCAGGAAAAATTTAAGCGTGTCTTTTTCAATGGATTGGTCATATACAAAACGTACCGGTTCACCGATTCTGCGGTCTTTTACCGAAGAGGCAATCTTTTCGAGCATACTTTTACTCATATCACTGTCAATATCGAGTTGCGCATCACGAGTGATTTTAATCATGTGTGCTGAGATACTTTCGTATTCGAAAATATTAAATATACTGCTCAAGTTATAACGAATAACATCATCCAACAACATCAGATATTGTTTACCGTCTTTGTCCGGAAGTTCCACTATTCTGTTTGTGTTTTTCGGAATTTCAATGATAGCGTATCTGATTTCGGGTTTGGGTTTTACCCAACCGAGCATCTTTGGTTTTTGCTCGACTTTCATTACTAATTTAACAGCCAAATAACCCGAAGCATCTTTTAACAAAGGGAATTCTGCTAAGTCATTTAAGATAATTGTCACCAATTCAGGACTGACTTTTTGGATAAAAAAATCTTTCACAAAATTTTCATGTTCGCCGGTAACTTCCTCTTCATTGATAATAATGATGTTTTGCTTGACCAATTCTTTTTCAATATTGGTAAGTACTCTTAAACTTTCTGCTTGTTGTTTGATTACAATTTCGGTAATTTCTTTAACGAGTTGTTGGGCTGAAATCCCGCCTAATATCTTTTCGCCTGAAACACCGGATAAACTCAAACGGCGAACAGCGGCGAATCGCACGCGGAAAAATTCGTCTAAATTATTGGAAAAAATACCGATAAACCTAAGTCTTTCTAATAAAGGAACGGATTCATCTGCCGCTTCTTGTAATACTCTGGCGTTGAATGCCAACCAACTCTTTTCTCTATCTATATATCGAAAACTATTTTCTGTGCTCATAATTATTTCAAATCTCTGGGGAAAACAACTTTTTTAGTAGTGCCTTTTTCGATGTTATTCCAGCTTACACTATCAAATACAATAGCAACAAAACCGGAAGTGGAAACATTATCAATCATAATATTTCCAAATTTATTGACAAAATTCGTAATAGCCTCATTATGTCCGAAAACAATTAAATGGTCACATTGATTAGAGCATGATTTTATAATTTGTTCTAATTTTCTGTCATCGAAAGTGTACAATTCTTCTTTAAAAATGACACTTTCTATAGGAAATGACAAGTTCTGTGCAAATATCATAGCGGTTTCAGCGGCTCGTTTGGCAGCACTACTCCATACTAAAAAAGTTTTAGGAAGATGATTGCTGATATTCGAAGATACCAAATGAGCATCTTGAATACCTCTACCCGTTAATGGCCTATCAAAATCATGTAGAGGCGCGTCCCAACTGGATTTTGCATGTCTAACCAATATTAATTGTTTCATGATTAATTACTACAAATTGTTTGATTGCATAAATTTAAGTTTTTAAAGCTTATGGTTAACTTTTATTTTAAATGATTTTTTTAACACGAATCAAAAATCGTTTTAATGAACTCATTATCTATGACTTAGTGAATAATAAAAAAATAGTTAAAATAACTTTATATAAATAAATGTTAAATCCATAAAAAAATTATAAACAATCAATTGTTAATTAATATTTGTAGTAATTAACTTTATAATATAGTTAATTACTGTATTTTATCTATGTTTTTATGCATTTTATCGATATTTTTTTTGGTGAATTAAAAAAAACAATCTACTTTCGAACTGTTAAACTATTATCAAACTGAAAAAATCATCCTTAAAACCCCAAATGTCATGTCAAAAATTTATGTTGAAAAACGAAAAAAAACGATTGTAAACTGAAAAAAATGCAAGAAAAGTGTCATTTAATCGAGTTTTCAAGTTGTTTGTAGAGAAAATTGAGTCTGTTGTTGCATTGTATATAATTTAGCGGTCAATAGTATAACCCAAAATATTATAACTTCAATATGCCTACAACTTTTACTTCAAGCCCGAAAACTAAATTTTTTAAAAAATTATTCTACTAAATCTAATTGTATGAAATCAAAAATCATCACCCTAACTGTGCTTTTTCTATGCAGTTTAAATGTGTTTGCACAAACCTTATCTGAGGATGTTGCAAATGAATCATCAACTTCTGTGATAGAATTAGATGCTTTTTTAGCACCTCCGTCACAATCATTAAGAGTTGCTGGTCCAACTTCAAGCGTCACACTTCTGAATGTCAGAAATGTTAAAGAATTAGTGTACACGACACAACCCTCAATTTATTATTATGGAGCTGAGGTGAAAGTATATGGAGATAAGCCGAGAAATCTGTTTACGGATTTAAATTCTTTAAACAACTTGAACAATTCAATTTTATTGAAAGATAATATTGAAATCATAACTATCAATTTAGAAAATGTAAGTCAGTTGAATAATTCAATCAATCTGAACCTTCTATCAGGATTCAAAAAATTAAAATACATATACTTCTCTACGTCATTTGATGTAACTAGTGAAAATGTCTCAAACATGATCTCTGGAGAAAATGAAAAGTACATGATTTTTTATAAAGTTCAGAAAGGCGACAACAATCAATAATATTGATAAAAATAATCATTATGAAGAATTTATACATCCCAAAAACAAATTTTAAACTGAATTACGCTATTGTGATTATGGTATTTCTATTAGGAGTAACCAGTAATGTCAATGCTCAGGTTAAAAAAGCTTTTACCCAAAGAACTTCACAATATACTCCAACCAAAAAGATTTATAATGTGAAAGGTGACTTTACCATGTTGGGTAACACCAATTTGACGCCGCAAAATTATGGTGCAACCACAAACAACAATGGCCAGTTTATGACCTATGTTGATATTGATGGAGATCCTAATACATTCAACTCGTCATCCTCTACTTTGACATTGTCATCAGAAAATGGTGCTATTCCATCATGTTCGAATATTGTTTATGCAGGTTTGTATTGGACTGGAAAGTCATCCTCAAACAGCACTTTCAATGTTACCAAACAAGTAGCAACAGGTACGCAATCAATTAACAATAATTTGAATGTAATTCACAATCAAAATATTAACAACACCAACTACTCACTTTCTGTGACACGTGGTGGGTCTAATGGAAATCGTCACCCTATTTATACTTTCTCAGGGAACGGTAATACTTATGCTTTCAGCTTTTTCAACAGTTCTGCTACCAATAGAGTTACTTTATCAGTGAACGGTGGTAGCTCTGTAAATATCCCTGTGACTGTAAACGGATCTGGAACTGAGGCAACACTTAATTCTCCCTATGTAATAACGGATGGTACTGTTACTTTAACAATAAAAAAGTTAATCCGTAATGCAGGGACTAATCTAGGGACAACTGATACTCAAAACTTTTCAAATGCTGATGTCAATGTTTCAGGTACAACAACTGTTTTTAGTAATATTACAAAAGCATTCAATAAAAGAGTAGTTTCCTTGAAAGGACCTACAGCTTCTGGTTATACTCAAATCACTGCTTCAACGAATGACATTTACTATCCGTCAGGAAGTGATGATGATATTTATTCAGCTTATGCTGAAATTACCGATTATGTAAGAACAAACGGCATAGGACAATACACTGTGGCTGACATGGCATTATTAGAAGGTAATGTTGGTGGAACTGGATACTCAGGTGGATGGGGAATTATTGTTGTCTATGAAAACAGCAAAATGAGATGGAGAGATGTAACAATCTTTGATGGTTATGCATATGTAGCCTCAACCAATACATCTGGTTTTGATTTACCGGTTTCAGGTTTCAACACAGTTCAAACCGGAAATGTAGGAATGAAGCTTGGTGTAATGGCAAGTGAAGGTGATGTTAGTTTTACAGGTGACTATTTCAGAATTAGAAATTTAAACACTACTAACTATACTAATTTAAGTCATACAGGCAATGCCACAGGGAATTTCTTTAACTCCTCCATCAATGTAGGAGGAACCAGAAATCCTAATTTAGTAAACAATACCGGAATAGATATTGCCATGATTGACATTCCAAATACAGGAAATTCTATCATTGGAAATAATCAGACATCTACCAATTTTAGGTATGGGACCACTTCAGATACCTACTCTATATTTACGATTGCAATGTCTGTTGATGCTTATGTTCCAGAAGTTGAAGGGCTTATTACAGCAACAACTATGAATGGCGCGCCTGCTGTACAACCATACTCGCTTCAGCCTGGACAAGAGGCCGGATTTAGTGTTGACATAAAAAATATTGGTAGTGAAGCAATAAATAATTATAAATTAATTATTCCTATTCCTTACAACGCAACTTATGTTGCAGGAAGTGCCTCCGGTATCGTGTTTAGTCCACAAAACACTCCAACTCCAAACAATATTTCCTTTAACCCTAGTTTAGGTGTAACAGGATCGCTTGTATGGGATTTTGGAACACTTGTTTTACCTGCTAATAGCAATACTGTATTGGCTAGATTAACATTTAGATTAAAAGCCACAACAGATTGTTCAATTTTAAACAATTCAAGTTGTTCAAGCTTGATTGCAATAAATGGAAACTCTACAGGTATCGGTAATACAACCTCTGTAGCGTTAAACAACTCAAACTTGATTCAAGGTTATACTTCAAATGGAAGTTGCGTCGGAGAACCAATACCTACTCCAATAAACGTTGGAATTAATGGTGCTAGTTATGTTTCTGAAAACTGTCCTAACACCAACATTGTTAGAAATTTCACTTATTGTAGCTCTAACACTTCAGTTGGTACTTCTGAAATTGCTTCAAATTTTCCACCAGGTTCATTATTTTACAATGAATTCCCGGTAACTATTAATTCAATACAATATTCTGACAGTAATCCAATTCCTCTTGTTGCAGGTTCAACCATTAATTATTTTGCTGTTCCAGCAGGTGGTGGAAATGGTTGTAATTTTCCTTTCACGATTTCAAAATGTCCTCAAATCATAGCTCAAGATGATACTTTGAATGGTGGAAACGGGACAACTGGAAATACAAATATCGGCAATGTTTTAAGTAATAATGGCAATGGTACTGATACTGTAAATGGTGTTGCTGCTCTTATAAGTCAGGTAACCATAACTGTAGTTACTCCTGCGACTTCAATCGGAAGTAATCCTGTACCTGTTATTAATACTACAACCGGACAAGTTTCTGTACCTCCGGGAACCCCAGCTGGTGTATATACCATAGTTTATCAAATTTGTGAAATAAATAACAATAGTAATTGTGACTCAGCTACTGTAACAATTACAGTTACTAGACCTATTATCGATGCGGTCAATGATGCCGGGGCTCCTATTGTTGGTGCTAATGGTGGTCAGTCTTTGACTAACGTATTGGCAAATGATACCTTAAACGGTAATACTGCAACTTTAGCAACTGTTAACTTAACTCAAGTTTCAACAACTAATTCCGGAGTTACTCTTAATCCTTTAGATGGATCTGTAAATGTTGCGCCGGGAACTCCTTCAGGTTCTTATACAGTAACTTACCAAATTTGTGAAAAAATAAATCCAACCAATTGTGATACAGCTATTGTAACTGTTAATGTTACCAATGCTCCTATCAATGCCGTGGATGATAATGGAACGCCGATTGTTGGTGCTGTTGGTGGTCAGTCCGTGGCTAACGTTTTAGTTAATGATACCTTAAACGGAAATCCTGCTACACTTAGTAATGTAATCCTTACTCAAGTATCAACTACAAACCCTGGTGTTACTCTTAATACTACAACGGGTGCAGTGAATGTAGCTCCTGGAACTCCTTCTGGCTCTTACACTTTGACATACCAAATTTGCGAAACTTTAAATCCAACCAATTGTGATACAGCTATTGTAACTGTTAATGTTACCAATGCTCCTATCAATGCTGTGGATGATAATGGAACGCCGATTGTTGGTGCTGTTGGTGGTCAGTCTGTGGCTAACGTTTTAGTTAATGAT
>NZ_DLGY01000041.1:0-3564 GCF_002482945.1 Flavobacterium sp. UBA7682
TCTTTGTTAGTAGCGTTTCGGCAGGACACGGTTTCAAATCAAACCGTTGCTTAGCGCGAAAACGTTAGCGGTCATTGTAAAGGACGACACAGAAAGACCAAACAAACAAAAATAATGGACGACAAACTCCTTAAATATTTCCAAAGAATTATGCCTCTTTCAGAAGAAGAGATTAGGGCTATTGTTGAAACAATGAGCATACAGAATTATAAAAAAGGAACGGTTTTACTAAAAGAAGGACAAGTTTCTAATGAAGTATATTTTGTATTGGAAGGTTGTGTAAGGCAATACTATTTAGTTGACGGTGATGAAAAAACTAACAACTTTTTCACCGAAGAACAGTGGGTGATTTCGATGAATAGTTTTAGTCAGAACACCCCATCAAATCACTTTTTGGATTGTTGTGTCGATAGTGTATTGGTAGTTGGCAACAGTGAAAAAGCAGATAGCCTGTATAAAAGATTCCCAAAATTTGAAACCGTTTCACGAAAAGTAATGGAACAGGTATTTGCAGAGCAACAAGAAATTATGTCTTCATACACTACAGACACAGCAGAACAACGTTATTTGAAATTATTAAAATCAAGACCCGACTTGTTTCAAAAAATACCCCAATACCAAATAGCAAGTTATGTTGGCGTAAAACCCGAATCGTTGAGCAGAATAAGAAAACGGATAGCGAATAGGTATTAACGCCTAAACTTCTATCGCAACATTTCCTCTTTTATGTCCTTTCTCAGCATAAGCGTGTGCTTCGGCAATTTGTTCCAACGCATAAGTTCTATCAATGACAGGCTTCAATTTATTTGCTTCAATGAGTTCCTTTAGAAATAAAATGTCTGTTGCTTGATGGCTTATCACACCGGTCATTACCTTTTTGTTGCTCGTAATAGATATCCATAAACCTTGAAGCATTTCCGAGATACCAGCAGCACTAAGAATCATTATTCCATTTTTATTTAATGACTTTAGACTTCGTGATACAGATATTGTTTTCACAGCATCAAAAATCACATCATAAGTTTCGCCATTTTTAGTAAAATCCACTTTTGTGTAATCAATTACCTTGTCCGCTCCGATAGAATTTACTAAAGCAATATTTGCAGAGCTACACACGCCCGTAACATTAGCTCCAAATGCCTTTGCCAATTGAACAGCAGCACTTCCTACTGAACCAGAAGCTCCTACTACAAGCACTTTTTGCCCTGGTTTTATCTTTGCCTTTTTTATAAAATGTAATGCTGTAACTCCACCAAAAGGAATGACTGCTGCTTCCTTGTGAGAAATATTAGCAGGTTTTAATGCTACTGACCCATTTTCAGGCAAACATTTATATTCTGCATATGCACCAAATCTCATATCTGTATGACCAAAGACAAAATCACCAACTTTGAAATTTTTCACATCTTTACCGACACTTTCAACTTGACCTGAAAAAACAGTTCCAAGAATTTTAATTTTGGGTTTTATTAAGCCGAAAATAAATCTGACCGCAAAAGGGTCAGCTTTGCGTAATCGCCAATCGCCAGAATTGACAGCTGTAGCTTTTATTCTTAGCAAAATCTCATTATTTTTTGGTATTGGTTTTTCTACCTGTTTGACTTTGAGAACCTCTGGTGGACCATATTGTGTGTAAACTGCTGCTTTCATTTTTTACTTTTGTTAATTATTTTAAAGGACAAAGGTATGTGACCCATTTTCCAATTTCATTGACTTTGGTTAAGAAATAAAATACTACTATTAAGACGAATAGAAAAACAACGAACCGCTAACATCACCTACCAAAAATGCTAGTATTCGGCTTCGGCATTTGCAAAAGCGGTCGCTCCCGCGAAAGTCAATTATTTTCGCTTTGCAAATGTCTATTAAATATTTAGCTTTGTTATAAGCAGTTCGGTAGAAAACGGTTTCAAAAATCCGCACTTCTGGTAGCTGCAAAACGTTATGCACAATTAATCGGTAGACACTAAAACAATGAGACAACTAACATTCATTCTTCTAATTTTCTCGACAACTTTATTCGGACAAACAAACGGAGAAATATGCATTGGCAAAAAAGACAGTTTGTATTCTAACATTCTAAAAGAAAATAGAGAAATAATTGTTTATGTGCCGCAAAATGAAAACCCTTATATTCAAACTGACAAATATCCAGTTCTATATCTTTTAGACGGCGATATACTTTTCACAAAGACAATAGGAATGTTAGACCATCTAAGTAGCGACTACGGTAGTGAAAGATGTCCGAAAATGATTGTCGTAGGAATTATTAATTCAAATCGTTTCAAAGACTTGTTGCCAATTAAATCAAAAGACAAACAAGACAGCATAGATGATTTTACAAAATTCATGGAAAAGGAGTTAATACCATATATTGACAAAAAATATCCAACTCAACAATATCGAACATTGTTAGGACATTCACTAGGTGGTTTGCGTTCCGCAAACACGCTAGTTTATCAGCCTCAAGTTTTCAATTCATATATAGCGTTAGACCCCAGCTTAGGTCATGACATGAATGTTTGGTCAGATAAAACGCACAACTTAATGAAAAGTAAAACATTCAACAATAAATCACTTTATTTGGCTATGGCTCAGACAATGCCTAAATCCATGGACACTTCTGCTATTCAAAAAGACACAACGGGTTGGTCAAGACATATGAGATCAATTATGCGCTTTGCAAATGACATAAACACAAATAAAAACAAAGGACTAAATTTCAATTGGAAATACTATCCAAATTTAACACACGGTGAAGTAACTTTTGAAGGAGCGTATGATGGTTTAAAATCAATTTTCTCGTGGTATTATAACGAGGAAATAAATAGAATTTATGATAATTCAACTTCTGTTAACTCTGCCGTTGAAATTATAACTAAAAAATATGATGTTATTTCATCAAATATGGGCTTACAAGTTCTACCGCCCGAAGGTAGCATTATGAAAATTATTGATGTGCTACTAAGCAAAGGAATGAAAGAAAAGGCTGTTGCTTTTGCCGACCTAAACGTAAAGAACTATCCTCAAAGTGAAATGGCTGTGTATTACAAAAATTATGCATTGTGGGGCGACAAAAAACTTTTATCCGACCTTTTGCCACAAAAGACTGCAAAGGAAGTTTCTAAGCTTTGTTTAACTGAATCAAAATTGAAATCACCAACATACAATATCTCAGAAACTGCAATAAATGAATTAGCTTACCAGTTATTGCAAGAGAAGAATCTACAAGATGCTCTTGTTTTTTTTAAACTTAACACAGAATTGTATCCGAAATCATCGAATGTTTATGATGGTTACGGAGAATGTTTGTTAGCACTTGGCAAAGAAAAAGAAGGACTTGCTGCGTATAAAAAATCATTAGACCTAAATCCTAATAACAGCAATGCAGACGGTGTGCTAAAGAAGTATAACCAGAAATAAATTAACTGTGCATAACACACGCTAAGGCAACAGTTTGGCAGACATCAAAGCTTTTGCAAAAGCGGTCGCTCCGCGAAAGACAATTATTTTCGCTTTGCAAAAGTCCATTAAACATTTATCTTTGTTAGTAGCGTTTCGGCA
>NZ_DLGY01000016.1:0-66686 GCF_002482945.1 Flavobacterium sp. UBA7682
ACACAGATTTCACAGATTACCACAGATAAATTTGTGGTAATCTGTGAAATCTGTGTTCATTTTTATGTTTTATAAAATATAATCTGTGTTTATGAAATTAGATTCTTTGCTGTTGAGTAATTCCTGCAGAATCGCATTGTTATAAGCATTGTCTTTCGAAGCTACGAAAGTTCGAATAGAAAACGAACGCAAAGCATCATGTATACTTAATGTTCCTAATGCTGAATCTTTTCTTCCGGTAAACGGATACACGTCCGGACCGCGTTGGCACGAACTGTTTAAATTCACACGGCAAACCAAATTCACTAATGTATCAATCAAGGGTGCAATGGTCTTGATGTCTTGTCCAAACAAACTCACTTGTTGTCCATAATTCGATTCCGCCATATCATTCAACGGTTCCTGAATATCTTTAAAAGTCAAAATCGGAATTACAGGTCCAAATTGCTCTTCGTGATACACTCGCATTTCTTTATTCACCGGAAATAAAACCGCCGGAAATATATAATTCTCGGTTCGTTGACCGCCTTTTTGATTGATCACTTTTGCGCCTTTGTCCTGCGCATCATCAATTAACTCTTGAATGTAATTGGGTTTGTCCTTTTCCGGAAGCGGTGTCAAGGCGACGCCTTTCTCCCATGGATTCCCAAAGGATAAAGCATCCACTTTTTCGGAAAATCGTCTATTGAATTCGGCAGCGATGGATTCGTGAACGTATAAAACTTTCAAAGCTGTACAACGTTGTCCGTTAAAAGACAATGTTCCAATAATGCATTCCTGAATGGCCAAATCCAAATCGGCATCAGGTAAAATAATCGCCGGATTTTTGGCTTCCAAACTAAGAATCAAACGCAAACGGTTTTTATTCGGATGCAAATCCTGTAAAGCAATCGCCGATTTACTATTCCCAATTAAGCCCAAAACATCTACTTTTCCTGATTTCATGATTGGTGAAGCAACATCTCTGCCTCGACCGTAAACGATATTGATAACGCCTTTCGGGAAACTGGTTTGAAATGCTGTCAATAAAGGAGAAATCAACAATACGCCGTGTTTTGCCGGTTTGAAAATCACGGTGTTTCCCATAATAATAGCCGGAATCAACAACGAAAAAGTTTCATTCAACGGATAATTATACGGACCAAGACAAAGTACAACGCCTAATGGTCCGCGACGAACCATCGCATTAACGCCTTGGGTTTTGGTAAAACGTGCATTGTCTCGATCTAATTCTTTGTAATCTTCTATGGTGTCGTAAATGTATTCGACCGTTCTGTCAAATTCTTTCTCTGAATCGGGTAGAGATTTCCCTATTTCCCACATTAAGTATTTTACGACTTCTGAACGCGTAGCTTTCATTTGGGTCACAAAATTCTCCATGCATTTGATACGATCGCTAACTTTCATCGTTGGCCACAAACCTTGTCCGTTGTTGTAAGCGGCAACCGCGGCATCGACAACTTCATTGCCTTCGATCTCGCCCATAGCCGGAATCGAACCTAAAATCGTTGGCGCATAATGATCCGTGGAAGATATCGTAGAGAAAACCGGAGTAGTTTCACCTGTCCATTTTTTTAGTTCGCCGTTGACTAAATAAGTATCTTGGTTTAATAAAGTCGTGATTTGAAATTCACTTGGAATAGTACTCATAAAAAATGTTTTTTATAAAGTTACTATTTTGGTTAAAACGCTCGACATCAATTGGCGGAAAGAAATTAACTAAATCGATGTAACTGACAACTTTTAGAAATTGACTCTAAAAAACACATTCGGCATAATCCCTAAAGAATAAAATTCCTGCATTGAATAACGCGGTGTAATAAAGTCGGATACATTGGCATAATTTCGTCCCAATTCCTTACTGATTAAAGCATTCCGGTTGTAGAGATTGTAAATCGATGCGCCAATCTTAAAGGTATTGCCTTTTTTATTTTGGAACTGATAACTGCCGGAAAGGTCTAAGCGATGGTAATTGGGCAATCTTTTGGAGTTATAAGAAGAAATTTCTCCCGAATCATTAATCGTGCTGAATGGTTTTCCGCTGTGCCAAAACCAACCTGCGGTAAACAAAAAGTTGTCCCATTTTTTATTGAAAGCCAAATTAAAACTGTGTTTAATATCGGCATTGGAAGGAAAATAATTCCCTTCATTCAAAGCATCAAATTGATTTTGAGAATCCTGATACGTATAAGTTATCCAGGCGCGCCAAGACGCTGTGCTTTTTTGAAGCAAAATATCAACGCCTTTGGTGAAGCCTTTTCCGTGGTTAATTTCATTACCATTTTGGCCTAAAAAGCCCAAGGTAAATGAAGTAATTCCGGTAATCGTTTTATAATAGGCGTCAACATCTAAAAGCCAATTATTCTTTTTGAAAATGATACCCGAAGTAAACTGATTCACTTTCTGAATTGGGTATTCGTTATCATCGGAAAGCACCCAAACGTAATTTTCTAAACTCAAATCGTTGGCAGCACTTTCGCGTACTTGGCTCAAAATCTGACTTCTTTGCTCATACGACGCTTGCCAAATCAGTGATTCAGAAATTGTTTTTTGAAGCAAAAATCGAGGTTCGAAACTCGAAGCTTTCATTTGGCTGTAAAAATTATAACGCAAACCGGGTTGGATAAGCCAACTGCCAACATCTTTTTTAAAATGGGCATATCCGGCGTGAGTGACATTGTACAAATGTTTCAAACTCAAAACCACGCCAATGTCCTGATTGTAACTGTTGAACAAATGCGAAATATCATTTCCGAACACTTGGTATCCAAAATCGAAATTGGATTGGCCTTTGATTTGGTAACTAAAATTTATTTCCGCACCCGAATCAACTACTCTATTTAATTTTTTAAACGCTTCGAATTTATTGGTGTCATAATCTTGTTTTTTGAGGTAATCAAAGCTATAAAGCGAATAAAAAATTAAAGTTCTCTGAATGAATCTCTGACTGTATTTTTGGGTCCAATTCAGACTAAAACCATAGTTCTCGATGTTCATTTTTTGGTTGTTGATGCTATCGGTTTTGATGATATTTCTATAATCCAAATCATTTTTGATGACCAAGCCTGAAAGTGAAATCTCGGTTTTGTTATTTGGCTTAAAATTTAATTTGGCGGAATAATCATGAAATTTGAATTGGTTGTTATTGTCAAAATCCTCCAAGTTAATATTCTGAAAAACCTTGTTTTCTAATTGATTGAAAGTCGGTGATTGAAGCCATTCCGTATAAGATTTTCTACCCGAAAGTTGCAAACCTAATTTTTCTTTAACCAAAGGCATTTGGACATAAACATCCGCATTTAGGGCATTAATTCCTGCATTTATTTTGGTTTTACTCGAAATTTTATCGGTGGATTTGATGTCGATGATGCCGGAAACTCTTTCACCAAACTTTGGATTTACGGCTTTATTATAATAATTCACCGTTTGCTCTACATTCGGATTGATACTCGAAATCATGCCGAATAAATGTCCGGGATGATACAACCGAATGCCATCCATCAGTATCAAATTTTGGTCGGAAGTACCACCGCGAATGTACAAACCTGTGGCGGTTTCGTTTGGACTTTTCACACCGGGTAATTGTTGCAATGACTGTAAAATATCGGCATCGGTAATTCCGGGAAGCGTTTGGACTTTTTGAGGAGAAATGATGTAATGTTGGTTGGTTTTCTGTATGCCTTTCGCCAAAAACTCTTCGACTATGACTTCTTGTAGCGGAATCACTTTCTCTGAATTCACAGCAGTTTCAGCTTGGTTAATCGAATAAAATCGGTCGTTGATTTGGATGACTTTTAAAGTCGATTGCTTTTCAATTTCTGTATTAATTTCGGCTAAAGTGTAAAGCTTTTTTGGAACAGAAAATCGATGAGAAACCACTAACGAATCGACATAAGAATATTTAACCTCAAAAGCTTTCTCGAGATCGGAAAGCACTTTGGTGAGTTTTGCATTGGTATAAATAAAAGACTCTTTTTTTTGTGACCAAGAAAATGACATCCAACACAAAAAGAAGCCCAACAAAACTATTTTTTTCATTCAGAAATGATAATTTTTCCTGTACTGTCTTTGCTAAATTTTAAATGCAACGGCAAACAAATGGTTTGCAACGCCACGGTTGGTTCATTATGGGTAAATGTTCCGGTGAATTTTATATTTTCAATGGTATTCGGGTATTCGACAGCAACATTGTATTGGTTTTTAAATTGCTCAATTACATAACGCATCGGCACATTTTTAAAGGACGATTCGCCGGAAATCCATGATGGTTTTTCCGAATTCAATTCTGCCCAATTTTCAGAAATACCGTTATAAAAACGAACACTTTCGCCATGTGTTAAAATGGTTGATTTTCCTTTTTGGGTAACTTGCACTTTGCCTTCATAGCACTTTACTTCGAAGAAATCTTGGAAAGCAATCACATTAAATTTAGTTCCCAAAACTTTAATATCGCCAAGCGAAGTTTCTACTGTAAAAGCACTTCCTTTTTCGACTTCAAAAAAAGCTTCCCCTTCTAATTGCAAAGTTCGGTTGTATTCGAATGTATTACAATAGGTCAGTATTGATTTGGCATTCAATGACACTTTAGAATTGTCGGCTAAAGTTATTATCTCGGTATTTCCAAAATCGGTTGCAATTTTATTTTGGGCAATAAAAAAGTGATAAATCCCAAACAAAATCAAAAAACTAGCGGCAATCGAAGCATATCGCCAAAGCGGAATTACTTTAGTTTTAGCTTGCTTTTTATCGACTAACTTTTGTTGGATAGCGCTAAAGTTTTGTTCCAAATCGGGGTTGCTGATTTCAAAATCGTTTAGTGTATTTTTGATTTGTTGGAACGCTGCAAAATCATCCGCAGAAACCAATTGTTTTAATTGTTCATCGGTGATTTTGTTGGCTAACCAATCGGATAAATACGTTTCGTTTCTCTCTTCCATCTTATTATTTTTCAAACGTTTTTGACAACTTTCCTAAGGGACAATAAGGCTTGATGCATTCGTTTTTCTACTGCTTTTACCGATAAATCTAAAGATACTGCGATTTCAGTATAGGACTGATTGTCGAAACGGTTCATTAGAAATACGGTTCTTTGCTTTTCGGGCAAATCGTTTATGGCTTTTTCTAATTGGGTTTTTAATTCGGTTTCCTCCATCAAAAACTCCGGTGATTCTTTGTGTGATGATTTGGGTTTAAATTGTATCTCAAAATTATTCACTACTTGATGGTGCTTTATTTTATTCAGCGAAAGCCTAATCGCTGTGGTGTATAAAAAGCTTTTGGCTTGTTCGGGTTGGAGGATACCACAATTTTCCCAAAGTTTGACAAAAGCGTTTTGGGCTACATCTTCGGCGCTTTCTATATCGCCTCTGAATTTATACACCAAAAAGTTCCGCAACACTTTAAAATTAGTGTCAAAAACCGAGCGAAAAACCGCTTCGGAGCAAAGCTTTACATTTTGGTTTTCTTCTTTCATAACTTAAATTGCCGACACAACCCTATCGCTAAGGCTGTGTCGCAATTAACTTTAATCTTTCCCAATTTTTATAGTCAATTTAATTACAATTATTGATAATTGCCGCTTCAAATGCGGCTTGGTCAGCAACAGTAACTGCAATAAAACCTGTTGGCGTACTAAAATTTACTGTTAAAGGATAAACCAAAGCCGGAATACTTGACCATGATGGAAAATAATACTGTAGCAATTCTCCGTTATTATTGGCGGTAACCAAAGCACCTTGGTGTTGAACTTGAACAGGATAATTCATGGTAAAACATGATCCCAAACCATTCCCAAAATTAGTAGTCAGTATCGGATCACAACTTACAAAATCAGCTTGCGTAAAACCGTCACATAGTGCAAAACATGCATTAGAATATACAACGATACCTGTCGTGGTTTGTACACATACCGGAGTATAATCGGCGGTACAGATACATGAACTGCTTGGACAATCGTTGTTTATTTCGAAAAATTCATATAAATCATTGACTACTATTGTTAACCCATTTTGTTCAATTGAAATAGGGAATACAATATTTAACTGGTAAGTACTTACTCCTGTAGGTGTTGAAACATATTGCATCAATTCGACTTGGGTTTCAATTACTACTGTTTCGTTATTGGCATTGATAATCGATATCGGATAAACAATATCATAACACGTAAAATCAAAAACAAAATTATTTACAGTTGGAAAATTACAATCTAAAATCAAAGCGAAAAATTCAGCTTCGTCATCAATCGTAGTAATCACACCTTCTTGTTGTACTTGGAAAGGAAACTGAATGCCTTCAAAATAAAAAGTACTGGTTTCACTGGCCAAAACCGCAATTAAACCCTCATAAGAAGAAACTGTTACCACCGTTCCATTGTTATAGGAAAGATTGAGCGGAAAAACAAAATTGAAACAAAACGCTTGGTCTTGAGTAGACAATTCATTTTTTCCGTTGATGTTGTTCGCTTTTTTAATTTCGTTTAAAGTGGTTCTTAACGAAATACTTTTAGAAGTAACCACTTCGTTTTCTACCGGATCATTATCGGTACACGAATAGAAACCTGCGACCGAAACGGTCAAAAGCAATAGTAAAATTTTAATCTTTTTCATCTTATTTATAATTTAGTGTTTAAAGGTTAGACAACACAAAATGCCGTCACCCTACTTTTTTCTAAATAAAAATGAAATATAATTTATTTTGAGAGACTTAGTGCAATTTTCAGTGCACATTTTTCACCGTCGATAGCGGCAGAAATGATTCCTCCGGCAAAACCGGCACCTTCGCCACAAGGATATAACCCTTTGATTTGCAAGTGTTCGAGCGTTTCATTGTCACGCGGAATTCTTACCGGAGATGAAGTTCTGCTTTCCGGTGCGTGAAGAATCGCTTCATTGGTCATATAACCACGCATCGATTTTCCGAACTGGATAAAACCTTCGCGCATGATTTGGGTTAAAAATCCGGGGAAAACTTGTCCCATTTCTACTGAAGTCGTTCCGGGAACATAAGAAGTTTTCGGAATGGATGCGGAAACTTTATTTTGGGTAAAATCGACCATTCTTTGCGCAGGCACTTTTTGAGTTTCCCCTGCCAAATGCCAGGCGCGTTGCTCGATACTTTTTTGGAACTCCATTCCGGCGAGTGCTCCGAATTGAGCGAAAGGTTTGAAATCTTCTAGTTTTAATTCGACTACAATGCCTGAATTTGCGGTAGCTTGATCGCGTTTGGATGGCGACCAACCATTGGTTACCACTTCCCCCGGACTGGTAGCACAAGGAGCAATTACGCCACCCGGACACATACAAAACGAATACATGCCGCGACCGTTGACTTGCTTCACAATAGAATAAGGCGCCGGTGGCAAATGTTCACCTCGGAAATCGCAACTGTATTGGATTTTATCGATTAATTCTTGCGGATGTTCGGCACGAACGCCCAAGGCAAAAGGTTTGGCCTCAATAAAAATCTTTTTTCTATCGAGCAATTCAAAAATATCACGAGCCGAATGTCCTGTGGCCAAAATGACTTTGTTAGCCAAAATCGTATCACCCTTTTGGGTTATGATCCCTTGCATTTCATTACTCTTGACTACAAAATCGGTGACACGGGTTTCGAATAAAACTTGTCCGCCGCACTCTATTATTTTCTCACGAATGTCTTGAATGATTTGCGGTAACTTATTGGTACCGATATGCGGATGCGCTTCGACAAGAATATCAGATGTAGCCCCAAAACCTACTAATAATTGTAGAATTCTGTCGACATCACCACGCTTTTTGGAACGCGTATATAATTTACCATCTGAATATGTTCCTGCGCCGCCTTCGCCAAAACAATAATTGGAATCTTCGTTGACAATATGGTCGACATTAATCGCTTTTAAATCACGGCGACGACCTCGAACGTCTTTGCCTCGCTCAATTACTATTGGTTTCAAACCCAATTCAATCAACTGTAAGGCTGCAAAAAGTCCGGCCGGACCAGCGCCAACGATAATTACTTCTTGAGCATTGGAAACGTTTTTGTATTCGGGAAGTTCGATTTTTTGTTCGGTATATTTTTCATCAATCAGATAGACCAAAACTTTAAGATTGATTTTTATTGCTTTTTGACGCGCGTCAATTGAACGCTTTAGAATTACCACTTTATGAACCAATTTAGTAGAAACTCTAACTAATTGAGCTACATTCTCATAGAGTAATGTTTCGTTATTGGCAGTCTCGGGAGAAACTTGTATGAGTAATTCTTGTGGCATCGGATAATTTTTGGCAAAAGTAAGAATTTGAAAATTGTTATCGTAATTTTGCCAAAACTACATTTAAACTAAAATGTCAAGACAAATTAAACTCATTTGGGATTTCCGTGGTCCGGCTTCTGCAAAAACAGCCGAACATCATGAAATTCATTTAAAGGAATATATTGCTATTGAAAAACTTCCTATCAATATTACCGGATTTGAAATTAAAAACGAAATGTATGCTATTGCTTTTATGGTCGTGACGGATGAAAATATGATAACTGTTCGGGATACTTTGAAGCCTCATCGTGGCGAAATATATCAGTAATCAGATTGCAGAAAACATAAAGAAGATTTAATAGTTCTATTATTGTAAACCCTAGTAAAACAAAGGAAAAAAGCTTTAAAAAAGCTTTAAAAATTCTGCCATTTTGAAAGTGTAACGTATATTATATAGGATATAAGTAATTAGATTTGGGTAATTAACTAAATCATCTAATCCTATGTTTTTAAACTACATTTTTAAAAATCTTTTGAGCCGAGATAACAATCGGGCTAAAAAAAGTTTTTTTTCAGTTGTGATGTTATTGCTTGTCCTATCAAGCGGGCATTCTCAGACGACTTTTACTTCAGTACAGTCGGGTAATTTTACCGACCCTACTACTTGGGGCACTGCTACTGCACCAACTTCAACAGACAATATTATTATCGCTTCAGGAACAACAGTGCTCCTTGATGATTTGATAACGATTAACAACGCCACCATTGGTGGAATATTAGAAAGCGGCTCTAACTCTGCTGATTTTATCATAACGGGCAATTTGACTGTTAACTCAGGTGGTTTGTTTGATGGCGTTTTCTATTATGATGCAGGTGGTTGGGGTTATGACAAAGCAACACAACTTACTGTAGCAGGAAATATCACAAACAATGGTAGGATTGATTTGTCCATTGGCTCAAATTATACCCCTGAAGGTGCTTTGAATTTGAATGGCTCAACAGTGCAAACCGTTAGTGGTTTAGGGACTTTTGGTGGCACTTTATATTTAACAAACAATACAAATACCGGAGCCGTTATTAATCAGTTGATTGTTAATAATACAAGCACAGCTACTCCAAATATAATTTGGGGATTTAACAATATCAAAATTAGAAGTGTACTATCACTTACCAATACCCGAGTTAACTTGGGCACAAATAAAATGACCATTGGAAATTACGCTACAGCTACTACAACTATTGCTGTTGGCAGTGGTTTTTTAAGCGGTACAATTGGAAGATGGTATAGTATTTATGACAACCCTGCTGCCATAACACCAGGTACTGACTATTATAGCAGCAATACATTATTTCCTTTTATCAGTGCAAACGGTAAAAGCAGATCCGCATTTATTTCAAGACCAAGTGACCCAAATGCTTCAGGAACATCAGGAGAGCTTTCGGTGACATATTATGATGAACCGGGAGTAGCTTCTGGATTTTCTGTTGCTGATGGTTCTTATACGGTAACTGATATTTATGAAGGTGCATGGACTATCGCTAAAGATGGCACTTATGCTTTTCCTATCGGGAATCATGCTATAGCTTTTGTAGCTCAGGACGCTTATTTAATCAAAAATGGTAATTCAAGAATTATTAAAGTAGACGGTACAACAATTGGCAACCATCAAACGGGAACCGTTACACCATTTGCTTCAAGACTAAATCTTTCTGATTCCGATTTAAACAACACTTTTCAAGTGGGTTATAATGCCGCTTTAGATACTCCGGTAACATCAGTACAAACCGGTGATTGGAATACTGCTTCAACATGGAGTAATAACAGTATACCATCTTGCTCAGATACTGTAACTATACTTTCAGGACATACCATAACCGTTAACGCAGCTGGTTCTGCAGCGGGTGTAAATATATCTGTCGGTGCTTCTTTGGTGAGTGATTTAAATACTTTGACTGTTGGCTGTACTAATAATAACGCTACCTTTTTCAATGCAGGAACTTATACCATGAACGGCGGTTCTCTTATCGTAAACGGTAATGTTCTACATGCTAATGGCAGTACATTCAACCAAATTGCCGGTGATATTATTGTTGATGGTAATCACAATGGTGACGCAGCTACCAGTACTGTCCAAACACTTTTCAAAATTGGAAATTCGACTTTAAACTTAACGGGAGGTTCAATAACTATTGTTGATCCTGCGGTTTCGAGTACGACTTTAGCAACGACTCATACTGCCACGGAGATTGTTCCTTGTACTGGATGGTTGTGTTGGTATCCTTCAAGTGTGACTTTAGATTCTGTTGATGGATTGTCTGTGGGGCAAATTATAGTTGGTGCTGGTATTCCAGCAGGAACTACCATTGCTAATATCAATTTTGATGGTTCAATCAATACCAATCCAAGTTTACCGTTAACAGGGTTGACTTTACCTTTGACTTTAACTTTCTATGACGTATCCTATTCTCCTTCAACTTTTGTTTACGAATCAAGCAGCAATTATGCGATTGGTGCCAATCACACTTTGAAAATCGGAGATGGTATTTCGATAGAGAAAAGTCTTATAACTACTAGTGGATTTAACTGTAATTTCAGAGCCGGAGAAGGAACGCTTTCATTAAACAACTTAATTGTGAATGCTCCAGACGCTACTAATCGTTTTGTTAATTTAGATTCCAGCAATCCTAATAACATTTCAATAATGAATGTTCAAAATGATTTTACCATCACACAAGGAAAAGTAAAAGGGCAAGGCGTTGATACTTATTTTGGTGGAAACATTACCAACAACGGAGCGTTAAATTTATACAACAATACTTATTTTGGGAACTACATTGAGGGAACTTCTGTAGCTACCACTAAAGCTCAAACCATTTCCGGTACAGGTACATTTAATGCACAAACGGAAACAATGTTGAATACACCAGATAATACTGGTTCTGTTTCTCAACTTAGAGTTAATAATACCAGTACAGAAGGTGTCACTTTCATGGTACCTTTTAATGTAGTTTCTTCTTTGACAATGACTGAAGGAATTATCCATACGTCATCAACCAGTGTTTTAACCGTTGGAGCTCCGGCAATGTCATATACAGCTTCTTTAACAGGTAACTTTGGTGAAACTTGTTATGTAGATGGTCCATTTGCTAAAGATATTGGTGGTGGTCAAAATGCCAATGATTTAACCAATGGTTCAGGTTTTATAGATAAATTCTTTTTCCCTGTTGGAAAATCATCTTATGCTCCTATCTGGGTTGCTGTTACTACTCCTTCGGGAGGATTTGGAAGTCCAGGAACTAATTTAAAAGTGGAAGCTTTTGACACAAACACCGGTACAGCTTCTGCAAACATTGCACACTTGAGCCAAAACAGATGGGAAGTTTCAAAAACTGCTGGTACAGTTATCGATTTCAACATTAAAGTCGCCGATGCCAACGCAATTGAAAGCAGCATTATTGTTCAAGCACCTTCAGCTGCCGGAATTTATGACAATGATTTTGGAATTACGGCAACTTTTGAATCAGGAACACTAAATATGTTAACGTCTAATACTAATCCATTGCCTTTTGCTGATTTTGACGGATTCTTTTCTACCGCAAGACAAGCAGAATGTTCTACAGTGACTCCGGGCAATACCTTATCTACAGAAACTACTATTTGTGGTGGTAAAGCGATAACTTTACGTTTAGAAAATGTTATTGTTGGTGAAGGTATAACTTACCAATGGCAAAGCTCTACTACAGATTCAAACTATACAGACATTGATGGAGCTACAGCTACAACTGTTTCAGTTGCTCCGGTAGAAAATACTTATTATCGTTGTAATGTTACTTGTTCGTTTAGTACAACAACCGTAGCTTCTACACCAATTCAAATTACATTAAACAATACTATTACCGCTACTACACCGGCAACAATTTGTCAACCAATAGATACAGCTACTTTATCGGCAACCTCTTCGGCAGGTGATGTTAAATGGTACGCTGCACAAACCGGTGGCGCTGCATTAGCAACAGGAAACTCGTTTACAACTCCTGTAATCACAACAACTACAACTTACTTTGCAGGAACAGAATCAACCACTGCAGGTACAGCCGGTTTAGCTTATACCAATGATGGTTACGGTTCAGGAACTCTTGACAGAGGTTTGGCCTTTAATTTATCGAATTCCATTATTTTAAATTCGGTTAAAGTTTATCCGCAACAAAACCCAGGTGGAACGGGAGCGGCACCAATAACAATAAAAGTGTTCCAAAATGGTATTCAAGTACCGGGAACTGCCGATGTTATTTTTACACCGGATACTGCTTCCGGATGGTCTCCAACTAATACGGCTCAAACCGTTACCCTAAATTATTCGTTACCAGCAGGAGATAATTATACGCTTCTAATTACCGATGGCGCTTCTTATGATAATGCTTTGGCTTATACTAGTCCGTTCCCAAATCCTTACCCGGTTAACAATGGTGCTGTATCTATTGTAGGAGGATTTGCTTATGGTGATATTGATACTTATAGCTATTACTTCTTCTTTGATTGGAATGTGACCGAAATATGTTCTTCAGCGAGAGTTGCGGTTACAGCCACTGTACAAACTGCAGAAGAGTGTGATCTAGGAAATCCAACTTCCCAATTATTATCCAGAGTGGTGGCGTATCCAAATCCATATACCTCAACCTTCAAATTAGACATTCAAACCAATAATGCTGCAGATGTTGCAATCAAGGTATACGATATGGTGGGAAGATTAATTGAGTACAGAACTGTTGGTCATAATGAATTATCTAATGTAGAAATCGGCAATGGTTATCCATCCGGAATTTACAATGTATCAGTTACCCAAGAAGGAAAAGCAAAAACCCTTCAAGTGATTAAAAGATAAAACTAAATTTATTGCAATAAAAAACCGTCTCCTACCGAGGCGGTTTTTTTTATTCTAGTTATAGATTACACCTGTAAATTATTATTTTAGTTCTGCGCTCAATTATGCTTTATTACAGTATGATTCAGAGGTAATTTATTAGATTTGTTTTAGCACATATTGCAAATTCGTGCATTGTATATATTGACAATCATACAGCAACTAAACCTAAAAAAATAATATGAATTGGTATAATTTAGTTTTCTATCATATTTTTAAAAGATACTATAAAGATGGTAAATATAAAAATGACATTCCTTCGTTAACAGCTTCGGTTATTGTTGGCGTATCATCGTATTTTTATATTATATGCGGATTGATTTTAGGTTACTATTTTTTGTAAGCAACAATGTTTCTTTTCTATATAAACATCCAATAATTGTATTAGGATTTACTTTTACTTTAATAAACTATTTATGGTTTACTAATAAAAAGCGATATCTAAGTATTTACGAGCATTATAAAAGATCATCAGCTAATAATAAAATAACCGAAATTCTATCTTGGTTATACATTATCTTAGGTTTTGCTTCTGTGCCATTAGTAGCCCTTCTTATCAGACAATAAACAAAGAAGAGTAATGTTTCAAAATTAGTAACGAAACATTTTTCAATCGTTTAACACTTTATAAAACAAGTAAAATTAAAAAAAGCTACTTTCACAAGTAGCCGTTTTTGTTTATAATATTTAAATAAAATCTGCCTTCTGAAATCTGCTTTTTAACTTCTAATTCGCCACTTCACTAATAAATTTAATTCGCATCAAGCGCAACTCTTCAATATCATAATCGCCATCAAATTCTTTTAACGCGTCTTCAATCTTATCAGATTCAGAATCCATAAAATACTCATGAATTTCTTCTTGCTGCTCTTCGTCCAAAATTTCGTTTATCCAATAGCTGATATTCAATTTGGTTCCTGAATAGACAATTTGCTCCATTTCTTTAAGCAAATTATCCATCGTAAAGCCTTTCGCTTTGGCAATATCTTCAAGAGATAATTTTCGGTCGATATTTTGAATGATATACAATTTATTGGCCGAATTGGCTCCGGTAGATTTTACCACCAAATCATCCGGACGAATGATATCATTGTCTTCTACATATCTTTCAATAAGTTCTACGAATTCCTTTCCATATTTCTTGGCTTTGCCCTCACCTACTCCGTGAACATTACTCAATTCATCAATCGTAATTGGATATTTCAAAGCCATATCTTCCAAAGATGGATCTTGAAACACTACAAATGGTGGAACACCTAATTTCTTAGCAACCTTTTTACGCAATTCGCGCAACATACTCATCAAAACTTCGTCAGCTGTACCGCTTGATTTGGCTGCGGTTACGATGGCTTCATCTTCGCTTTCGCTGTATTCATGGTCTTCCGACATCAGGAAAGAAACCGGATTTTTAATAAAGGCATGTCCTTTGTCAGAGACTTTTAAAATTCCGTAAGTTTCAATGTCTTTGGTTAACAATCCATCTACTAAAACCTGACGAATCAATGCCATCCAATAGCGTTCATCAAAGGCTGAACCACAACCAAAAAAGGTTTGGGCATCAGTTCTATGGGCCTTTATGGTAGCATTTACTCTTCCAATAAGCGTAAATACAATTTCTTTTGATTTGTATAAATATTTGGTATCGCGAACGACTTCCAATACCATTTTGACTTGGTCTTTGGCTTCGACTTTCGATTTTGGGTTGCGAACATTGTCATCCATATCGGCACCATCACCCGTTTCGCTGTCAAATTCTTCTCCGAAATAATGCAACAAAAACTTACGTCTCGACATCGAAGTTTCAGCATAAGCCACAACTTCCTGAAGTAATGCAAAACCAATCTCTTGCTCAGCAACCGGTTTGCCCGACATGAATTTTTCTAGTTTTTCAACGTCTTTATAAGAGTAATAAGCCAAACAATGACCTTCGCCTCCATCGCGACCGGCACGACCGGTTTCTTGGTAATAACTTTCTAAGGATTTTGGAATGTCATGGTGAATTACAAAACGAACATCCGGTTTGTCAATTCCCATTCCGAAAGCAATAGTCGCCACCACCACATCAACATCTTCCATCAGAAACATATCTTGGTGTTTGGCACGAGTTTTAGCATCCAAACCGGCATGATATGGAACGGCTGAAATTCCGTTTACTTGAAGTACTTCGGCAATTTCTTCTACCTTTTTACGGCTCAAGCAATAAATGATGCCCGATTTGCCTTTGTGTTGCTTAATAAAACGAATGATATCCGCTTCTATATTTTTGGTTTTGGTTCGTACTTCGTAAAATAAATTCGGACGGTTAAAAGACGCTTTAAAAGTCGTTGCGTCAGACATATCCAAATTCTTCAGAATATCTTCCTGTACTTTTGGCGTAGCCGTAGCTGTTAAACCGATTACAGGCACGTCGCCTAATTGCTTGATAATGTGTCTAAGATTTCGGTATTCAGGTCTGAAATCATGTCCCCATTCTGAAATACAGTGCGCTTCATCTATCGCAACGAAAGATATGGTCACACTTTGCAGAAATTCTACATATTCTTCTTTGGTCAAAGATTCCGGTGCCACATAAAGCAACTTGGTAATTCCTGAAGTAATATCTTTTTTTACCTGATTGATTTCGGTTTTCGTCAGTGACGAATTTAACACATGCGCAATCCCATTTTCAGAAGACAAACTTCTAATGGCATCGACTTGATTTTTCATTAAGGCAATTAGTGGTGAAACCACAATCGCTGTTCCGTTTTGTATTAAGGCCGGTAATTGATAACAAAGTGATTTTCCACCGCCGGTTGGCATTATAACGAATGTATTATGTTTAGTAATAATACTTTTGATGACTTGTTCCTGTAAACCTTTAAATTGGCTAAAACCAAAATACTTTTTTAATTCTTTGTGGATGTCAATTTCGTCTAAATTCATTCTGTGTTAATGGTATTTTTACATAAATTTGCAAACATAAAGATACGACTTTCTTTCATACATACAAATTTTATATTATTTCAATTTTGATACCTAAAGAAACCATTTTAGCCTCTGCCAAGAAGACCATATTATCAGAAAGTGAAGCCATTGCAAAGCTGGTAGATTTTGTAAATGACGATTTTGTCAAAACTGTTGAAATCATATACAATGCTTCCGGAAGATTAGTAGTGACAGGAATTGGCAAAAGTGCCATCATCGCACAGAAAATTGTCGCCACACTAAATTCGACCGGAACGCCATCCTTATTCCTCCACGCTTCCGAAGCGATTCATGGTGATTTAGGCATGGTCCAACCAGGAGATGTGGTGATTTGTATTTCTAAAAGCGGTAACAGTCCTGAAATTAAAGTTTTGGTTCCGTTATTGAAGCGTTTTGGTAACAAATTGATTGCCATTACCGGAAACACGACTTCGTTTTTGGGCAAAGAAGCTGATTATGTTTTGAACACCTATGTTGAAAGCGAAGCTTGTCCGATTAACTTGGCACCAACCAACAGCACAACCGCACAATTAGTCATTGGCGATGCGATTGCGGTTTGCCTAATGGAAATGAGAAACTTCACCGCTGAAGATTTTGCCAAATACCATCCCGGTGGTGCTTTGGGTAAAAAATTATTATTACGTGTCGGCGATATGCTTGACACTACTCATAAACCGATTGTGGCTCCCGATTCTAATATCAAAACCGTAATTATAGAAATCTCTGAAAAACGTTTAGGCGTTACCGCTGTAGTTGACAATCATAAAGTTATCGGAATCATCACTGATGGTGACATCCGAAGAATGCTGAATAAAACCGAAAACATTTCAGGTTTGGTTGCACAAGATATTATGACCGTGAATCCGAAAATGATTAAATCAACCGATATGGTTAGCGATGCTTTAAATATTTTAGAAGATTTCTCGATAACGCAATTAGTGGTGGTAGACAATGGCGAATACAAAGGCGTTTTACATTTACATGACATTTTAAAAGAAGGGATTGTATAATGGCTAGAAAACCTATGGGCGAGATGTCATTCTTAGACCATCTCGAAGAATTAAGGTGGTTATTGGTAAGAAGTACTTTGGCGATAGTAATTATTGCCTGCGCTTGTTATTTTATTGATGACTACATTTTCGACCAAATCATTTTTGGACCAAAAGACCCCAACTTTATCACGTACCGATTTTTTTGTCAATTAACGCGTTTTTTTGGTGTAGATGATACTTATGCCTGTGCTACAGAATATTCGTTTATCATACAAAACACCGAAGTTGGCGGACAGTTTTCCATTTACTTGTGGATATTAATCACAGCTGGTTTTATACTTGGTTTTCCTTATATCCTGTATGAATTTTGGCGATTTATCAGTCCGGCACTCTATGAAAAAGAACGCAAAAACGCCGCGCTTTTCATCATCATCTCTTCTTTGTTATTTTTCATTGGTGTGCTATTCGGTTACTTTGTAATTGTGCCTTTATCGATTAACTTTTTTGCCACCTTTAATGTGAGCAATGCCATCGTCAATCAGTTTACTATTGATTCCTATATCAGCATGATAAAGACATCAGTAGTAGCGAGTGGATTGGTTTTTGAATTACCGATTATCATTTATTTCTTAACCAAATTAGGACTGGTAACACCGGCTTTTTTGAGAAAATACAGGAGAGCGGCCATCGTGATTATTTTGATTGTAGCCGCGATAGTAACTCCTCCGGACATCCCTAGTCAGGTTGTGGTTTCGATTCCGATATTGATTTTATATGAAGTGAGTATTTTAATTTCCGCAGTAGTGGTAAAAAAAGAAAAAGAAAATGTCTGATTTAGTAAAAGAATTTAACGACTATCGTTCTAAGATGAACGAAAAGTTATTGGCTGACAATAACAAAATTGTAAAAAGAATTTTCAACTTGGACACCAACGCCTATGCCGAAGGTGCTTTGGATGTTAAAACCAAAGAACTTTTGGGTTTAGTAGCTTCGACAGTTTTACGCTGTGATGATTGTGTGAAATACCATTTAGAAACCAGTTATAAAGAAGGCGTAACCAAAGAAGAAATGATGGAAGCCATGGGCATTGCCACACTAGTTGGCGGAACCATTGTTGTACCTCATTTAAGAAGAGCTTACGAGTTTTGGGAAGCGTTGGAAGAATCGAAGCTGTAAGCCGAAGAGCATAAACTAGTCTAAATAATTGTTAAAGAGTAGCCTGCTGATTTGTTAATTTGTTTTATTTGCCAACAAATTATCATCCATGAAACTACCTTTTTTTCTATTACTATTGATTTCTCCTTTATGCCATAGCCAAACCTTATTTGAACACGAAAAAGAAATCCCCAATAAGGACCATTACATTTGGGAAGAAATAAATTTTAAAGTACGGGATCAAAAGGACGATATTCAGCTTTCCGGAACACTTATCTGTCCGAAAACCAATTGGGATATAGCCTTAATTATTGTCCCGGGTTCAGGAGCAGATACAAGAAACAGCCATTTTCATCTCACCGAAGCACTACTAAAGAACAATATTGCCGTTTACCGATACGATGAAAGAGGCATTGGAAAATCTACCGGAAAATTCAATAAAGCCAATTACACCATCTCAATGATGTCGGAAGAATTAGCGGCTTGCATCCAAACTTTAAGACAAAACAAAACACTCTCCGAAAAAAAAATTGGCCTTTTAGGACACAGTCAAGGCGGAATGGTTACCATACAAACCTATGAAAATGGGCTACCGATAGACTTCATGGTTCAATGGGCAACTCCTGTTCAAAAGCATGGAGAATTTATCAAATTCCAAATAAAAACAGGTCAGAATACTTTCAAAGAAGACATAAAATTCGATGAAATTGATAAAAAGCTCGAAATTGTGGAAGCATTGCATCAAGTAGTTGAAGCCAATAAAGAGGACGACAATTGGACTTTAAGCAAAAAACTGGATAAAACTGCCAAAAAAATTGGGTATACAAAAGACCATTACACAAGATTCCCTTATCTTACGTTTGCGTGCGAAAAGGATATCGTGCGGAAAAACTTTGAACCCGTTTATAAAAATATCAAAATCCCGGTTTTATACATCATTGGAACAAAAGATACTTATGTAGATTCCAATTCTGAAACAAAATTGCTGGAAAGTTTTGAAAACAATAATATTACGATTAAAAAAATGGATGGACTTAACCATTATTTAACCTCAACAAAATTGACCCTAAACAATTTATATGAAATCGATGAAAACGCTTTGTCTGAAATTATAAATTGGATAAAAATAAGATAACATCACTCGATTTTGTTCCTTACCTTTGCAAAGTTCGAGTCGGCAGCCAAACAAATAACCAGTTAAGAATGAAGTTACGCGCAGAAAATTTAGTCAAAACCTACAAAGGCAGAAGTGTTGTAAAAGGCATCTCGGTAGAAGTGAATCAAGGAGAAATTGTTGGGCTTTTGGGACCAAATGGTGCCGGAAAAACAACTTCTTTCTACATGATTGTAGGCTTGGTAAAACCCAATTCGGGAAATATTTATTTGGACGACATGAACATCACCGATTTCCCGATGTACAAACGCGCTCAAAACGGCATTGGTTATTTAGCACAAGAAGCATCGGTATTTCGAAAGTTGAGTATTGAAGATAATATTTTAAGTGTTTTACAACTGACCAAACTAAGCAAAGAAGAACAAGTGGCCAAAATGGAAAGTCTGATTGCCGAATTCAGTTTGGAACACATCCGAACCAACCGTGGAGACTTACTTTCCGGTGGTGAACGAAGAAGAACCGAAATTGCACGCGCTTTGGCAACCGATCCAAAATTCATTTTGTTAGATGAACCCTTTGCCGGAGTTGATCCTGTAGCGGTAGAAGACATTCAAAGAATTGTAGCCCAATTAAAAAATAAAAACATCGGAATTTTAATCACTGACCACAATGTTCAGGAAACTTTGGCAATTACTGATAAAACCTATCTAATGTTCGAAGGTGGCATCCTAAAAGCCGGAAACCCTGAAGAATTGGCTGCTGACGAAATGGTACGAAAAGTCTATCTTGGACAAAACTTTGAACTTCGTAAAAAGAAATTACATTTCTAAAATAAAAGAATAATCAATAGATCTTTTGATTATGGAAAAGATTTCTGAAGAAACACTAAAGAATTGGCACAAAAATCCAAAGTATTGGAAGCTCGGTCTTTTTTACTATAACAAAGAAGATAAAAGACTTTTAGTAGATAAACGCAATCCAAATTACGGAGCTACTCTTAATTTTGCTCACAAAAAATCATACTGGTTCCTATTAATAATATTTTCGTTTTTCGGATTTATAGTGTATATGATAACTCGAAACCAATAAAAAAGCTTCCTAAACGGAAGCTTTTTTGTTTACTATATTATTGAAAACCGACAGTAGAACATACAGAAGAATAATCAACGGAACTGCCAGTATCTTGAGGAAAATCAGCATCAAAACTGAGATTACCAAAAAGAAAATCTGCAACTTATATTTGGCAAAGCTAAAATTCTTAACCTTCAACGAAAATAATGGGATTTCGGCATTCATAACGTAAGCGCTTAAAAATGTTATCCCCAATAAGAACCATTGATTTAATAAAATTTCTGCTAATAGATGATTTGGATAAGCCGCAATTACCAAAGGTAGACTTGTGATAAACAAAGAGTTAGCCGGTGTTGGCAAACCTATAAAAGAATCCGATTGTCTGGTATCAATATTAAACTTGGCCAAACGATAACAAGCACCCAATGCAATTATAAAACCCAGATAAGGCATATAACCTTGAATCGGAGCATGAACATAGTTCCCAGCCAACAAATATACCATCACTAAACCCGGAACAACACCACTCGTCACCATATCAGCCAACGAATCTAATTGCACGCCAAGCGGTCCGGCCACGCCAAACTTTCGGGCAAAAAAACCATCAAAAAAATCGAAGAAAATCCCTAGAGCTACAAAATAAAAAGCCAAGTCAAATCTGAAATCTGAAACAAAAACCAACGCCACGCAACCACTAAACAAATTAAGCATCGTAAACAAGTTGGGAATCTGGGCTTTGATATTCATTAGTGATGATTGTTATTTTTAAAGAAATACAAATTTAATACAATAAGTTGCAGACTTCTGCGTTTTATATTCAAGATTTTTATGTGATATTTGTAAAAAGAAAAATTGCCTTGAAAAAAACGATTGCTATTCTGCTACTTTTCATTAGCCTAATTACTCATGCTCAAGCCGTTAGAAAATATTCCAATGAGTTTATGAACATAGGCGTAGATGCAGCAGCTTTGGGTATGTCCAATGCTGTAACTGCTTTTACAGGTGATGTCAATTCGGGTTACTGGAATCCGGCCGGAATTTTGAAAATTGAAGACAGCGAAGCCTCTTTAATGCACGCCAGTTATTTTGCCAATATTGCCCAATATGATTATGCGGCTTACGCCAAAAAAATAGACGACCAAAGCGCTTGGGGTGTTTCCTTGATTCGTTTTGGGGTCGATGACATTCTAAATACTACCCAATTAATAGACAGCGAAGGCAATATCGATTACAACCGAATCAGTTTATTTTCTACAGCCGATTACGGATTGACCTTTTCTTACGCCCGAAAAATGAAACTCGAAGGGTTTCAATATGGGGTTAACGCAAAAGTTATCCGTAGAATCATAGGGGATTTTGCCAATTCTTGGGGATTTGGTTTTGATGCCGGTTTGCAATTCGACAGAAACGATTGGCATTTTGGCTTAATGTTGCGAGACATTACAACAACCTATAACGTTTGGGCCATCGACGAAGACAAATATGAAGAAATCAGAGATGCAGTCGAAGGTCAAAATCAGGAATTGCCGGAAAGTACCGAAATTACATTGCCAAAAGCCCAATTGGGAATCGCCAAAAAATTTGAATTCCACTACGATTATACTTTATTGGCGGCTGTTAATTTGAACATGCAATTTGCCCGAACCAACGATGTTATTTCGACTGATGCTGTAAGTGTTGATCCTGCGATTGGATTTGAATTTGGTTACACCGACTTGGTTTTTCTTCGTGCCGGTGTTGGGAATTTCCAAAATGTAGAACAAATCGACGGTTCTAAAAAAATAAACTTCCAACCGAATATTGGCTTAGGCTTTAAATACAAAGGCATACAAGTTGATTACGCTTTGACCGATTTGGGTGACCAAAGTGCGGCTTTGTATTCCAATATCTTTTCGGTTAAAGTAGATTTGAGTATTTTTAGATAAAAATTTATGTTGAAAAAAGCGCTTTTCCTTCTACTACTTACTTTCAGTCTAAACACTTTTTCACAAACACCAAAGCTTTCTGAGAATACCCAAGTGAGCATTTTTACTTGTGGTCGTGGTGAACAATTGTATTCTACTTTCGGACACACAGCCTTGAGAATTAAGGATGAAGTTAACCAACTCGATGTCGTTTTCAACTATGGTGCTTTCGATTTCAGGACTGAGAATTTCTACTTAAAATTTGTCAAAGGCGATTTGCAGTATTTTATGAATGTGACTTCGGTGGAGGATTTTATTTTGGAATACCAAATCGATGAAAGAGAAGTCATTGAACAAACCATCAACTTATCATTACCTCAAAAACAAAAGCTTCTTGACGAACTAAGTGCGGCTCTTTCCACTTCCGAAAGATATTATACTTATAAATTCATCGATCGAAATTGCACCACTATGGTCAATGAAAAAATCAATGGTTTATTGGGTCAAGCCCAAATTCAGAAAGTGGATGACAAGACCATCAGTTACAGAACATTGCTTTATCCTTATTTTGAGAATTACTTTTGGTACAAACTCGGCATCAATATCGTTTTTGGCGCTAAGACGGATGCTAAAGCCGAAAAATTATTTCTTCCGATAGAATTGATGTATGGTTTAGACAAAGCTACAATAAACGGAAAACCCTTGGTAACGGCAAAGAAAACTTTGGTAACAGGAAGTACAATCGAACCTCAATTTTCCTTTTTCAACAGTATTTATGTCATTATTGCTTTCTTGGTTTTGGTTATTGTTATCAACAAACGTTGGTTGTTTGTAAGCTATCTTTTCATTTGCGGAATGCTGGGTGTTATTCTTTGCTTGATTGGATTGTATTCCCAACACCAAGAATTGTTATGGAATTACAACGCGCTCTTATTTAGTCCGCTATTTTTGGCCTTACCTTTCTTGAAAGAAGAAAAGCTTAAAAGAATTTGTAATCTTTCTATAGCGCTTTTATTCGTTTACACGATTTTTATGATCAACAAACCTCATTTGTCTATAATGTTGCCATTTATATTGGCTGCTTTCTATATGCTTTTGAAAATCAAAGGAAGAAACCCTTTGAAACTATTGACCTCGGTAAAATAAAACCGTACTAAAGGTTTTAAACATAATGTTAAAGTCAAGGAACAAACTTCGGTGTTTGATATAATACAAGTCATATTGCAATTTGATCAAACTATCATCAATCGTGGCGCCATAGGAATAATTAACTTGAGCCCAACCGGTTAATCCAGGTTTAATCACGTGCCGCGTTTCATAAAAAGGCATTACTTCGGCGATTTCACTAACAAAAACAGGTCGTTCAGGTCTTGGTCCAATGACTGCCATATCTCCTTTTAGGATATTTAAAAATTGAGGAAATTCATCAATCCTTGACTTGCGCATGATTTTCCCAAAAGGTGTAATCCTTGAATCATTGGAAGTAGCAAAAACGGCGCCGTCACTTTCGGCATTTTTAATCATTGTGCGAAATTTTACAATATTAAAAACCTCTCCGTTTTTCCCAACTCTTTCTTGTGTATAAAATAGTTTTCCTTTGTTCCCAAAAAGATTACCAACAATCACCAAAGGAATTAAAAAGGCTCCGATGGCTAAACCAGTAATGGAAATTACAATTTCTAAAAATCTAACCACAATGAGGTACAAATGATTTTGATTGCTTCGGCTGAAAGGGAAATACCTGTAAAAGTCGCGCGATACATATTGAACCGGAATCCTTTGCGTTATTGCCTCATAAACTTGAGTATACTCTCTAATGATATAACCGTTTTCGAGCAAATGAATGAGTTGATTATACAGTTTCACCGTGATTCCGTCTGTTTTTTGTGAAGCTATCACCACTTCCGAAATAGAATTCTTCTTTGCAAATGACTTTAAATCATTAATCTCAATATTTTTAATGTTTGGAAAAATATCATTATTGATATTGGCACTATCTGAATTTACAAAACCTAACACGCGGTAGTGCGGATCAGCGTTTTCCAGACCGTCAACTAATTCTTTCAATTGTTCTTGATCACAAATTAGGATTACTTTTTTTTGAAATCGATTAGAGGCAAAAAAACGCACATATACCATGCGCCAGGTAAACAAAGCCAAAAAAATCGCGATAAAAAAGAAAAAGATTTGGATACGATTAGATGGTAAAACCGGCGTATAAATTGGGGTTAACAAGTACAATAAAACCGTAGTAGAAGAAGTCAGTATGATACTTTTTATTACCTGATATTGGTTACTCGCTACTTGCAAATTGTACATTTCAAACACAGAACCAATAAAATTCAAGTAAATACCTAAAACAATGGTCCAATAAAAGTTACTAGTGGAAATATTAAAATAATTAAATTGAAAAACTATTCCTACCAAGTACAATGAAACGAGTACAGAGATAACGTCGAAAAGTCTCAAAAGAATTTTTCTTTCTGAAACTTCAAAATGTATGTCCTTGTATTTGTTCATGTTATGGGTAACCAAATATTTTTGAAGTCGCAAGTTAGTAAAATATCCTTTTTATTTAAGTAAATCTATCCATTGCTTTTTTACCACTTCCCAATCAAATTCGGTCACCGTGTCTTTTGCCTTTTTGGAAATATTGACAGCCAAATTAGAATCTGTTATCAATCGATCAATCTGCAATGTCATTCCTTTAGTATCATTATCGGAAACCAGTAACGCATTGACATCGTGCTCCAGCAAAAAAGGAATACCTCCAACATCGGTAGAAACTACCGGCAACCCTAGAGCCATTGCCTCGATAACACTAATAGGCGTATTGTCAAAATGTGTAGTATTTATAAAAATATTGTATTCTTTAGAAACCTCAATCCAAGCTTCTTTGGATAATTTACCGGTAAACGTTACTTCTACATTGTTTTTCTGGGCAAAGCGAACCGTTTTTTCATAGCTGTCATCTTTCTTCGGACCAATCATACACAATTGGGCATCGGGATATATTTTCTTTATATTGATAAATACCTTGACGGCCATTAGCGGGTTGTATATTTTGGCAAACGACCTAACCCATAGCAATTTTGGCACCTTAAATTCTTTTAGGCTTTGAGGATAAATTTGGAGTTCAATAGTATTGGGAATGTACTTTAAATTGGTATACCCATTCTTTTTAAAAGCTTCATATAAATAATAGGAAGGAGCGATATTGACAAAAGCATTTTTAAAAATTAGATTGGAAAAAAATCTTGTCCTCACAATTCTGCTTGGCAAATCACCACCATGCAATTTTGGAATGTATTTTACGCCTAAAACTCTACACAATTGGGAAATAAAAAAAGCATACCAAAAGTTTATAGTACTGTAAGTGTCAATTAAAACATAGTCCACTTTTTTAGCATACTTAAAAGTCATTCCTATCATTTCCAACATCCTAAAAAACTTATTCCTTTTAGAAGAAGCATAGTAAACCGTATATCCTTCAGCTTCTAAAAACGAACCAAGCGTTTCAATTGAGGTTGAAGTGAAACCATGATTGGACAACTTATTCCCTATGTAAAGTAGGCTACTCATCCATATATACCTTTAATAGTGAAAACGAATATACGAAAGCCGGTGCAGCTATTCTCATAGCAGCGTGATTAATTGTAAGTATCCAAAATACTAAAAAACAAAAAATATAAATATTTTGCTTGTTGTCAAGGTATAAAAACATTGGGGTAGTAAAAACAATCATCAGGGCAATAATTCCCAAAGTACCATGTTCAGCAATTGTTCTTGTTAGCTCGTTATGTGAGGCAACAATCAAACCTCCTGTTTCTTGTTCTCTGACTTCAAGCCCTTTTCCAACACCTATTCCAAATACCGGGTTATCTTTAAAAGAGTCAATTTCATTATTCCAAATTTCTTCTCTTCCGGTAAACTGGCTTTCTTTTACTCTTCCGGTTGCATCTTGATTGGCATAACGCTTATCAATTAAGCCACCGGTTTGATTTGAAGTATAAATCCAAGTAAAGGCAAATCCTAACACAAAAAAGAGCAAGAACATATTCAACCTATACCTACCTTCACTTCGAGTATTTACATACAAAAAGAAAATTAAAATAAGAATCATAAATAAACCTGTAATCATTCCTCCTCTTGAAAAGGTAACCAATCCTCTATAACTGATATTGAAAAGAACAATTAAATTAACTACAAAAATTAGTTTGGATTTTGACTCTAAAACCAACCTCGAAAAAAACACAAACATTCCAAGTCCTAATACAGTAGCCACCTGATTAGGACCAAATCCTCCTGATGTTTCAAGGTTAGAACCTGTACTTACTAAGATGGTTTTTAATTCCGGTGTGTAAAAAATAAGATATACAGTTGTTGCTATAATAGGCAGACCCATTGACAATAGGATATTGTTCAATTGAGAAAACTTAATTTTTCTATTATAAGTATAAATGGCTGCTATACCAAGACAAGCCGGTCCTGATATATTAAATGACAATGAGTTACGAAGATCTGATTTTAAATTTAAAGTCTCAGTGGCGACAATCACACCCGGAAATAACAATACTAAGTATATCCAAAAAGGAATGGCATTCTTTGAAAAACCACTATAATACATTCCTAACAACATGAAAATCATTATACTGTATTTAGAAAACTCATAGAGTATATTGCCTCCTGTCATCCTGAGAAAAACCTCACTACCAACGATATAGGCCGAAACAAAAAGAACTTCATTGTTTACATTTCTATTTTTAATAATAAAATATAATCCAACAAAAAATATTAATATGGCATAAATTTTAGAAAAGGCAGGAAACGAATAGATTAGCAAACCTAAAAGGGCATGTGCTACAACTAATAGTATATAATTTTTGTCTTTCATTGGTTAAAACCCTTTTATCCAATTTAAATATTGGGTAATGACGCCTTCTTCTGAATGATTTTTTAGTATGGTTTGATGCAGCGCTTCTCCATATTGTTCTCTCAGAACTTCACTATTTATAAGCTCTAATAGACTTTCATAAAAAGCATCTACTTCATTTACACCAACAATAAACCCGTTAATTCTATTTTTAATAATCAAGGGAATCTCACCCACATTAGTAGAAACAACCGGCTTTTTGCACAAGCCATATTCTATTAAGGCTACCGGCAACCCTTCTGATTTTGAGGTCAAGATAGCTATTTCAACCTGATTAATGATGGGAACCACATCATTTTTAGAGCCATAAATAAAAACGGTATTCTCTAATCCTTTATTGGCAATAGTTTCAAAAATATGTTTAGAATAATCATCTTCGAAATCTTTTCCAACCAAATGGAATGTCCAGTCGGAATGTGACTCTTTTACTTTTTCTGCTACATTCAACAGTAAAAAATGATTTTTCTGATCTCTTAAATTGGCCAAACACAATATGCGTTTGCCCTCAATTCCCTTTAATAAGGTCTCGACTTTTACCGTTGAATCTTCATTGGTAAAGTTAGGAAAATAAACGACTTTTTTGCAATTAAGCTCTTTTTCGGCCCAATCTTTAAGCTTGTAATTCACGACTATAATGCCTTTGAAAAAAAAGGAAGCTATTTTGAGCACCAATGATTTTTGCGTACTGATAAATTCACTCAAACCGTTGTGATCGTGCCAAATGATTTTAATTTTCGGATAAATTATTTTTACCAATAAGGCTGTAAAATAAGAGCTACTGTGCGGTTGTAAAAACTCAACTTTATTGGTTTTACAGTATTTTTTCAAATGAAAAGCCGCTTTAAAATCAAGGGTTTTTGTCTTTTTCAGAAAAAGATAAGATACCGAATCACTCAACTGCCTTTTCAAATGACCTTCAGCTCTGGTTGCCACTAAGCCGGAAAATTCTATTTTCTTTGAAAGCGCATTGGCATAATTAATCGCCATTTTTTCGGCGCCGCCCACTTCTAAAGAATCTATAATTTGAACTACTCTCATGACTGTAAAAGTTGTTTGATTTCAGTCTCAAAAACATCTAAAGTATAATGTCTCGACCAATGGATGGCATTATTCACTTTTTCTTGGTACAACTTATTGTCTTTCAAAATTGATTCTATTTTATTGACATCATGCTCTAATTTTAGCTCTAAAAGCAGTCCGCGATTTCCATTTTCTAACATATTTGGAACACAAGATACTTTGGAAGCGATTGGCAAACAACCCCAAAACATGCCTTCTGCCACCACTTTGGGCCAACCTTCACTCAACGAAGGTAAGACCACAAAATGATTTTCGAGGTAAGCTTGCTTAATGGTTTCCTGACTTTGATTGCCTTTCAGAAAAACTATATTTTCAAGCGAATGACTAACGATGTAATTTTCGATTTCTTTACGTTCAATTCCTTCGCCAAAAATAGTCAACTGAACGTCATATCCTTTCTTATAAAGTTGTTCCACCAATTCAATGGCATACAAAGGTTGCTTTCCGTTTGATAAAGTTCCAACAAAAACAAAAGCAATTTTTCCTTCTAAAGTTCTTGGACCAACCTCAACTTTGTCTTTTTCAAAATAACTTGCCGTGAAAAACGGTTTGATATTTTTAGTGCTGTTTTCCCATTCACCATATACCAAAACCTGCATGTTCTTGGTCAAAAAAGTATTGCTCAACAACCATTTTTGCAAGCGATAACTCAACGGTTGTTTTGCTTTTACATCCCAATTGCCTGCGTATTTGGCGGTTTTGGGTTTCCCCGGAAACAAAATTTGAACCAAACAACCCAACAAACCCATATTTCCCGGACATCTTAGGTGAATATGATCGGATTGCTTCATGGCTTTGTATATTTCAAAAACGATTTGGGGTAATTTGAACAGCGTTTGAAAAGTTGATTTTAAAGATAAAAAATGATACGAAGCCACTTTTCTGAATTCGATATTTTGATGATTGTATCCAATATCAATAGCAGTTTTATCTTTTAAATTCAAAGGCGCAACCAAGATGACTTTATCGACATATTTCGACCAAATATTCATCTCTCTCACATAGGGCGAATACGCGAAGTATGCTCCATTTTGAAAGCCGTGAGCAACATGTGTAATGATACAAAAAGTCATGCCGGTTTAAGATTCTGTTTTGGGTTGGTCAAAAAGCAAACTTACCAAACCTATGGTTCTTCCCAAAGATTCGGTCAACGCTTCCTGACGTTTGTTAGTGGTAAAGATATTGCTAAATCTGATGATTATCAATAATAATGAAATGGCGGTCCATTTTAACTTGGCTTTCAATGATGGCTTTGGATATTTTACACGCCATACAAACCAACCGTTTCTGGTTACCATTTTGCCATATTGGTATTTATTAGGCCTACCCGATTGATCGTGGTAATGCGATAATTGGGCTTTGGTTGTAATGACATTTTTACCCAATCGCTGTGCTCTGATGCTAAAATCGGCATCTTCATACAATCCGTAACCTTCAAAATAATGCGAGAATTTAATCGAATCAAAAACTTCCTTTCTGAACGAGAATGACATGCCTATCAACAAATCAACTTCATAAATTTTATCCGTTAAAGGAAATCCACAAGTTCTGCCGTGAGAGAACTCGGGCATTCGCCCCGGACCTAAATCAGATTGTAATCCGAAATAATTTCTCAAAATATTTCTTGAACCTTCGGGATAAACATGACCTTCAAATTCAAAATATTGGTATTTATTATAAACCTTATTTGACTCTTTTTTGATCCATCGGTTTTCATTAATAGCAATTCCGGCAACGCCTACAATGGCATCGTCGCTTTGATAAGCTTTAATAATTTCCTCAAAATATTTTGGTTCCAAAACCGTATCATCATCCAAAAAGCAAATTACTTCAGTTTCCGGCGACACTTTGGAAACCCCAAAATTACGCTGCTTGGTCAAACCTCTGTACTCTTTGGTCACTTGAAAATAAGACAGATTTTGAAAAGAATGTTGTTCAATAATCGCTTTGGTTTCCTCATTTACAGAACCATCAACAATCAGAATTTCATTGGGATAAAGTGTTTGTTCCTTTACCGAAGTCAATAACTTCAATAAAGGATTCGGTCGCATATAAGTACAGATTACCAGCGTAAAATTCATCTTATTCCTTCTTTAATTTTGTTGCCCAAAAAACACTAACATTCCATTTTTTTCTAAATAATTTGATATAGCCAAAAGGATTCAGGAAGAAACTTTTATTCAAATTTTTAAAGAAAAGTGTGGTTTTATAACTTAGCAATTGCTCATTCGTATCATACAGTAATCGAAACAACATAACAGTTGGCGATGGTTTTGGCGGAATTACTTCTTCTTGCCAACGCAAGGTAGGTTTGGTTCTGAATCCACCCATCGGCGCTTTTAAATGTAAAATATTGGAAGTAGAAATATACAAAATATCAAATCCTCTTTGTCGCAATTGCATTCCGAAATCATTGTCTTCTCCAAAACCAAATTCGTAACCCATATTAAATCGAAGACCTTTAAGGCAAGAAGATTTTACAAAAGCATGACCTGCGCCAAAAACGGTAAATTGCTTTGGCGTTTGTCGCTCAATAATTTGTGTTTTCAAATGACAAGCCACCAAAAATACTTCGTTACCGGTTGATCTAAACGATTCCATTGCCCTTTCGAGTAAATCATTTTCGAAAACAATATCATCATCGGCCAAAAAACAAAACTCGCTTTCTATCAAATCCAATCCAATATTTCTTGCATTACAAGCGCCACTTTGATGGGTGAAATGGTGTTTGATAGCAAAAGGCCAAGTGTTATTTTGGATAAAATCCAATTCGGAAACACTGTCTTCTAATGGATTTTGTTCAATGATGATTACGTTAGTCGGTAAATGAGTTTGTGATGCCAAATGGTTAAGCACATCAAGCAAATATTGTTTTCTTCCGATAGTGGGAATTAATACATCTATCGTTCCTTTCTCAATGATGGATTTGGTAGAAATTAACGAAATTTGGTTTAATCGCTCGGGGTTAAAACTTCTCTTTTTATTAAACAAAGAAGTGACCAATGGCATTAAAGGAAATCGTTTTTCAAACAGTAATAAATTGAAAAACAAAAGAAAAATCCAACGCGTTCGGTAATGTTGTTTGGTGAATTTAAAAAGTTGTGAAAGACTTTCCTTTGGAACAGACTCTTCAATACTTTTTCCCTTAAGTAATTTCGGTTCGGAATAGCATAACAATCCGTGAACAATAGCTCTTTTGGCAAAGGAATGAAGAAAATAATCAAAATTGTTTTCAACTTTTAAATCAAGTTTACAAGCTTTTAAAACTGAAGCTTGAATTGCGCCAACTTGACTACTCGTTTGCCAAGTAGCATATCGAACTTCTTTATTGATTTTAATAAAAGGCGAATCTTCGATATAACCCAATTCTCTTCCGAAATAATTATTGTCCGAAGGATTGAACGAAAAAAGCAACTTTTGGTGATGGAATAAACTTTCAACAACGGCAACATTCAAATGATTTCTTTGACTTTCGTGACACCAAACCAATATTTCATGCTCCAATTGATCCGCAAAATCAAGTAACACCGCCACTACATTCCGATGGATTTCCTTCGAAAAATCGGACGCCGTATCGGAAACGACTTCGGTTACTTTTGATTTGTTGTGATAAATTATAATCATGACTGTTCTTTGCTTTATTTCAGATTAGGTCCGGCGAACGTAATAATTTCATTACCTCTGAATCTGACCGTTTTGTGCGGATAATTCATTTTTTTGAAAAACTCCTCTACCTTGACATACGTTTTTTCACCATTGACAATATGATAAGAAGCGATAGCAAAATTGGGTTTCAGCGTTTTAATCGTTTCAACACAACCATCAAGTGCTTCAATTTCGGCACCTTCGATATCCATTTTGATAAAATCCAATTTGGCAATGGCACTACTTTTCACCCAATTGTCAATAGTCACCGCTTGCTTCTTAACGCAATGTTCTGCATCGGGCATCCAAACCGCGGAAGAACCAACTGTTCCGGCTTCGTAAAAATCAATCAGCTCATTTTTATTCCAAAGAAGTAAATCCTGAATGATTATATTGTTCGTTAAATCTTCGTTTAGACTGATATTTTTATGAATTCTTTCGATATTGAATTTATCCGGTTCGAAGGCAAATACCTTTCCGTTTTGACCTACCAATTTGGAGAAGAAAACAGACAAATGCCCACAATTGGCACCTACGTCAATTACAATATCCTCATTTTTTACTTTATAAAAATGCTGGTAATAATTAAAATCATCGACAATTGGATACAAAGCTTCGTTAGTAATCAAAAAAAGATTCTGAAAAGTAGTTTTGTAAGTTGCTTTTCCGTTGGTTTCAACCAAATCAAAAGCCACATTTTTCGGCTTCAACAACCTATAGTAAAATAACTTAAGGCGTTCTTTGACATTTCCTTTCGGCACCAATTGGCTGAGTATTTTTTTTAATGCCTTTTTCATTGGATTATGGATTTATAAAAATCGGCACTTTGCTTGGCTACTACTTCTATGCTGAATTTTTGTTCGACTTTTTTTCTCGCGGCGGCACCAAATTGATTTCTCAAAGCTTCATTTTCGAGTAATGTGATTATTTTTTGGGCAAATTGTTGGTGTTCTCTTGGAGGAACCAAAAAGCCATTAACGCCATTGTCTATAACCTCTGTTGCCCAACCAATATTGGAAGCCACGATGGCTTTTTGCATCGCCATTGCTTCTATCCATGAAACCGGTAAAGCTTCCGCAAATGTAGGGAAAACGCAAACGGTTGCCGCATTAATATGTTCCTTGATGGTTTCATAAGGAACACTTCCCAAATAGGTTACCTTTTGAAAAGCAGCTTTATCAAATAAGGGTTGCATCATTGACCAAACAGAGGAATTTCCGGTAACGACATCCGAAGCATCTCGTCCGATGATGATTAGTTTGGCTTGATTATTTTCTTTGTAAACTTCATTAAAAATCAAAGGCAATTCGAGTGACCCTTTTTTTCGGATGAGTGTCCCAAAGTACAAAATAATGTTTTCTTGTTTAGTATTTGAATCATTTTCTGAAAAATTCTCCAAATCTATACTATTGGGAATAATCGTAAAATCTGTTTTTAACGAAAACAATTCCTTCGTCACATCGGCTGTGTATTGGCTAACCGAAAGTAATGCCTCGGCGTTTTGCAAAGCTTTTTTCTCTCGAAATTTATTGAGGGTTTTAACCGGTCTTTGGTCCAAATGACAAAAATAAGTATCCGAACCATTTAGCCTTATCACCACAGGACAATTGGGTTTAATTTCGGAAGTGATTCCGGTCCAATCCGGTGCTTCTACAATATCAAGGGCTTTGTTTTTGACTAAAGTATTGATGAGTTTTTGGATTTTCTTTTGGGTCAAAAGTCTGGAAAAACCTTTTAGCTTGACGTTTTTGATTCGGTAATAATGAATATCATTTTCTGTAAAAACCTCATCTTCTTTTTGGCCATAAACTAAAACATAAACTTCATGTCCGGCTGTCATCAAACCTTTGGCTAAATTCAAAATACTCGTCCCTATTCCACCGGACGAACCCATTTTGGGATGCGGAAATTCGGGTGTTAGAAAAGCCACTCTCATGTTAGTTCGGGAATTCGTGAATGTAATACGCCGATAAATCTTTATCGATAATGGTCATCTTGGAAGGCAAAACCGTTTTTCCTTCCGGAATATCGTCGGTTACCACAGCATTCGCACCGATTACTACATTATTGCCAATAGTAATATTGCCAAAAACACCGGCATTCGGACCGATAAAAACGCGATTACCAATAGTGGGCACACCTATCTTTTGACCATAATTGCTGACACCAATCGTAATGCCTTGAGAAATATTGCAGTTTTCACCTATGACGCTATCGCCATGGATTACGACATTGCCAAAGTGACCAATGTAAAATCCTTTTCCTATTTGTGTTCTATAAGAAATATCAAAACCATACTTGACTTTAAGACGTCTTAACCAAAGGAAAAAAAAGTAAAATAATAAGCGATTCTTAGTACGATAATGCTGTACTAAACGAAAAATAGTCATGAATTTTAAACCCGGAATCGGATGCGAAATAAAGACAAAGAACAGCGTTCTAAAATTGATTTTAGAAAGGTTATATCGTTTATAATCTGCTAAAAGTAGACTTTTAACCATACTAGTCTTTTATTATATTTCTTATGGCTGTCCAAATTCTCTCCGAAGCCAATTCGGACGGATGCTGATTGATTTTTTCAAACCATTGTTGGGCATTGACAATGATAGCATTGGCTTTATTACCCATTCCTTTTATAAGGCAATCTTCCATTTCAGCTGGACTATTAATCCACAAAACCGCGTCTTTATTCGGCATTGATCTGAAATGTATAAATTTATAAATATTTTTTACAGTCCAATGTGGAAATTGCACATTCGGAACATCATAATTGATATAAGCGCAAGGCTTTTGAAAAGATACATAATCAAAAACCATTGACGAACCCAAATTAACCACCATCTCCGTGTGAGCAATCGTATTCATTTGAAGCATCAAATCTTCTTTGGTTGGCAAAATGTCGTGCCAGGCTTCACCCATTTTTTTCCATTTGGGATTGACACTGACAATTATATCTTTATATTGCTCTAAAACAGCGTCATAACGGTTTGAAAAATCAACCGGACATCTTCTGAAAACAATGCCTAAATTATGCCCTTTTTGATTGAGTTTTGCCACCGCTGCAGCAGTATCTGACAAATAAGTTGGATCGTTCGGTGAAGTGGTCACATCATCTCCCGAAAAACATATATATTTTTTAGTTAAATCTAATTGGTATTCCTTGAAAAAAGCTTCTTTTGAAAGGAGTAAATCCTTTTCGGTATGGGTTTCAAACTGTGGCGTTCCGGTAACAAACACCTGATTTTCTTTGAGATGCGGATAATAATACAACAACTCATTTTTCATGTGATTACTCCAAACAAAGTAGTAATCAGTTTCAATAATTTTGGTGGCTTTGGGCAAATTATCCCATGAGAAAATAAACGTTGCAGTCGGAATTCCTAAATCCTGCGCTGCCAATATAGGTGCAATCGCCAGCATCATTCTCTGATTGGTACAAAAAACAAAATCGGGTTTCTCTTTTTCAAGTGTTTCCAGACTATCGAAATACAATTTGGTCTTTCGTTCCTGCTTGACAATATTTTTTCTGATACGTTTCAACCCTTTTTCGGAATTATTCCAAAAAACCAACCAATTAGTACTAACGCTTTTTAGTGATGATTTAATATCTCGGTAAGAAAATGGAAATCTATAAGAATCGTATACTTTATCTTTTGATTTTTTGATACTAAGATTTAGCTCAATTTGGGTTTGCGCTTTTTTTAAAATATCGGTTAACGGATGTACTTTGGCATTTTGAAAGCATATTTCTTTGAATCCCAATTCGCTTAAATTAAAAGGCGTATTATTCCAAAAAGTAATGTCATTTCCCTTATTTATACCAATGCTGTGAAAATTGGTAAAAGCAAAGTTCTTTAAACCCACACCATCAGGAAGCAAAATAAATATTTTTTTATTTTCAGAATTTATCATTTTTTCAAAATTTGGGCCGTATTAATCCATTGCCAAATGTGAAAACTACTTTGATTATCTCCTTTAAAGAAATTAGCCAATTCGTTTTGCAACTGTTTTTTATCAAACCAATTATTCTTTTCCAATAGTCCAACTTCAGCCATTACCCAATCTTTCAAATCGGCTGAAAGCCATTCTCTTTGTGGTGTTTGCAAAGGTCTTTTGGGTGCCAAAACTAAGTCTTTTTGCAAAAACTTCTCGGCTATTTTACGAAGCATCCATTTTTGAGCACCATCTTTTATTTTAAAATCGGTTGGTCGGCTGAAAACATATTCTACCAATTCATAATCCAAAAACGGTTCGCGCAATTCTGTGCCATACATCATAGAAACTCGGTCATTAAAACGCAAAGCACGAGGAATTTTGGTAAAAAACAAATCGCGGTATTGCAAATTGAGTAAATGGTCTTCAAAAGGCTTTGGATAGTTCGTTTTACCGTAATCTTTAGCAAAATCACTGTCTAAAACACCGATTCTAAAAGGCGACTTTGTTACACCTTGCACTATACTATTCGAATTGGAAACATAGTAATCATAACCTGCCCAAGCTTCGTCTGAACCCTGGCCGTCAAGCAAAACCTTTACCCCTTTTTCGCTGGCTGTTTTAAAGATTTTAGCATAAGCAATCGTTGGAACACCACCATAAGGTTCAGCCTGATGTTGTGCCATTTTAGAAGCCAAATCCGGAATTTCATTTGCAGATAGAGAACAAACATTCAAATGATAAGGTCTTTGTTCGAGCATCAGTTTTACCCAAGGCAATTCATCATAGCGCTCGTCATTGGTTACAAAAGTAAAAGCCTCAATCGTTGATTTGTCTATATTTTGTTGGTCAATCAGTGCCAATAAAGTACTCGAATCCAAACCTCCACTCAAATTAAATCCGATAGGAACATCGGCTCTGAATCGGAAATTGATAGCTTTTAGAAGCAAATTGGTGATGTATTCTTCTTCGTTTTGCTCAAAATGATTTTGCAATTTCACAATTCGTTCTTCAAAATGATACCATTTTTTAATTTGTAAATGGTTGTTTTTTAAAGTCAAAAAATGTCCGGCTTCGAGTTGGTGTATGTTCGCCCAAAAGGTCTCATTGGGCAAACCATAACTGCCTTCGGAAAAGAAGTTAAGCCAAACCTTATCGTTTGGAATTTTAGCAATATCAGCTGCAAAAAGCGTGTTGATTTCTGAAGCAAAATAAAAGTCATTTTGGTCGAAAAAATAATAAAACGGCTTTACACCAAAGCGGTCTCGTGCGGCAAATAACGTTTGTTCTTTGAGGTTCCAAATGGCAAACGCAAACATACCATTGCATTGGTCCAAACACTTTTCACCCCATTCGCGGTAAGCATTGAGTAAAACTTCAGTATCTGATTGTGTTTTGAAAGTATATTTGGGTTGGAGCAATTTTCGCAGTTCCAAATAGTTGTAAATTTCTCCATTGAAAATCAGCACATAATTACCGCAATCGCTCAAAAAAGGTTGGTTTCCGGCAGCGGATAAATCAATAATACTCAAACGGTTGTGACCTAAAGCCACTCGGTTTTCAATTAACCATTTTCCGGTAAAGTCAGGTCCGCGATGTTTTTGTACACCGAGCATGCTCAACAAAGTATGCTGATGGGCATTGGGTCCAATGATTCCGGCAATTCCGCACATAAGTTATTATCTTATTCTATAATTAATAGCCGTTTTGATTTTATAAACCGCATAATCTATCTGTTGTTTCAACGTTGGATTGGTAAAAATCAGTTGCAATCCACCGGAATAAGTGTCAGAAGGAAAAGGTCCGTAATCCGGACTTTTATAATTTGAAATCACTCTGGTGTACAATGATTTAGGAAAAATCTCTCTGATGATATTTAATTGCGGAATTCTGTCGCCTTCTATGATGATGATGCCATTATTGGTAATCATATTTTTGATTTTCAACACATGTTCATCGGTACCGTCAATAATGATTAAATCAAATTTTTGAGTCGTTTCAATATCTTTTAACGTATTGAAAATTTGAACTTTTGAATAATACTCTTTTAAATATTTGGCCAAGGCATTTAAACAAAACTCGTTGGCTTCAGTGCCTACGTAATTCAATTTTCGATGCTGCTTTTGATAAAAATCCTGAATACAATAAGCAATAGAACCGATTCCTAGTCCTAATTCTAATACATTTTCGGTTTTGTATTTGTCAACAATATCCACTATCGTTTTCAAGGCAAATTCAGAGGCAATGTGTTGGTTTCCTTCCAGACCGGAAAAATATTTAAACGTGGTTACTGCAATATCTTTATTACTCATTAGGTTATAATTTGTTTAGTAATTTTTCTGCCTTTTCCCAATCTTCCATAGTGTCGATATTTACGTGAAATTCAGGATTACTTTCAAGAAAGGCTATTTTATTTCCGTAAAGACTTCCGTTTTTGATCACTTCCGTTTTACTTACATAGATAGAACCATCACGGTGAAATGCTTTGGGCAATGCTTGTCTTCGGGGAATAATAGTTGTTTCTCCGGTGGCAATTTTCAACAAACCATTTTCGGTTTCTTCAAACGCCCAATGTGGATTGTATTCCAACGGTATCGGTAAAACACTGACCAAACAATCAGCATTGGTATTGATAAATTGCGAAATGGCTTTGTCTATACAGCCTTTTTCGCGAAACGGACTGGTCGGTTGCAACAAACAAACGGCATCAAAAAAGATATTTTGAGCTTCAAAAAAAGCGATAGCGTGTTGCACTACCTCGAGTGAAGTTGAAGTGTCTTCAGCCAATTCCGCCGGACGAATAAATGGTGGTTTACAACCGTAAACTTCAGCGGCTATTGCAATTTCTTCGTTGTCTGTAGAAACCACTATTTGTGTTAACATGGTTGATTCTTTCGCAGAATCTATGGTGTATTCAATCAAGGGTTTTCTACCCAATAATTTGATGTTTTTTTTAGGAACGCCTTTCGAACCACCACGAGCCGGTATTAATCCTAATATTCTCATTAATAGGTGATTGTTTTATGAAACTGCAAAGGCAAATCTTTGAGTAGTTGCGCTATTTTAATTCCGGCGTCGCCTCCGCCATAAATATCAGATTTTGGTCTTTCGTTTTTGGTTAAAAGGGTTGCAATTGCTGTTACAATTTCTTCTTCTGCATAACTTACATCCACTACATTTTGACCACGGTCACGACGGTTTTGGCGCGAACCGATATTGATTGTCGGAACGCCAAGATAAGCACACTCTCGAATTCCTACGCTCGAATTCCCGACCAAACAAAGAGAAGAATGCAATAAATTTAAAAAATCATCACCTTCCATGTTTTTGAAAAAGTGAACATTACTCATTTCATATTTCTCTCGAAACGAACGAATTCCGGTCGAAGTTCCATCGGCTCCGGCATCTACATTGGGCCAAAACCAAAGCGTTGGCTTATTTATTTTTTGAATCGCTCTTAAAGTCGCTTCTATGTGTTTTCTGGAATCTTGGTATTCGTTGGTCACCGGATGTTGCATCACGACGATGTAGCCGTTACTCAAATCAGGTTGCGAACCAACACCTCCATATTTTTCATAAGGATTGAACGTTAGTGCATTATTTTTGGCAACTTCTTGCGCAATGTCGATGGACGGACAACCCGTATTGAAAACGAGCGATTCATTTTCACCCAATTGAATGACCCTTTGTTTGGCATTTTCGGAAGCTACAAAATGATAATCGGCTAATTTGGTAATAGCGTGTCTAACTTTCTCATCAATATTTCCGGTTACTTCGCCACCTTGTATGTGTGCCAAAGGAATATTCATATAAGAAGCGGAAATCGCAGTCGCCATCGTTTCAAATCTATCGGCAACGGTTACTACAATATCGGGACGAAGATTGTCAAAAACAGTAGACAATTCAAGAATTCCGATTCCGGTGGTTTTGGCTGCTGCAGTTAGGTTTTCACCTTCTAAGACATTAAACACTTTGGCGGCAATTTCGAAACCGTCTTTCTCTATATAATTCACCGCACTTCCGTATCGGTCGAGCAAAGCAGAAGCCGCGACAATGAGTTGCAACTCTAATTCAGGGTGTTTTTTGATAGCGGTTAAAACGGTTTTAACTCGGCTATAAGATGGTCTGGCTGTAATAACGACAGCTATTTTTCTGGTGTTGCTCATGCTAAGTCTTCTTCATTCAAAAAATCCCATTGGGACATATTGGTATTCAATTGTCTTCCGATTACTTTTTCAAAATCGGCTGCGGAAATGCCGTACCCTTTGGGCTTTTTACTTTCTAAATCCGCAAAAGTCAGGATATGACCTTGTGGTAAATTTTTATTGATGGCCAATGATTTTTCAAAGATGCTTTTAAGTTCTCTGAAATCTTCATTGCTGTTTTTATTGATTGGGTTATTTTGGGCTACATGAATTTCATTTACTGCTTCCACCAGTTGTTTGGTTTCTTCTAAGGTCAATGACGCAATCGCATCAGGGCCAAACATCGAACGGTTAAAAACCACATGAAATTCAAGTATCTCGGCACCAAGCACTACAGCGGCAATTCCGGTTGAAATTTTAGCTGAATGGTCTGAAAAACCAATGGTCACTTTATACCTTTCTTTTAATTCCGAAATCACATTCAGTCCGAATTGTTCCGGTTTTGTCGGATAAGCTGTGGTGCATTGCAAAATGGAGAAATCCGCCTTTTTACTTTTCAGAAAGTCAACCGTTTTATCTAATTCGGCAAAACTGCTCATCCCTGACGAAATGATGATTGGCTTTCCGGTTTGGGTAATTTTTTCGAGTAAAAGAAAATTATTGACTTCTCCTGAACCTACTTTATAAGTATGAACGCCAACTTCCTCCAGCCAATCCACGGCTAAATTACTGAATGGCGAACAAATAAAATCCAAACCCACATCGTCACAATGTTTTTTGATGTTTTTCCATTGTTCTAAGGTGAATTCCATTCGTTTCCAATAGTCATAACGCGTGGCATCTTCTTTGGAAAATTTCACGCGAAAAGGTTCATGAATACTACTTTCCGCTTCGGCTATGTGCATTTGGAATTTAATTGCCTGAACACCGGTCTGTGCCACGGCTTCAATATAGGAATGCAAAATTCCCAAACTTCCATCGTGAGCTTGCGCAATTTCGGCTATTAAATAAGGTTTGTTGTTCATTAAAAAAAGGTTGTAACGGAAGTAAAAATAAGTATTTTTATGCTTTACGCTATAATTTTACGTGCTTTAATTTGGGGTAAATATTAAATGCTGTTTATGTTAATTCCTTTGGTGGATACAACATTTTGCTAGAGTCAAAAATAACACTTTTGATTCAGACGCTATTTATCTTGGAGTATTTCATTCAGTCTCAATTTAAAATTGGCATCGCTAAAATAATCTCCGAATGGATAAACCGGTTCATCAGACTTTATCCTGGAGAGAATAAGTTGTTCCAACTTATCTTGTATTTCCTTTTTATCATCCATAGTGGCAATATACTTTTCGTCTTTAATAATAGTTCTCAATTCACTCACTTGAGGAGAAATAGACAATACCGGTTTGTTAAAAGAGGCTAAAAACGGTGCTTTACCCACTAGAATATTACAATATAACGGACCGTTTTCTAAGATGATATTGATATCGGCAACATGGGTTTGTTCATAGCATGAATTGGAAAAATTCAAAGTATCTAAAATAACAATGTTGGGTGTTTTAGCATATCGTTCTGCAAGTTTTTTGAGATCAATTCCTTTTAATCTCAAGATAAACTCAGTTTTTTCACTGTAGATTGAATTACTATGAACCAATGCTTCATAAGCATCTAAAAGGTTTTCTATATTTCTGCCAAATTGAATCGCACCATGATAGGCTATGGTTATGGCTTTACCTTTTTTTAAGGCCTTATCAGTATCTGATAAATCAAAAACACTTTCACAATATTGATGAGGCAAGCTGTAAAACTTCTTTCTCGAACCATACAAAAACTGCATGTCTTTTGCCATTGCATTGGCGGAACTCATACAGGTTTTGGCTTGAGAAACCACTTTTTGCATCGATTTCATTTGAAACAATTCTAAATTGGTTAGCTCTTTTGTTGTTCCGACATACCAAAAAATCGGATATGGATCGTGAAAATTAACAATGGCCTTTTTTAATATCGGAAGATTTTTACACCCTAAAATTGTTTCATGAGCCAAACCGGCACTTCTGATAAAAATATGGTCATACCCTTGATAATCAATCTTTCCAATGTAAGAACCATAAACCTTATTAATGTGTTCTATGGCTAATGAAACGCCAAACAATCGCCAATAAAATTTATTAATTAATTTGGTTAAAAAAGGAATTTTTAAGTTTAAAACGTGGCTTTCTATGGAATCAACAGGTAATAAATGCAATTGATCATCACTCGGCTGACTTTTAAGATAAACTACATTAATAATCGCATTGGGATGAGCGTTTCTTAATCGGTATAAAAAGGAGCGAGAAATGATACCCTGACTGGTTCCGGACACTCTTAAATCTTGCTCGATTATTAAAATTTTCATTTGTTTTTTATTTTAAGGCTTTCCTAATCCTGTAAAAACTTAACCTTACCGGCAAAATAACATAAAAAAAACGCCATTTGAGTTGATCTATCTTGGACAGTTCAAGGATAGTTAAAATTTTTTCAAATAAAGCATACTCTTTAAAATTTATTGAAATAGCCATAAAATAACGGACAATAGCATAAGACAATAATTTCTTTTCTTTCAAATTTTTTATTACCAACAATATTGCATTAACATAAGATTCTCTTCTAATCGGGTTATGATTATAAAACTCTCCTGTGTTTGATTCAGGATGTTTACGGCCATAGAACAAGCATTTGTCAATGGAAATCCCTTTGTATCCTGAAGAAACAATTCTGGAGTACAATTCCCATTCTTCCGCATACATCAAATGTTCTTCAAACCTATTGTGCTCAAAGCATTCTTTTTTCCACATTACAGCGCAAGAATTAAAAGGAAGTTCATTCTTAATCATCGCTTCTACATCATTCTGGTCGATGTAAAATGAGGTGTAATCTTTGGAAAAATCAAATTGATAATCAAAAACACCAAAAAAGACATTTCGGATATAACGACAAAAATAAATATTGGTATCAGCCAATTCAGAAACACACAATTCTAAATTTTGCGGATGCGGAAGATCATCGTCATCAAAAAAGATAATACATTCACCTTTCGCCAAATCTAAACCATAATTTCTACAACCCGGCAAACCTTTTACGTACTTATCGGAACGTTTTAAAAACTGAAAACGCTTGTCCTGACTGAGAATAGGTGCGATAACTTCGGCTGTGTTATCCGTTCCGCCATCATCAATAATGAGACATTCCCAATCGGAAAACGTCTGATTTTGAATGGACAGCAAAGTCTCCAAGATAAAATTGGCCCTGTTATAGGTTGCCATGATTATGGTTACTTTTACTCCGTTCATGCTGTTATGGTTAAAAACATTGGCTTATTTGTTGGATACTCTTTTCTTGAAAAATTCATTTATGGTGCTCCTATTCAGGTTGGTTAAATAATGCCACCCTAAAAACCCCCAATCTTTAAATTGCAATGGTCTGATTTTCTTTAGTTCTTCTTGATACTTTCTGAGTATTTTGATCCGTTGGTATTTGGTATAATAGTTTAGTTTTTTTTCAATCAAAAAAGTATAAAAGGCAACAAGAGAATTGCTTTTCAGCGGTAAGTTATCTTTTTTACCGGTAATATTCAAACCCGATAAACGGACACAAACTACACTTTCGTTGATGGAATAAATTGGTTTATCTTCAGCAAAATCGAGCCATGCCCTATCATCACTATTCCAAGCCAATGGATAATTGTAAAATCGGTGCTTTTCAAAGGCACTTTTCAAAAATATATATTCTGAAAGTGAACTTCTGGAAATTTTCATCAGCTTTCTAAAATAAGAATCGGTAGCGCTTTCCCAAATCGGATTGTTACATACTGCGGCTTTGTGCTTGGTTTCCTCTACTATAGTTTGTGAGGCAAATCGAACCAAATTGGTTTTAGAAAGAAATTGAGGAAGTTGAGCATAAAACTGCTCTACAACCGTATCAGTTAAGTAATCATCATCGCCTAAAATCATGAGCCATTCCTCGTTTTTAGTAAGCGAAATGCATCGTTCCCATTGTTTGACCAAAGCTTTCCCACCCAAATTATCATCAAAACGATGGTAAACCCATTGGAACTTATCTTTGAATTTAGCCAACATATCTTTGGGGGTTTCCGGACTCGCATCATCACCTATATAAACTGTAAAACGCTGGTCCGTTTGGCTGGCCAACGAAGCTAGGGTTTCCTCAAAAAAAGCGAGTTTGAAATACGGAATGACGATGGCTAACATTACTGTTTTTTAGTTTTATACAATCCAAATATAGAAAAACCAAAAAAGGTTTTACAAAATAAATCGATTACAAATTTCTCACTTTTTAATTGGGCTGCGTGATGGGTTTCCGTTTTTTTATACAGTAAAAAAAGATCCAAATAATATTGTTGACATTGTTCACTGTACTTTTTAAATATATAGTCGTTGTTGGCTTGTTGCATCGCTTCTGTGAACGATCTGATCATGGACTTTTTGGAGACATAATATCGGAAAGTGATTTTGTTTAAATGATGGAATTGAACATTTAAAACTCCTAAAGCTATCCAAAAATCCCAATCTTCATGGCCTTGATAGGGCATATTTTCATCATAACCACCAACCTCAACCCACAACTGCTTTTTGTAAATGGCACAAGCATCAATATAATTGGCGGCCAATATTTTTTTGAAATCGTAAGGTTCAACTTCCCAAAGACCTTGCTTTTCTCCGAAATAGGCGGCATGTCCGTAAACCACTCCAATATTGTTATTTGCTTCAAAAACAGTGATGGCCTCTTTAGCAAAATCTGCCATCAACAGATTATCTGAATCCAAAGGTAAGATGTAGGTTCCTTGCGCTTTTTCAATTCCAAAATTGCGGGTTTTGCCTAAACCTTCATTGGATTTGGTAAAATATTTAAATCTGTCGTCCTTTTTCACCCAACTTAAAGCGATAGCTTCTGTGGTATCGGTTGAACCATCATTGACAATTATGGCTTCCCATTTTTGGAAATTTTGCGCAACGACGGATTCCAAAGTAGCTTCTAAAGTGGCTTCAGAATTATAGCACGGAATAATGATACTAAGCACAGGATTCATAGGTATCGATAAGATTTTATCAAATTAAAAAACAAATGCAATTTCCTTGCTATTTTTTGGGAAGGATATTTATAATTCGACACATTAGACAAAGACTTTTTGATTTTTTGAGAGACTATTAATTTCTCCTTTTCCGTAAGATAAAAATAAATCTTTTTGTAAAAAAGCAGGTATTTATTTTCTGCTTCTACGGGTTTCACTTTCGACCAAATGCCGTCACCATGAATGCGATACACGCTCATAACTTCATCTATACAGGCAATCTTTTTTTGCTGACTTACCACTTTATATACTCCTAAATCTCCGAAAGGCAAAGTAGTAATCCAGTCAGGAATAATCAAATTTTCTTGATTCCTGAACATTACACTGGCGGTTGTAATAAAATTATAATACCGCAACAATTCTTCATAAGAAAAAGGAACAGTATTAAATGGCTTGGGCACTTTATGTAATTTCAATTCAGCATCTTTCAACATATTAGCTCGGGTAAAGCAAATATTGCAGTCTTGGTTGGCTTCCAAAAAATCAACTTGTTTTTGTAGCTTTAATGGATCAGTCCAATAATCATCTCCTTCACACAAGGCAATATATTTTGCTCCGGTTTCAATACAATGTTGGTACATAAAAATCCCGTTAGGACTAGCGCCTAAGTTTTTTTCGTGTAATATTAATTCGATTGTATCAGGGTATTTCGCTTTATATTCCTGAAGCAGTTTTCTGGTAGTATCTGTGGAACAGTCATCGCCAATATACAGTTTAAAATCAAAATTGGTTTGTTGCATTACAATAGACTCCATGGCCTGTACAATATAAGATTCATGATTATAAGTCACCATCCATACTGCTACAAAAGGGTTTCTATTATTTTCAACTTCCAAATCCAAATCCTGACTTTTCATTACTGTAGTGATCTCTAAAAATTATCTTTTTACAAATAGTATGTTGAAAAGATTGGGTTCGTTGGGAACATTGAATCTTTTATCTTCTACAAATCCATTCTCATTCAAAAGCGAAATTATACTTTTAAAATTAGGATCGATTTCATTCAATTCAAAAATAATTCCTTTTAGTTCTTTACTTTTCAGCGTTTTAGCAGCACCAATTAAAAAAGGCATTTCAGAACCATCGATATCAATCTTTAGATAATTGGGTGCCGGATAAATTCCTTCTTCCACAAAGCTGTCAATAGAAATCAACTGAATCTCTTGATTTTCAACAAAATTGAAGTTCAAATCATTACGAATTTCGCCATGCTCAACCACTTTCTGATGTCCGCCTTCCCAAGGTTGTCCAATGTTGATAATCGCTTTTCCATTATTGGCTCCAACTCCTGCGTTTATGGCTTTAAGTCTATCTTCGCCAATATTGTTGATTGCTATATTTTGTGAAAAAACAGAGAAATTTTTGGCTTCCGGTTCAAACGACACTACTCTAACGCCTTTTAAAGCGGCGTATAAAGAAAAACGGCCTTCGCAAGCACCTAAATCATACAGCACTTGATTGGGTTTTATGGTATCAATAAAATCCAGGTTCTCGGTTTCATAATTCATTCTGGCGCATAGCTCAAGTGAACGGGTATAAGTCATTAATTTAAAGTCTATTCCACGAACTTCTACTTCGCTGTATTTCTTTTCTTCAGTGTTCATTTATGAGTAAATTTTTGATAGGTCATCTATTGACGGGAAGTCTTTTGTAATCAATTCTTCCATTGGTTTATAAATATAAGGATGCGCAAATTTTCTTTGGATAAAAGACGAATCCTCTAAATCATTGTACCTGAAATGGCAACTCCATCTGGGATTATTGGTGATGTTATCGCCGCTTTGGTGAATTAAAAAAGAAGAAAAAAGTAAGGCGTCACCGGCATTAAGTTCTACAGAAATTAATTTTTCTTTTTCGGCTTCGCTTAAAACCACCATACCGAAACCATTTTCAATATGATCTGTTCTTAATCCGTCCAAATGACTTTTAGGCAATACTTCTAAGGCGCCCAATTCTTTATTGATATCAACTAAGGGTATCCAAATCACAACAGAATTCAACGACCCTTGCATACTTCTCCAATCCTGATGGGCATCGACGGTATGAAATACTTTTTGTTTGGCTAACTTAGGATGATTAAAATACAAAACAGGTCTGGTGCTGACAATGGGTGTTTTCAGTCCCATTTTTTTGAGCAGTTCCACAATTTTAGTATCAAGAGACAAAGTGTGTAGGCTAATCAAATGCTGCGCTTGTTTACCGCAATTGGAAAGACACTCTAAATCGTCTTCAAACAAACGATATAAAAAACTGTTGAATTGGGCTTCGTTAATCTCTTCTAAAACACATTGTGCAACATATTTTTTTTCTATAAACTGCCTTAAAAAAACATTTTTCGCGTCTTTTAAAACTGCTTCAATCGCTTGTTTAGGAAAAAAATTCTCCAAAATCAGGTATCCGTTTTTATTAAAAAATTCAATTTCCTCTTTCATAATTCAAAAAAAACAATTTTAATTTGATTCAACTTATTCCTAAACATCTTCTCCAAAATCATTTGTCTTACTTAAAAATTGGGCACAATAATTTTTTTCTTAAAAGCCTCAATTTCCAATTTTTCATACTCATAAGTGCTTAGTTTATTCACAATTTTACCTTTTTTATCTTTCAAGTTTAAATTGTAAAACTCAATCCAAGGTTCTTGCTTCCAAGGTTTTGAATTACCTTCATACTTAAAAGGCTGGTGCATCTGTTTTACATATATCGTTGCGCTCTTGTATCGATTTCTATTTTGATTGTCAAGCGAATACATCACAATCCCTTGCAATTCCTTTTCCATGGGTAAATTTAATGTAGAACTCGATAAAAAAGGTTCAGATCTTACTGCATCCATCATTCTAAAACAACTCAATATAAATCTTTCATTCCCAATTAACGGATGGTTTTCGCTAATGGCACCGTCTTCATCAAAGTAATTAATTATTTCTACTTGTTTGTTATCATAATCAGTAAAGATAACTTTAAAATAAAGTCTATCAAACAGATGGTGATAATTAAACAAAGATATGGACCATGTAAATTTCCAAAACTTATAAGGTTGTATCGGTGCTATAAAAACCCTATCGATGTAACTCAATCTGTAGGTTATTGCGTTTTGAGGAACGGTTTTGGGCAATTGGGTATTCTTAAAATTACCAAACTGCGCCGGATTGTTTAATTTCTTTAATCTGTAATCTCTGTACAAATCATGAGAACAGGACAAAATAGTATACCAAAAAATAACCATTCCAACACCTACAGAACTCAACACTGAATATTTGGCTTTGGGTTTTGTGAAATCTTCAACTTTATTATTTTTCTTAAAAAAAAATCGGCTTAACTTAACCGGTATATTGGTTAAAGACAAGAACAATAATATCATACAGAAAACAATTGGCCCGCCCATAATTCCAATTCCTGACATGGCAAAGGTTAGAAATAATGCCAATCCGAGAAAACACCAAATAACCAAAGACCAAGCTCTTTTAAATAAAAATAAAGGAAGCGCAATTACCTCGATAATGATGGTTGACCAATTAAAAAAATACATTAAGCCCTTATAATCCAATAGATCCCAAAGATACCTGTCCGGAAAAAATGAAATATTCAGAGAATAGTAAAATCCTAAACCTTCTTGCCATACCGGCCCTAAAAGTTTGTGTAATCCGGCAGCGGTCATCAATACCGAAGCGGAAAGACACATCAAAACAATTGCCCATGAGCCTTCATTCGTTTTCTTGCCTTTCCATAAGTCTACCGAAATAAAAATAGCATAAAAATTAAAAATGTTTTTTAGAAATATCTCTAAGGAAAAAGGAATAACCAAACCGCCTAACACAAAAATTAATATCCAAGCCAGTCTGATTCTGTAGCCAACCAATAACATCAATAAAGAGATTATGTAAAAGAAGGACAAGAGATAAGATTCTGTACTTGGTACTTCTCTTCCTAAAAGCAGTAAATTATAAGGTTCTAAGCCGTATTTAATTAAAGAGAAATGTTGAACAGCAGAAAAAAGGCAAAGGATAGCATACCCTTTTCTGGTAATGACCATCAATTGTGGGTTTACAGAGACTGACAACCAACTACTAATTCTTTTATAGGTTAAAATTACTGTGAGTAAAAGAGTAGAAATAAAGAAAAAAGACAAAGAAATTTTATTGATAAATCTTCTGAATACAGGATGCTGAAAATCACAAACTATATAGAGTAATTGAAGCATGGCACTTGCAATTGCTACATAAATTAAAATGGCTTTCCAATTGTAGGTCTTCCATTGGCTTATAAACTTCAAAATACTATTTTTTAGGGTCTTCATAAATTATTCTTGCCAAAGGGCATAGCCAAGTCCGGTTTTTCCAAACCCATTGCCATTGTAAAACATACCCAATTCGCTTTCGTTTTTAAAAACACATGGATAAGAAATCATTTCAGAATCCCAACCTTCAGCCGAAACATCAATTCCTGATAAATTATCTTTTCGTTCCCAATTCATTCCATCAGTTGATTCGGCATAACCGATACGATAAGAATTCTTTGAGTTGGTTCTGTAATCGCTTTTCTTTCTCTTGCCAAACCACATTTTATAAATATTATCGGTCTTGATTACTGATGCACTGACCAAACCGCCTTCGTCTTCCTTTAAGGCAATGGCTACTTTTCCGGTTTGCTTCCAATGAATACCATCCGGAGATTCAGCATATTTTATATTATAAATAGGTTCCGGTTTGTCTTCAAAAATCTCCCATTTGACACAAGACAAATACCACATTTTAAACACTCCATTATCAATCATAACATACGAAGTACCCGAAAAATAAGGTTCAATATGATTAACGGTAATAATTGGTCCTTCGGAAAATTTATGGAAGGTTTTCCCGCCATCTTCACTTATCGCTAATCCGACAGCATTTTGAAACGGAACGGTTTGTCTTGTCGTCCAACCGATGTAATACAAATACTTTTTATTCCCAACATTAATTATAGAAGAAGGCATGATACCCGAATCGTCAAAGGCGCCGAGATTTCCAAAAGGCAATAAAGGTTGGTTGTTTTCAAATAGAATTTGGCTCGGATTATTTTTAGCTACTTCGATGAAAGAAATAGTACTTTTTCCCAACGAATTTCTGGTAGCATAATAAATTCTGATTCTGTCGAAAAGGACATCGGCAACAGGAACTTGAGCATGACTTTTGTTCCAATCATGTTCAGCCTTTACGTTGTAAATTAATCCTTTCTTGTTCCACATGGTTATAAACTTTTAGTCGATTTTTCGGATTTCACCGCCGGATTTCCTTTGTACATAGACCAAGGTTCTGTATTTTTAATAATACTGGCAGCCATGGCTACAAAAGTTCCTTCCGCAATAGTTATTCCGTCTCTAATGGTAGCATTCACGCCCAAAGTAGCATAACTTTCCACTACACAATGCCCTGATAAAACTACTTGAGAAGTAAACATTACATGGTCTTTAATCACAGAATGATGACCAATATGATTACCGCTCCATAAAATTACATTGTTCCCAATGGAGGTAAAAGGTTGAATGGTATTGTTTTCCAAAATAAAACAATTATCACCTATCGGATTATTGAACAAAGTGGCTTTGCTACTTACATAACTAATCAACTCATAGCCTTTAGCTTTGATAGTATTATAAACACTTTCTCTGAGTTTGTTCATGTCTTGAGGCGCCATTGGGGCAAAAAACTTGAACGCTGTCGGAGCATACTCTTTTTCAATATTTTCAAATGCTACTATAGGTAAGCCATGAAACAAATGATTTTCGGGTAAATATTTTTCGTGAACGCTAAAGGCAACTACCTCATGTTTCGAATCATTTTCGAGATAATAATGTGCCAATTCTGCAAAATCTTGGATTCCGAAAATTATAACTTTTGCCATATTGCTTATTTTTTTAAAACATAAACCGTGTACTCATACAAACCATAGTCATTTCTTATCACGTAATCTCTGGTAAGATTTTGACATAAAAATTGACTCAAAGCGTCATGCGAAACATGAAACAAATCTTCTCTTTCCCAATCGACATTTTTTGACATCACATTAAAAGAAAAACCTTTATTGCATTTGTTGTGAATGATGCTTATCATCTTGGTAAAATAATCCCACATTTCGGCATAAGACAATTCTCTTTTTTCAGTAAAAACACCATTCATAATTACATAATCAAAATGATCCAGACTATCTTCCGCTTCTAAAATATCTATACAATAAAAAGAATTGTTCGGATACTTCTCTTGGGCAACATCAACAAACTTCTGGGAAATATCTAAGCCCGAATAAACGATGTTTTGAAAATTATGCTGCTGAATGTACGCTAAAAGATGGGCTGTTCCGCAACCAAAATCCAATAAAGACACTTCGTGGTCATTGGCTTCATTTAATCTTATAATGTCTAACATTACTTTGTAGCGTTTGTCTACGTCTTCAAGTTTTGGCCAATCAACACCTAAGTGATTGTCGCCATGTTTTTCAAGACAACTTTCGTAGTGTTCAATGATTTTACCGTATATCTTTTTCATATCAATTCATATTGGTCTAGAAAACACTTTATCTGTTCGGGTGCATTAAACATCATTACATCAATGATTGACAAATGAGGTATAAAGGCATTCTTAAATTGCGGATAAACTATCGAATCCGATTTAATAAATTGCAAAACGATATTGTTCTCTAAAAATACATTTTCCTCATACAATGTCATGCCGCCAACCGCGTTGATGTAATTCGTTGCACCTAATTTTTTACAAATTTCGATAATCTTATCTTGTCCTTTTAAACTATTGTCTTTTTCTATATCAGAAGAAATTATAATAGTCGTTGGAATCGAAAGATAACTACTTATTTGCTGCAAAGAATAAACAATCAATTTTGAAAGATTGGTTTCTTGCTGTTCAATTATATCTTGGATAAGCGGAAAAACTTGTTCAAAAAACGTAGCCTTTCCATAAGCCAAATGAATCGTTTTCAATAAAGCTGTTTTCCAATTCGAATTGTCATCCAGCTCAATTTGGTTAATCAATTTATTCTGACTCGCGGATTTTAAGGCAATAGTGAATAGGTATTGTTTGTCATTAACCAATATATTGTTTCTGTTGACCCAACCTTTCTTTATAAAATTAACATCATCATAAACTACAAAAGTATCCACCGCATTGAGCAATTGGAAATAGCCAATATAAGGAAAAAAATAAGGCTGCATTATCGCTGCTTTCATTATAAATTGATATTTATTAATGAAACTATTCTCTCCGTTTCTGTTCTTGATAATTCCTTATACAAGGGCAAACACAAAACCCTTTCGGCAACACTTTCTGAAATAGGCATTGAATTTCCTTGGGTGTATTCAATGGTATTTAAGGAAGGATAAAAATAACGTCTTGGATAAATATCATTATCATTCAACGCTTTTTGAACCGCCAATAATTGCTCTTCAGTTTCAAAAATCACAGGATAATAGCTGTAATTCCACTGCGTATTTTCTCTGATTTTTAGTGGTTGGAGTTTTGAAAAATCCAAATGGGTATTATAAAAGTCAACCACTTCTTTTCGGGCTTTCACTATGGCAGCAACATAAGGCAAGACCGTCAATCCCATAGCCGCTTGCAACTCGGAAATCTTACCGTTGATGCCAACGCCGTAATAATCGATTGGTCCTAAATGCCCAAAAGTATGGCTGTAAAAAATCTGATGTTCTAATGATTTGTCTTTGCAAAATGCGGCACCGCCTTCACCGGTATGGAAAAGTTTGGTGGCATGAAAACTACAGGTACTTACATCGCCATAATCAAAAACAGACTTGTCCTTATAGGTTACCCCAAAAGAATGAGCCGCATCATAAATAACTTTAAGATGGTGCTTTTGGGCAATAGCTTCTATAGCTTCAATATGACACGGATTTCCAAAAACATGTGTCGCTAATATGGCTGTTGTTTTGCTGGTAATCGCTGCTTCTATTTTGGTTTCGTCGATAGTTAAATATTCCGGATGTATGTCTACAAAAACCGGAGTGCAATTTTCCCAAACGATGGCGGCAGTCGTAGCCACGTAACTGAATGGTGTTGTGATGATTTCACCGCCATTTCCTAATAATTTCAAAGCGATTTGTAATGGAATGGTACCATTATTCATCAAAATAATATTGGAAATATTCAGATGCGTTTTTAGCTTATCCTCTAACTCCAAAACCAATTGTCCTCTGTTAGTTAACCATTGATTTTCCCATATACGCTTAAGTTGTTCGGTATATTCTTCAATAGGCGGAAAAAAAGTTTTGGTAACGTTGATCATTTTAAACTTTAGGTATAACTTGATTGTCGATGACGCCGTTCTTTAAAACAAAAACTATTTCAACCAACCACAAAACTTTAAGATTAAAAGGTCGATTTAAATCTGTTATTTCAAAAAGACGGTAGCCTTTCTCATCCATAAAGTTAACTATTTTAAGAAAACTGTTGTCATATAATTTATTAACAACACTGGCTTCAACCATGATAATCTCGGTTTTTCCAAGATAATTACTCGCTCCTTTTAAAACTTCAATATCCAATCCTTCTGCATCTATTTTAATGATATCCGGAATGGGTAACTTGTTATCTGAAAGCAATTCGTTTAAAGTAATAATGGGTAATGTAATTTGCTTTAAACCCATTTCTGCTGCTTGCTCTTTTGAATATTGAAACGAACAACTGTCATCTCTGTCCAAAATAGTAAATTCAAACGAACCAGATTGTTCGCCGGCTCCAAAAGGATAAAAGCTAACATTACTTTTGCGGTCTAAAATATCTTGAAGCGAACTTTGTAACCAATATTGCGGTTCCACTAAAGTATAGACAGCATCGGGAAAATAATTCAAAGTTTCTCTGGTCCACGCGCCGTGATTAGCTCCAACATCAACAATATGTTTGGGATAAAAATGGAACGATTTTAAAATATTGTAAAAATTATGCAAAAGAAAATCTTTACTATTGACATCAGAAAGCTTTGAATGGGTACTGACTTTCTTGACCTCAAATCCGCGTTTTAAGATTAATTTTCTAACTATTTTCTTGATCATACTGTTTTATTTATTCAATAGTCCATTGAAATTTTGGTTTTATAAATCCGGGTTCTTTGCCCATCCATGAGCCAATAGGTCTTTCTCCTTCTTGAATGGTAAAGGTTAGAATGTCTTTTTCTACAAATAAAGTGGTTTTGGAATTCTCTATAACATAAAAAGTCAAATAATAAGACCCAATATTTAGAAACCCTTCCGGTAATTTACAATTAATTTTATTTAACCCTTGTTTTAGTTTTGATCCGCTGTTACTGTGTGAAAAAGTAAATAAAGTTTCTCCGTATTCATTATTTAAAACATAAGTCACATGCAAATTCTTAGCGCTGTGTTTTAACGTAAACAACATATTGAACTCTATACTTTGGTATTCATCCAATATGGCATTTGGTGTTTTTCCTACTGGATTTACGCCTAACTCGTGCAGTGTAAAATCTTGTCTATCATATTCACTACTGAATATTTTATGGTTTTGTATTCCGAAATTACCGGTAAGATAAGTAGCTACTGCATTTTCTACCGTATCATCTTTTATAACCAAACCGTTTTCCAAAACAATGCCTCTTTGACATAAACTCTTTACTGCTGCCATATTATGACTCACAAACAACACGGTTCTTCCTTGTCCTTTACTGATGTCGCCCATTTTACCCAAACATTTCTTCTGAAACTCGGCATCACCTACTGCAAGTACTTCATCAACAATCAGAATTTCACTTTCAAGATGTGCGGCTACAGCAAATGCCAAACGCACATACATCCCCGAAGAATACCTTTTCACCGGAGTATCAATATACCTTTCAACCCCAGAAAAGTCGATAATTTCATCAAGTTTGCGAGTGATTTCTTTTTTGCGCATTCCGAGAATAGCACCGTTCAAATAAATGTTTTCTCTTCCTGACAACTCGGGATGAAAACCGGTTCCTACTTCAAGCAGACTGGCAATTCTTCCTTTGATTTTGATTTCGCCCGTAGTCGGACTGGTCACTCGGGACAACAGTTTTAGTAAAGTACTTTTTCCGGCACCATTTTTCCCTATTATACCGACGGCATCGCCTTGGTTAATTTGGAAATTTATATCTCTTAATGACCAAACGATATCACTAATCCCTTTAATACTTCTGTCATTGGTTTCCCCAATTTTTAAAAAAGGATCTTCTTTACCCATCACTTTGGTTAACCAAAACCGCTCGATATCCCTTGAAATGGTTCCGGTTCCAATTTGCCCTATTTGATAGGCTTTGGATAAATCTTTAACTTGTATAACAGTTTGGCTCATACTAGATAGTGTCTACGAAATTCTTTTCGGTTTTATTAAAAATAATAATACCCAGAAAAAGGATGACCAATGTAACTATAGTCGAATACCCAATACTGGAAATCGTAAATTCTCCTTTTCCTAAAAAAGCAAAGCGAAAGGCTTCAATAATACCTGTCATTGGATTTAAGGCTACGATATCACCATATCCTTTTTCTTTGGCATAACTCAACGGATAAATCACGGTAGTGGAATACATTAACAATTGCACACCAAAGGTAACTAAGAACGTTAAATCTTTATACTTTGTAGTCACCGCAGTAATAATAAGCCCTAAGCCCAATCCCAAAAGTGCCATTAAAATGACTAAAAAGGGGAACAACAATATCCCATTACTAATGTGAAAATCAGTTCCTTCTTCCGGATTGAGATAAAAATAACCCATCAGCACAAACAACAATAGTAATTGAACGCCAAAACGCACCAAGTTACTGACTACTATACTCAACGGCATGATTAATCTTGGAAAGTATACTTTACCAAAAATATTGGCATTGTCTCTAAAAACAGTACTGGTTTTGGTTAAGCAATCAGAAAAATAATTCCATGAGGTTATTCCGGCCAAATAAAACAATTGTTGTGGCAAACCGTCTGAGCTGATTCCGGCAAGATTCCCAAAAACAAAGGTAAAAACTAAGGTTGTAAAAATAGGTTGAATAAAAAACCACAACGGGCCTAATATAGTTTGCTTGTAAAAACTAACAAAGTCTCGCTTAACAAACATCAATAACAAATCTCTATAATGCCAAAGATCTCTGAATTTAATATCAAAAAGCGAAGTATGCCCTTTAATTACTAAATCCCAATCTTGAGACTGATTATCGTTTTTCATTTATTCTTTTTTTAAACAATGTTCTGTTTTAACTAGTAATTGCAAATATATAAATTAGCAAACCCCATGGAAAGATTTGGGTTGTTTTATTTTCTAATTCATTAAAATTGACAAAACCGACTATAATTTGATTAATTTTACGAAGTTAAATACTTCATTTTGATTCACCTTTTCAAACAAAAACCTATTTTATGTGATTTAATCCAAAACAATCACATTGATATTCATTCGCATTTACTTCCGGGAATAGATGATGGAGCCACTAGTCTTGAAAACAGTATTTCTTTAATCAATCAAATGAATGAAATAGGCTTCAAAAACATCATCACGACACCTCATATCATTGTAAGTGTATGGAACAACAGCGAAAGTTCGATTACAGAAAAACACCAAGAAATCTCAAATGCTGTTCAAGAAGAATGTGAAATAGCCTCTTTTAATGTGGCTGTGGAATACATGATGGACGATAGTTTCGTGAAAAGACTAGGCACAGAAAAATTACTGACAATAAAAGACAACTATATCTTAGTAGAAATGTCCTATTTGAGTCCGCCAATCCAGTTATACGATATCATATTTGAAATTCAATTAGCAGGTTACAAACCTATTTTGGCTCATCCGGAACGTTATCAATTTTACCATGAAAATTTCAAGGAATACAGCAAACTAAAAAAAGCAGGTTGTTTATTTCAGCTAAACCTCTTATCAACTGTTGATTATTACGGCAAAAATGTAAGATTGGTGACTGAAAAGTTGTTAACCAATGACTACTTCGATTTTGTCGGAAGTGATATTCACCATCAAAATCACGTAAATGCCTTTCAGAACAAAGTAAAATTAAAAAGCCTTCCCCAATTAGAGAAGGCAATCCATAATAATTTATTTTTTCTTAAATAACTTACCTTTCCAAGATTTTCTTTCTTCTTCAGTTCCATAGCCATAACCGTAACCATAACCATAGCCGTAAGTTTTTCTCCAAATGGTATCGTTAAGTAGAATAGCCATATTAGGCAATTTCTTTTCCTGATAAAAACTATCAGCAATTTTTAACAATCGTTTGTCAAGATAATTTGCTCTGACAATGTAGACAAAAGCATCTGCGTGTTTCGCAACCAACAAGGTATCGGTAACCAAACTTACCGGAGCGGTATCAACCACTATGTAATCATATTGTTGCTTCAAAGTCTCGAACATTTCATCCACTTTAGGACTCAAAAGCAAATCTGCAGGATTGGGCGGAATAACCCCTGAAGGTAACACATGCAAATTTTCAAACGCATCAAGTTTGGTGATAAAATCATCAATTTTTTGTCCCGATTTAACAATATAATTGGTAAGCCCTTTAGCAGGAACATTCAGATACTTATCTATTTTCGGATTTCTAATATCAAGCCCTATAAGTAAAACCTTTCTTCCGGTTAGCGCTATAGTACTGGCAAGATTAATAGCCACGAAAGTTTTCCCTTCTTTAGGCATAGTTGAAGTAACAAAAATAGTTTTAGCCCTATTTTCAGGAACAGAATTCAACATGAATTCCAAATTGGTTCTCACAATCCTAATGGCCTCAGCCGAACTCGAACGGCTTGATGCACTGATAATTTCATCTTCCGTATCTGATTTTGGGATATCACCCAAAAAAGGAATTATGGTGTTGTTCTCTATATCTTGTCTGTTTTTAACTTTGGTATCGAATAAATCAATTAAGTAAATTATTAAAAACGGAATGAGCAAACCTAAAGTAAACCCAATCAATAAAATAATATTGGATTTAGGAAATATTGGGGCATTTTTGAATTTAGCCTCATCAATCAATTTGGCTTTTGGTGAAGTTACCGCGAGTGAAATACCTACTTCTTCTCTCTTTTGAAGCAAATAAAGATATAATGATTCTTTTATTTTTTGTTGTCTACCAATGACATTAAGTTCTCTGGTTTGCTTAGGAATTTCTGAAATTTTCCCGCTTAGCATATTATCCTGAGCTTGTAAATCCGACCGTCTAATTTTAAGAGAAGCAATCAAGCGATTCAGACTCTCCTTAACGCTTTTTCGCATATCATCAATTCTATTGTTTAAATTGATTACGACACTATTTTTGGACGTTCCACCTCCGTTAACAATTCTGTTTCTCTCGATTACAAAACCATTATATTGGTTAATTAAATCGGCGGCATTGCTATTGCTGCCATTTTTGTCAGAAGGAATAAGATTACTAGGTATGATATCGTCTTGTGAAGAGCCGTTAAGATAATCCAACATACTCGATACAACTTTGATTTGTGTTTCGGTTTCTATTAAAGCCTTTTCAAAATCGACTGAATTTTGAATAAACAAATCTGCATCAGAAGCAATGTTGGTCAATCTGTTAGAAGTCATATAACTTTCTCCTTCTTTTTCAACATCTCCAAGCTCTTTAGTGATAAACTGTAGTCGTTCATCAATAAACTTTTGGGTATTTCTGGAAATATAATTCTTATCATCAATAGCATCTTGATTATAGATGGCAATAATGGTATTAAGTAAGTCTTCGGCTTTTTTAGCAACCGGATCATTTAACGTTAACTCAACAACACTCGATTTATCGTTTAAAGGAGCAATAGTCAGCCTGCTCTTATATCCCTGAACAACGTTGTCAATGTTATTAACACTTACCGTCACAGAGAAATCCTGATTATTTAACTTAGACGATAACATTCTTTTGATTACAACCATCTTACAGTTGCTTAATCTTATGGTTGAACCATACTTAAAAACATTAATTGGCTTTCCTTCGGTAGTTTGCAATTCAAAAGTGCTTTCCGTCTTTGAATTGATTACATAGGATTGTCTTTTGGTGTAAAAAGTATCATCCGACTCAAAAAAAGAAACATCTATAGGTCTGTCTTCATAGAGTTCTTTTACTTTAACCCTACCTTCGGTATAATAGTAAATATTAAAATTAAGTTTCTTAACTGCAGTTTTAACAATAGATCTCGACTTTATAATTTCAATTTCATTATCGACATTGCTTTTCATGCCTTTCATCAATCCCAAATCAGCAAAAGCAGATAATTCAGATTCTAAACTCCCTTTCTTTTCATCTTTTACTAAAATAGTAGCACTCGCTTGGTAAAGTGGCACAGTATATCTCAAATACAAAAAAGAAACCCCAACGCAAACAATCACTGAAATAATAAACCAAGGCCAATACTTGAAATACTTATCAAACTGTTCTCTGAGGTCAAGACTGTCGTCTTTGTGTGCATGTCTAAAGGAAGATTGATCTTGCATATTATCGGGTAAGAATGATTAAAATGGTTCCTAAAAGCGATAAAGCTGATATTATAGTGGTAACATTAGGACCAATTACTGAAGAGTTCATCTTGGTTTTATTAGGTTCTACTAAAACAACATCGTTTTGAGAAAGATAATAAAAAGGAGAGTTAATAAAATCAGCGTTGGTAATGTCTATACGATTATAAGTCATTTTTCCGTCTGATTCTCTGATGACAAGTATATTATCTCTTTTACCATAAATAGTCAAATCACCGGCCTGACTTATAGCTTCTAAAAGAGTTATTCTCTCGCTGTTAATCTTAATAGTTCCCGGTTTAAGCACTTCTCCTAAAACAGATACTTTATAATTTAAAATCCTTAAATTAATTGTCGGATTGGTAATGTATTCTTTTATAGATGTTTGGAGTTTAGTAACCGCTTCAGAGCGACTAAGTCCGGCTAATTTTATTTTACCAACTACCGGAAACTCAATAAACCCATAAGCATCTATCAAATAAGTTTTAATACCATCTTGGTTTTCGTTAATTTGATAATTACCTTGTATTTGAGGCATGTTAAATGGAATCGTCAGTTCTGGCTGATCGGCTGAAACTATAATGCTTAACATATCATCTTTTTGTAATTTTGGCTCGTAATTTAATGCTTCCTTGCTGTTTTGAAGAGAATCTACATTTTGAAGGTAAGCAATGTCTTTTCTAGAAGCACAGGAAAACAACAATACCAATGAAATCAATAAAAAAGCTGATTTTGTTATAAATTTAAAATTCATAGGGTAAGTTTTGGGTTGTAAATATAGCATAATTTATGATTGATTAGAATCAAAACTAATTATCAAGGGTCTCAAATACCGAGTTCATACTTTTAAATTCGGGTACAATTTTCTTCATCAACCCAACAATTTCAGCACTTGAAGATTTTTTTGCAGTTTGGATTAAGGTAGAAATAAGCAAATTAACATCTTCAAAATTATCTAAATTATCTTGTCCTATCATGATTTTTTCGTTGTGTGTAGGCAATGTTTTTGAAGCATCATTGAGTAGTTCTTCATATAATTTTTCGCCTGGCCTTAAGCCTATAATCTTGATTTTAATCTCATTATCAGGCACAAAACCGGCCAATCTGATCATTTTTTTAGCCAAATCAATAATCTTTACCGGCTCACCCATATCAAAAATATAAATTTCACCACCATTCCCCATAGCACCTGCTTCTAATACGAGCTGACAAGCTTCTGGAATGGTCATAAAGTACCTAATAATTTCTGGGTGTGTTATGGTCAATGGCCCGCCTTCCTGAATTTGTTTGGTGAATAATGGAACTATAGAACCATTAGAACCTAAGACATTACCAAATCGGGTTGTAATAAATTTAGTGACATTGTTTTTCTGGCTTTCCAACAAATGAAAGTTCAACGACTGAACATATTTCTCAGCAATACGCTTGCTGGCACCCATTACACTACTTGGATTTACCGCTTTATCTGTAGAAATAAGCACAAATTTTTCAACCTTATATTTACTCGACAAATCGGCAAGATTTTTAGTTCCTATCACATTGGTAAAAATAGCTTGTGCCGGATTTTCCTCCATCAAAGGAACATGCTTGTAGGCCGCAGCATGGTATACATAATCGGGTTTATAGGTTAGGAAGATATATTCCATTTCCTCAAAATTTTTAACATCGGCCAATACAGTTCGTATTCTTACTTTATTAGAAATTTCAGAAACTTCTAGTTGCAAATTATGAAGTGGAGATTCTGCCTGATCTAGGATAATGATTTTATAGGGTGAAAAATGAATGACTTGCCTAACTATCTCGCTGCCAATAGATCCGGCGCCTCCGGTTATTAAAACCGTTTTCCCATTGATTTGAGAAGAAATGGTTTTACTGTCTAAAACTATTGGTTTTCGATGTAATAAGTCTTCAATATCAAAGTTTTTAAGTTGATTGGAAATCTGCTTTTGATCTTCCCAGTCTGTAATTAAAGGCACCGTAAATACCTTAAAATTGTATTCCAAACATTCCTCAACTATAGCAACGGTTTCCTCTTTGGTAAGACTCTTCTCGGCAATAATTAAGGCCTCAGCACCTACACTTCGCAAAATAACATGAATATCTCTAGACTGATTGACTATCGGCAAGTCTAATATACTCTTAGACGTTTTAGTTTGCTTGTATTTATCTATAAAAGCAACCAAATTAAACCGAGAAGGCTTTTCTGTTTTAAGCGCATTGGCAACAGAAATGGCATTGGCATCGGCACCATAGATGACTGCTTTAATCAACTTTCTTTTATCATCACTTTGCAAATACTTTTCAAAAATGTTTTTTACCAATATCCTGAATAGAAACAACAACAAAAATGAAATCACAAAAGTGATAAACAGACCTGTTGATAAAAACAATTTTTTGTTGGTCAGAAAATAGTAACCGATATTGACGAAAAGCAATATAAAATAAGAAGAAGTAGTTGCTACCAACAATTTAATACCATCTATAAATGTGGAATGCCTTATGATACCCGAATAGGTTCTGTAAACCATAAAGAAAACCGCATTGACCAAAACAATGATAAGATTGAGCGAAATGACATCCAAAGAACTCTTATAAACTACCGAAAGGGTGTTGATAATAACTGTAGTAATAATACAAGCTACAGAAACGATAAAAACATCAATAGCAAAAATAATCCAGCGAGGTAAGTAACCTATATTCTGAAATTTTTTGTTAAATATGCTACGCTCCAATTCTTTAAAAATAGTTTTATTCATGCGTCATGTGGTCAATGGTTCAAAATTAAACTAATTTTAACATTTAGTTAGTAAATTATTAAAAAAATCATCAAGTGTTTTTTCTAATCGCAACCTATCGGCATCGGACAAATTTGATCCTGAAGGCAAACACAGTCCTTCATCAAATAAAGTCTCCGAAACATTTGTCCCATAATAAGGGTATTGGGCAAAAATCGGCTGTAAATGCATGGGTTTCCACAATGGTCTTGACTCTATATTGTGTTCCTCTAAAAACAACCTTAAATCCTCTCTGCTTTTACCGGTAATTATAGGATTAATTGTAATACTGGTTAACCAATGGTTTGAATAATAATCAGCATTGGGTTCACTAAAAACAGTTACTCCGTTTTTATCAGCAAAATACGCTTGATAAAAATCATGCATCTTACGTCTTAAATTGACATGATTTTCCAATACTTCCATTTGCCCTCTTCCAATACCGGCAGATATATTACTCATACGATAATTATAACCTACTTCGCTATGCTGATAGTGAGGCGCATTGTCCCGGGCTTGAGTCGAAAGAAAAACGGCTTTATCTTTTTGCTTAGCAGTATGAGTCACCAAAGCACCGCCACCAGAAGTCGTTATGATTTTATTGCCATTAAAAGACAATACAGATATATCCCCAAACGTACCACATCTTTTACCTTTATAACTGCTTCCTAAAGCTTCGGCACTGTCTTCCAAAATAGGAATTCCATATTGTTGTGCTACCGCTCTAACTTCATCAATTTTAAAAGACATTCCATAAAGATGGACCCCAATAATAGCTTTTGGCTTTTTCCCTTTGGCGATTCGGTCAACAATAGCTTTTTCTAAAGCAATGGGACATAAATTCCAAGTCTCTTTTTCGCTATCTATAAAAACAGGAGTAGCCGCTAAGTAAAGAATAGGATTTGCAGAAGCCGAAAAAGTAAAGCTTTGACAAATAACCTCATCACCTGCCTGAACACCTAGTAAAATTAAACCCAAATGTATCGCCGCAGTTCCCGAACTCAAAGCGGCAACATGAACATCATCATTTAAAAAATTTTCTAAATCCTGCTCAAATCCGTTAACATTTGGACCTAAAGGAGCAACCCAATTGGTATCAAAGGCCTCTTTGACAAATTTTTGTTCATTACCTCCCATGTGCGGAGAAGAAAGCCAAATTTTTGATTGTATCATTGTTATTTTTGCTTAATATTTAAATTTATTTTCCACTGAATGGCTCCGTAGTGGCAGCATTAGCAGCATTAATACCGTCTCTTTTGAATACTTTTAAAATAGTTTTGAATAAAATTTTCAGATCAACAGACAAAGACATATTGTCTACATACCAAACATCATATTCAAATTTTTTTTTCCATGAAATAGCATTTCTACCATTGACTTGTGCCCAACCGGTGATTCCGGGTTTGATTTCGTGTCTTCGGTTTTGAAAATCGTCATACAAATGTAAATAAGTCGTCAACAAAGGTCTTGGTCCGATTAAACTCATATCGCCTTTCAAGACATTGATTAATTGAGGTAATTCGTCAATTGAGGTCTTGCGAACAAAACTCCCGACTGCCGTTAACCTTTGTGCATCAGGAAGCAATTTACCTTCAATGTCTTTTTTGTCATTCATGGTTTTAAACTTAACAATCTTAAAGGTCTTCCCTTTTTTACCGGGACGCAATTGAAAAAAAAACGGCTTCCCATTATTGGCAAAAAATAATAAGATTGTAAAAAGCAACAAAAACGGAAACAACAATATAAGACCTAGTAAGGAAATCAAAAAATCGAATACCGGCTTTACTAAAAGTTTGTACATTTTTTATTAAATATAACTAATATTCATCTCTGTAATATATTCTATTTAAACAGACAGCGATTCAAAGCTTTCGAATAAAAAAAAGCGATCGTGTCCCGGATATATTGTCATTCCTTTCTTCAAATTTCCTTTCAGTTTCTCCATCGAATACTGATAATCTTTTCGGCTACTGTGTGGAAAAGTGAGTGGCGATTTTACTCCGTTTAAAATAGTATCACCTGTAAACAAAATATCTCCCAATAAAACACACATTCCACCGGGACTATGACCCGGAGTTTCTATAAAGGTAAACGACTGACCGGCTATGTTTTTTACTTCGTAATCTTTCACAATGGCTACCTTGCTGTGTTTGACTTCGAAGGTATCAATTTCTTCTAAATAATAGGAAAAATTTTGACGACAGTTTCTGATATTTTCTTCACACTTTGAAGTACAGATTAACTCAAACGAATATGCCTCAGCCAAAGCATCAATTCCACAACAATGATCGGCATGTTCATGGGTTAAAATCACATGGGTCAACTCTTTTTTTTCTTGCTTCAACCATGCGGTGAAAGGTTTGGTATCAAAATTACCAACATCAATTAAAACAACTTTACCGGCAGCCAAATCCAAAACATAGGTATTGGAGAGTCTGTGTGGATTGATATACTGGTGAATTTTCATAAAAATTGTGTTCAAGAAATAAGAATGGTTGTCTAGTCAAAGTTATAAATGATTTTACCAACATCATTTCTAGGGATTTCAGGGATGAATAATACTTCGAATGCTTGATGGTACAAACCTGTCTTCTGAATGACAAAAGAAGCAACGGCTGCTACTACAGTCTCATCCGTGACATATATTTTCATTTTTTCATCTGTGCCGGTGCAAATATTTTCTACACCAAATTCCTGAAAAATAAGCTGTTCCACTTCATCCAAACCTATTCTGACTCCATACAACTTGAGGAATCGGCTTATTCTGCCAACAATGTAGAAAAAACCGTCTTGGTCTTGAATAGCGATATCACCCGTTGGTAAAATACCTTGACGCTCATCGCCTTTTTGCAAATCTTCTCCGGTGTAGGCATAGCCTAAAGTCACATTTGGCCCACTGTAAACCATTTCTCCGGGAACATCTGCTTCCGAAATTTCGTTTCCATTATCGTCAATCAAAAATAATTTTCCGTTCGGAATTGCTTTTCCGATACTTCCAATTTTAGTCTTGGCAAACGCTGCCGGAAGGTAAGCCATTCTTGCCGTTCCTTCTGTTTGTCCATAAGTGGCAATAAACATTTTGCCGGTTCGTTCTGCATATTCGGCAAAATCGTTAAACAGACTCGCGTTCAATTTTCCACCACCTTGCGATACAATTTTTAAATCGGGCAAATCCATACGGGTAAATCGCAACTTGGAAAGAATTTCAAAACTATAGGGAACACCGGTCAAAATGGTGGTTTTTTGTTCTTTCAAAAATTTCCAAAATACCCCATCAGTCAAACTTCCGTTAAATAGTAAAATGGTAGCTCCACCATACAAATAACTTGTAATCACTGAAAGACCCATAGTATAATACATCGGTAAAACGGCTAAAGCTCTGTCATGGCTACTGATATCAAAAACTTTCCCGACATTCCGGGCGTTGGCTTCTATATTTTTATAACTGTGACGCACCAATTTAGGACTGCCGGTAGAACCAGAAGTAGGCAACAATAACGATAAGTCTTCATGCAAAATTGGTGGTTGTAAACCGCTTTTCAGCAAAACATAACCAAAGGCACTGAAAACAACTTCATGATTAAATTCGGCAGCCATTGATTCAGGCAGCCAAAAGTATTCAGGTTTGTATTTATTAATTAGTTCCTCTCTTAACGCTTTATCCGTTCCGGCATGAAGCAAAAGCGGGACAATTTTAGTTTCTAAAGCTGCAACATAACCAGCTACTGAACCAAAAGTATTTTCTGAAAAAATAAAAATTAACGTGCGCTTATTGATTTGCTCAAAGAAGACCATCGAAAAATCAGACAATGCTTTGTAGGATAATGTATTTCCGTCAACATCTATAAATGCGGTAGTATTGTCCTTGATAAACGCTGCTTGGAGAAGCATAGGCTTTGTATTTAAAATGAAGTCGAACCGTCAACTCCAATGATTTGACCGGTTACATAAGTGGAAAGGTCTGAAGCCAAAAACACGCAAACATCTGCAATCTCGTTAGGTTCAGCTAATCTTCCTATTCCTATATTGGAAATTTTATCTTTAAATTTTTCTTCAAAAACTTGGGTAAATCTTTCGGTGCCAACCATTCCCGGAGCAATGGCATTGACACGAATATTGTGTTCTATCAGTTCTTTCGCAGCCGATTTTGTCAATGAAATCACAGCACCTTTAGTAGCAGAATAACCTAACTGACCTTTAACA
>NZ_DLGY01000046.1:0-223779 GCF_002482945.1 Flavobacterium sp. UBA7682
CAGTTCGGCAGGAGATGGATGGGATGGAACCTACAACGGACAACCTTTACCTTCAACAGATTACTGGTTTACGGTAGATTATCCGGAGCAAAACACAACGAAACAATTTAAAGCCCATTTCTCATTAAAAAGATAAATTAAAATGAATTTTAGAAAACTTTGTCTACTAGCTATACTTTTTGTATCTCAGCTTTCAAATTCTCAAGAAGGATTACCTGTTTATTCTGATTATTTATCAGACAATTATTATCTGTTACATCCTTCTATGGCAGGCGCTGCAAATTGTGCTAAGCTTAGACTAACGGCAAGACAGCAATGGTTTGGACAAGAAGATGCTCCGGCCTTACAAACGTTAAGTTTTAACGGTTCGCTGGGAGAAAGATCGGGCGGAGGTATTATTGTTTTTAATGACAAGAATGGATACCACTCTCAAACCGGAATGAAACTGACCTATGCGCATCATTTGTTATTTTCTCGTGATAAGGTTGACTTAAACCAACTTTCATTTGGTATGAGTGCCGGTTTTGTTCAAAGTAGTTTAGATCAAAGTACTTTTTATACTAATGATCCATCGTATGATCCAATAATCTTTAATTCAATTCAAAGAGCCTCTTATTTTAATGTTGATATTGGAGCTTCTTATAACTTCCTAGATTTTTATGTACACGCTACCGTAAAAAATGCTTTGGCAAGTGATAGAAAGTTATATTCAGATAGAGAACCGGTTAATTTAAGAAGATTTATTTTGAATTCAGGTTATACTTTTGGAGAGGAAGAAGGTATTCTTTGGGAGCCATCATTTATGTTCCAATTGGTTACCCAAACCCAAGAGAAAACAGTTGATTTGAATATCAAAGCCTATAAAGAATTAGAGTTCGGAAGATTATGGGGTGGAATCTCTTATAGAAGAAGTCTTGATGGGGCACAGTTTGTAGAAGGAAATGCCGTTTCTGATCAAAAAATGCAATACATAACACCTATTTTAGGGGTGAACTTTAAAAATTATGTGTTCTCTTATACGTATTCACATTTGTTAGGAAACGTAAATTTTGATACCGGAGGTTTTCACCAAATTACTTTAGGGATTAACTTATTCTGTTCTCCGGAGAAATACCACTGTAATTGTCCAGCGATTAACTAATTTAAATATAAGTCCCGAGATTCTCGGGACTATTTTTTTTATGGTAATAAAGTCAGTAAATGGGAAACATCCCCAAATTCCAAGCGATTGTTATGTAGCGGAAAATGCGACTATCGTAGGCGATGTTGTATTGGGCAGTTCTTGTAGCGTATGGTTTAATGCAGTTATCAGAGGCGATGTTCATTATATTAAAATAGGGAATAAGGTCAATATCCAAGATGGTGCGATTATCCACTGTACTTATCAAAAACATCCAACCGAAATAGGAAACAATGTTTCTATCGGTCATAATGCAATTGTACACGGTTGTAAAATTCACGACAATGTATTGATTGGAATGGGTTCGATAATTATGGATAATTGTGTGGTAGAAAGCAATTCGATTATTGCTGCCGGTGCTGTAGTTACTCAAAACACAGTGGTTGAATCGGGGACAATATATGCCGGTGTTCCTGCGAAAAAAGTAAAAGACATTGACCAATCGGATTTTGCCGGAGAAATTGAACGTATTTCGAATAACTATGTGATGTATTCGAGCTGGTTTAAGGAAAGTTGAAATTAAAACGTGGACTTTCGGAGGCAGTCAGGTATTTTTTCTAAGAAAACTAAATGTTTAGCTAGCCCCGATAGCAGTGGAAATCCTTTTGTTTTGTAATAGGGCTTCGACTCCCGAAGCGCGTGACAAAACAAAAGATTGTAGCGCATAGCGGGACAACGGTTCAAAGAAAACCCAATGTCGTGCTCCTAAAAATCTTTACTTTTTACTTCGTATTTATTATTGAGAATGTCATTCAAGACCTTTGGATTGGCGTTGGTGTAAAAAAGCGTTTTTCCTTTTTTGGTGTTATTGCTTAAGCCAACACTTTCAGCCAGTAATTTCTTTGTTTGACGTGCGACAGCTTCACCCGAGTCGATGATTTTAATGTGATTAGGGAGTATTTTTTTGATTTGCGGAATCAAGTAAGGATAATGACTGCAACCGAGCACCAGATAATCGATATTGGCTTCAATCATGGGTTCCAGATAGGCGTGCAATAGACGGTTCATTTCGGGTGAATTGATTTCTCCGTTTTCGATTAATGTTACTAAACCCAGCCCAATTTGTTCAATGATTTTGGTGTCTTGGTATTTCTCAACGGTTTGGTGGAAGAGTTCGCTATTTAAAGTGCCTTTTGTGGCCAAAATTCCGATGACATGTTTTTCAGAATTTAAGGCTGCCGGTTTGATGGCCGGCTCAATTCCGATAAAAGGAACGTCATATTTGGCACGCAATTCTTTGATGGCGTTGGTGGTTGCTGTATTGCAAGCAACGACTATGATTTTACTGTTTTGATTGAGAAGATACTCGGTGTTTTTAATGCTTAATTCGATAATTTCTTCTTTAGACTTTTGGCCGTAAGGGGCATTTTTACTATCGGCGAGATAAATGGTGTCTTCGTACGGGAGCAAATCATGAATTTCTCTCCAAATAGAAGTGCCGCCTACACCGGAATCAAAAAGACCTATGGGATTATTATTTGTCATAGAAACAAAAGTAAAAAAAAACTGCTCAATCCCGAAACTTCAGGTGAGCAGTTTTTTAAGTATATATTTTTGATTTTAGAAACCTAAATCTTTTTTGATATCAGCCGTTAAATCCGGACCGTCAGCTAAAAGTAAATCGGCTACGTTTAAAACGTATTGGTATCCTTTAGCTTTACCAATTTTAGTGATAGAAGCTTTAATTTTATCCATTAAAGGTTTAACTAAATCCGCTTCTTTCTTTTGTAATTCTTTTTGAGCGTTATCTCTGTAATCCGTGATACGTTTTACTAAGTCTTGTACTTCAGTTTGACGAGTTGCGTTAACAGCATCTCCAACAGTAGAAGCTTCTTGGTCATATTTTTTTATCTTATTTTGATATTCTTCTGCCATTGTTTTGTATTCCGCATCATAAGTGGCGCTCAATTTTTCCAATTGCTTTTGAGCATCTAACATCGCCGGCATTTTAGAAATAATTTCATTTACATCTACGTGTGCAGTTTTAGCTTGAGCATTGATGGTATAACTTGTTCCTAAAAACAATACAGTAGCTATTAGTAATGATTTCAATCGTTTCATTTTTAAAGGTATTAATTAATTATTATTGTTTATTCTTCTTTTTTCGGTTCCCCGGTTTTTTCTTCTTTAGCTTTTTTAGCTGCTTCTCTATCGGCTAATGCTTTTTTCTTTTTGTCTTCTAGAGCTTTTTTTCTGTCCTCAATTATTTTTGCTCTTGCTGCCGCTTTCGCTTCTTTTGAATTTGGGTCAACGGTTGTTGAGTCTGAGGTTGTTTTATTGGTTTCAGGTGCTGTTTTGTCACCTGTTGTTTTATCGTTAGCAGGAACCGTGCCATTTTTTTTGGCTTCTCTGGCTTCAAGGGCTGCTTTTCTTTTATCGTCTTGCTCTTTTTTCTTGGCTTCAGCAGCTAGTTTTCTGTCTTCCATTATTTTATCTCTGGCTGCTTTCTTGTCATCTAAAGCTTTTTTTCTGGCGGCCAAGGCTGGATTTTCATCTTCTACATCTTCTTGGTATTCTTTTTTCTCTTGTTCTTTGAGTTCTTTATTAGACAATTGTTCTCTTCTTTCGGCACGAGTAATGGCCCTAACAACTTGGTCGCTAATGTCGTGTCTTTTGGCTGAAAATAACATAGTTAAATCAGAAGATTTGTCAAAGATAAAGTCGTATTTTTTAAGTTCTGCGATGTCTTGTACCGCATTGAATACTTGATCTTGTATTGGTTTAACCAAAACGGCTTTTTGAGTCATCAAGTCGCCATTAGGTCCAAATCTCTTTTGTTGGAAATCTAAAAGTTCATCTTCCTGAAATTTGATTTCTTCTTCACGCTCGTCGATTAGCTCTTTAGTCAATAGTGCTTTTTCGGTTTTTAGAGCATCTTTTAACTTTGCAATTTCTACTTTTTTGGCTTCAATATCCTGCTTCCATTTTTGAGCTTTTTGCTCTAATTGGTTATTGGCTTCCGCATAATCGGGAACATTTTGCAGAATATATTCCATGTCTATGTAGCCAATTTTCACGCCTCTTGTCTGAGCACTGGCTTCAAAAACAAAAGACAAAAGTAATATTGATATTGCAAAATATTTTTTCATACGATTATAATTTAGAAATAATGTATCAAATATAATTAAAATTGTTGACCAATTATAAAATGTGTTTCCCAACCATTCTTTTGAGCAAAACCAGGAACAGCATCGAAACCGTGAGCAAAATCTATTCCTAATAAACCAAACGCCGGCATAAAAATTCTAATACCGAATCCGGCAGAACGTTGCAATACGAATGGGTTGTACTCTTTAAATGTGTTATAAGACGAACCAGCTTCTAAGAATGTTAATGCATAAATCGATGCAGCGGCTTTTAATGTTAACGGATATCTTAATTCTAATGAGAATTTGTTGTACACTGTCGCGCCATCTTGATCAGACAATGATTGGTTAGGATAACCTCTTAACTGAATTACTTCACGACCGTCCAAAGAAAAGTTAGCCAAACCGTCTCCACCAAGGAAGAATCTTTCAAACGGAACTAGTCCACGTCCGCTATTGTAAGCACCTAAATAACCAAACTCACCTAAAGCTCTTAATACTAAAGCTTTTGACTGAGAACCGGCTAATCTGGTGTACCAGTCGGCTTTGAATTTTAATTTATAGTATTCTAACCATTTGAATTTTTCTTGGTCTACTTTACCTTGGTCAACTGCTGCATCTTCAAGGTTTGTTACTACATTTCCGTTTACACCATCAACAAGCGCACCCGGAGCAACCCAATTGTCATTAGCATCGAAATAACCTTCTCCTTTATTTTTGAGTTTATACGCTTCTTGATTTTCAAGATCAGCATAATCTATTCCGTTTAGCAACGAGTATGGTAAAGTGAACTTGGCTGAGAAGCTAAATTCAGAACCTGAAGTTGGATAAATCGGATTTACCCCTTTGTTATTTCTGCTTAATCCAAGCGTGAAGGCTAAGTTACGAGAGGCACCATCACCAAAAGTAAATAAGCCGGTGTTGTAATTATTCAAATCATAATATTGGAAACTCACAGAGTTGGAGAATACAAAATAATCATCCGGCACGGTTAATCTTTTGGCATAACCAACCGATAAGGAGGTAATGTTAAAACTCTTAGTTCGGTCAACATTCGTAGAACGTCCAGAGTATAAGAATTGTTTACTATGTGACAATGAGGTAGAAAATTGAATTGGTTTTTTTCCGCCTAACCAAGGTTCAGAGAACGACAAACTATACGTTTGGAAGAATGAACTGGCTTGTAAACGCAAAGCTACTTTTTGACCGTCACCCATTGGCAAAGGTTTATATGCTTCTTTTTTAAACATATTTCTGGCCGAGAAATTGTTGAAAGACAAACCTAAAGTTCCAATAAATCCGCCACCGCCATAACCACCTTGTAGTTCAATTTGACTTGAGCCTTTTTCAACTACGTTATATTCAATGTCTACAGTTCCTGCAGCCGGATCTACGTTTTTGAATTTTGGGTCAATGGCTTCAGGGTCAAAGAAACCTAATTGACCAATCTCACGAATGGTTCTAACCAAATCTTCTTTACTGTATTTTTCTCCAGGTCGGGTTTTAAGCTCTCTGTAAACTACTCTGTCATTGGTTTTGTCATTTCCAACTACCGTAATATTGTTGAAATAAGCAATTGGACCTTCCATTATTCTTATTTCAAAATCGATAGTGTCATTGGCAGTTTTTACTTCAACAGCGTTGATGTTTGAGAACAAGTAACCATTGTTTTGATACAAGTTGGTAATGTCATCTCCATCTGGTTTTGTTTTGTCAGCGATTCGTTTTTCTAATAAAACGCCGTTATAAGTTTCTCCTTTTTTGATGCCTACTACTCTTTCTAATAATTGGTCTGAATAAACCGAGTTTCCTAGGAATTTAATATTACCGAAGTAGTATTTTCTTCCTTCTTCTACTTTTATATTGATGGCTAATTTAGATTTTTTGGCATTCAAAAACACCGAATCTTTGATTACTCTTGCATCTCTATATCCTTTTTCTTTGTATTTTTCAACGATGGAAGTTAAATCTTCTTGGTATTTCTCCTTGATAAACTTTGAAGATTTGAAAATTCGGATTGGATTGATTTGTTTGGTGTTTTTCATGGCTTTTCTCAGTTTCTTGTCTGAGAATTTTTCGTTGCCATCAAAACTAATTTTGGAGATTTTCAATTTGTCTCCTTTGTCAATATTTACCAACATCTTCACCTGATTGCCTTCAGTAGTATCAGGTGTAGTGGTTATAAAGACTTTGGTTTTATAGTAACCGTCTTTCTTGTATTTGTTTTCGATGTAATTTTTGGTTGTGGTAATCAAGTTTTCATTAACAATTTTACCTTTTGTTAAACTGTTTTCTTTGATTAAAACTTCCGTTTTTGATTTTTTTATCCCTTGAATTTTTACATCACTTAGTTTTGGTAACTCCGCAATATCAAGGTCAAGCCAAATACTGTCGCCTTCGGTTTTATTTACAAAAAAATCAATGTCGCTGAATAGTCCAAGCTTCCCTAATTTCTTAATAGCATTACTAATTTCTTCTCCGGGAACCGTCAGTTGTTGTCCTTTTTCCAAGCCGGAAAAAGTAACTACTGTTTGCTCATTGTAACTAATCTTGCCATTTACCTTAACGTTTGCTAAAAAATATTTTTTTCCTTGTTCAAAAGGGAGTCTATCTTGGGCTTGTAATTTAAAAATACTTCCAAAAAATAAGATAATTAGAAATATTCTTGAGGGTGTAATCTGCACTGAAATTTTATTTAATTTGTTCACTTGTTTTTCCAAATCTTCGTTCTCTTTTTTGATAGCTAATGATCGCTTCATATAAATCGTTTTCTTTAAAATCGGGCCACAGTACGTCTGTAAAATAAAATTCTGCATAAGCGATTTGCCAAAGCAGAAAATTACTGATCCTGTGTTCACCACTAGTTCTAATTACCAAATCTACGTCAGGCAGATTGTGCGTGTAAAGATGCTGATTAATAATTGATTCATCAATAGTGTCTATCGAAATTATATTATTTTTAACTTTATCACTGATTATTTTAACAGCATTTAACAATTCCTCTCTAGAACCATAGCTTAAGGCTAATGTTAAGGTCATTCGGGTATTGTTTTTCGTCTTTTCAATGACAGCTAAAAGTTCTTTCTTGGCTGAGGCAGGAAGCAAATCTATGTTCCCGATACAGTTTAATTTAATGTTGTTTTTTTGAAGGGTTTCAAACTCTTTCTTAAGGGAAGAAATCAGCAATTTCATTAAGGTATCTACTTCCAGTTTTGGGCGGTTCCAATTTTCTGTAGAAAATGCGTAAAGTGTTAGATTGTCAATGCCTAGTTTGGCGCAAGTTTCTACGGTAACTCGAACAGATTTGGTTCCGTTTTCATGGCCAAATGCTCTTAATAAACCTTTTTGTTTCGCCCAACGACCATTCCCGTCCATAATGATGGCAAGGTGCTTGGGTAAATTGTCTTTGTTTATTTTATCTAGTAAATCCATTCTTTATTCTGCGCAATAACATGGTTTTTCTGTAAAGGTATACGTTAATGTAAACCCGGTGAATACATACCAGTCTTTGCTGTTTATATTGCCAAATTTCAATGGCGCTAAATTTTCATTCTTAGGTAAACTTCCGTCCAAATTATCGGTAAAAGTATACCTAGCGCCAACCTCAAAGCCTAAAACTATATGGTCAAAAATATTGCTTTTGACGCCAACAATCATTGGAATAGCAAAAGTGCTTTCAGTATAGTCTTTTTTGGTTTGCCCATTAATCACATACAATTCATCATATGCGAAATAAGTAAGACCGGTGTAGACATAAGGCGTTATTTTCTTTTTCAAAGTTTCGTGCAAATTGAAATCAAAAAAATTGAATTCCATACCGGCAGAAAGCTCTTTGATATTATTTTTAAATTTGTAGCCTCTTAAATTCCTTCCGGGAACTTCCGAGTCTAAATCATTTCCTGAAATAGTTGACTGTGTATAGGAAAACCTATACGAATGCCTTGGGCTTTTATTCCATTTATATAAAATTCCGATAGCCAATTTATTTGGAGCAATGTAATTGGTTTTACCCACATCTCCAATAAAGTTACTTCCGCCTAAGAAAACACCAATCTCATTGATTTGTGCCGTCAAAATATTTTGGAAAACCAAACAAAAAAATAATACTAAAATCTTTTTCATCAAATTGAAAATAGCGTGCAAATATAATAATTCTCAGTACTTATATAGCATGAATTTCGGATTTCTGCCAAATAAAATAAAGTGCTGATAATTACTAATGTTAGCAAGGTTCTATTCTAAAACGTTTTTTTTAGAATTGTAGTATACAATGAGGTAAATTTTTTCTAATTTCTCTTGTCTTCACCCCAAAGTAATTTGGTGCGAAGTGTCTTGAAAAACGTTTCTTCCGGAATTTCCACCATATTAATATTGAATGGTGTTTTCTTAATTTTAATAATCGAATGGTTATCCACCGAAGTGATTCTCGAATCCAAAGAAACCAGATATTGTTCTTCTCGACCCGAAACTTTCAGGGTGATTTCGGTGTTGTCCGGAATCACTAATGGTCGGGCATTGAGATTGTGTGGTGCAATAGGAGTGATTACCAATCCTTTTACTTCTGGAGTCAAAATCGGTCCGCCGCAACTCAAAGAGTAACCGGTTGATCCGGTTGGTGTCGCAATAATTAAACCATCAGCCCAATAAGAATTCAAGTGTTCGCCATTCAAGAAAGTTTCAATTGTAATCATCGAAGTGGTGTCTTTTCGGCTTACAGCGACTTCGTTCATGGCAAAATTAATATCGATTTCCGAATTGTTCGGAGAGCATTCAATCGTAAGTAATGATCTTTCGGATATGGTGTATTTTTTTTCTAATACGATTTGCAGAAATGCACCAATATTTTCTTTCTGCACTTTGGCTAAAAACCCTAATCTTCCGGCATTGACGCCCAAAATAGGAATGCCGGAATCACGAACAAAAGTAGCCGCTCTCAAAATGGTTCCGTCACCACCAATACTGATTAGAATATCAAAACTATTGTCTAAATCGGAATGACTGGAGAAAGTCTTGTATGGTCTTTCGACTATCTTTTCTTCATAAAGTATTTTCAAAAACTTTTCTTCAATGACCAATTCAACATTGTTTCTGTTGAAAAAAACAAAAATATCCTTGATGATCGGTCGCGTGTCGTTTTGATAATATTGTCCGAAGATGGCAACTTTCATTTTTAATGTATCAATTGGTTAATGTAGTAATGTAACAATTTTCAAATTGTCACATTGATTTTACATATTTAAATATTTATCCAAGTATTCCGAACGCTCTTTCAAATTATTCAAATAGTTGTCTTCTTGGTGTTCCGAAATGATTTCGTAATTGTAACGACGAAACGTTTGGATGATTTCATTCATTCCTCCCAAAGTAATTTTAACCGTCACTTGCACTTTTTCCGCATTGGCTTCCGAAACAAAAAGACCTAAAAGCTTCCCATTATTGCTTTCTACAATTTGGGCAATCTGACTCATCGAATAATCATTAGTTGTTTTTTCAACTACAATAATACCGCCGGATTCTTTTAAGAAAGGGGTTTCATTTAAAAATTTGATGACATCTGTGATTTCGTAATAGCCAACATATTTATTGGTTTCATCTAAAATCGGAACCAAATTAGCATTGTTTCGAGCAAAAACTTCTAAAACGTCTAACCAAATCATAGCGTTTCTAACAAAAAAACCTTCTAAAGCATAACGATAATCGGCTAACCTTTTTTGTGTTTCAAAAGTTTCAGCATCAACAGAAGATATACAACCTAAATAAATTCCATTGTCTAAAACCGGAAAATGAGAAAAGGTACTATCAGCAAAAAAATCCTGAAGATCAGCAACTGTTTCTTGGCTCGAAAAAGGTTTAAAATCGTTATTGATGTATTCTGAAAGTTCTCTCATGTATTCTTTTCTTTAGCGACTGCAAAATAATCAAATTTTGGGACATGCCGACTTGGTTAACTTTGTATTTTTGTCTAAAAATTAATTTACCGCGAATTTGAAAATGTTTAGGTTTAAAGAAAAATAGTTTTTCGAATTCGTGGATAAAAAATAAAGCATGACAAAATTAAGCGTAAACATCAATAAAATAGCCACTTTGCGAAATGCTCGCGGTGGAAACGTACCAGATTTATTGCAAGTAGCTAAAGACATTCAGCGATTCGGAGCGCAAGGAATTACCATTCATCCCAGACCGGATGAAAGGCACATTCGATACCAAGACGCACGCGATTTAAAACCAATTGTCTATACTGAATTCAATATTGAAGGCAATCCGCAACACAATTTTATCGATTTGGTTCTCGAATGCAAACCCGAACAAGTAACATTGGTTCCCGACACGATTGGAGCGATTACCTCTTCTGCCGGTTGGGATACGGTTAAATTTCAAGATTATTTGACCGAAGTCATTGCGGAATTTAAACGCAATGGTATTCGAACTTCCATTTTTGTAGACCCGATTTTGAGTATGATTGAAGGTGCCAAAAAAACCGGAACCGACCGAATCGAATTATACACCGAGGAATTTGCGCACCAATATGGTTTGGGCAACAAAGCCGGAATTGAACCGTATGTAAATGCAGCCGTTTTAGCCAATGAATTAGGCTTAGGCATCAATGCCGGACATGATTTAAGTTTGGATAACATCAAGTTTTTCAAAGATAACATCCCGGGATTATTAGAGGTTTCTATTGGTCACGCTCTAATTTCAGAAGCCTTATATCTTGGGTTGGATAATGTGGTGAATATGTATTTACAAAAGTTAAAATAGATGTTACATTCAAGAATTGAAGGCGAAGGAAAACCACTTCTGATAATTCATGGTTTTTTAGGAATGAGTGACAACTGGAAATCATTTGGTTCGCTGTATGCTGCTGAAGGGTTTCAGGTTCACCTGCTCGATTTGCGCAATCACGGTAAAAGTTTTCATTCCGATGAGTTCAATTATACGATTATGGCAAATGATATTTTGCGCTATTGCCAACATTATAATTTATCCAACGTCTCTATTATTGGTCATTCTATGGGTGGAAAAGTAGCGATGCTTTTTGCCACTACCTATCCGGAAATGGTTGAAAAATTAATCGTTGCGGATATAGGTCCTAAATATTACCCGCCACATCATCAAGATATTTTAGCCGGATTAAACGCGGTTGATTTTGCTTCCAAACCTGATAGAACAATGGTTGAAGAAACCTTATATCCGTTTATCCCCGATTTTGGCACCCGTCAATTTTTAATGAAAAACCTCTATTGGATAGAGCCGGGACAATTGGCTTTCCGATTCAATTTACCTGTTTTTAATGCTAAAATAGAAACTATAGGCGGGGCTTTGCCTAATGAAAATCATTTTGACAAACCAACGATGTTTATTCGCGGAGGAAACTCCAAATACATTTTAGATAGCGATGTAGTCGACATTCAAAAACACTTCCCTAATTTTAAGTTAGTAACGATTCCCAATGTTGGACATTGGCTTCATGCCGAGAATCCCAAGCAGTTTTTTGAGGAAACCTCAAGGTTTTTAAAATAAAAAAAGCCCTTTCAATTGAAAGGGCTTTTGTAAAACTATTTTTGATAATTAGCTTTTGATAAATTTCTTAACAACTTTACCTGAATCGGTATTGATGTTCATAAAGTAAACTCCTGAATTTAAATCAGAAACATTCATTTCAACTTGAGAAAGATTGTTTACTTTAAATGATTTAACTGTTCTTCCGTTGATATCAGTAATATTTACATCAGTTAAAAGAATATTGTAGTTGTTTGAAATGTTAACAGTATTGTTTGCTGGGTTTGGATATGTGCTAAACTTGTTTGCTACAGATTCGTTAACTCCTAATGCAGTTGTAGTAACTGAAAAATCATCAATCATAAATCCAAATTGATCTGGAGAAGTACAACGAATAGCTATATAAACTGCTTGTCCGTCATAAGCACTCAAATCATAAGTGTATTCATTGTAAACACCAAAAAGAGTTGTCTCTACTGCTCCTATAGCATCGAAATCTGCAACAGCTGTCGTTCCTGTAGAAACAAAAACTTGAAACTCTTCAGCAGCGTATTCTGCATCGCAAGATTTAGCCCAAAATGATAGTGTGTTTTCAGCAGAAGCTAAAGTGATTTGAGGTGAAATCAACCAGTCATCATTATTTGTAATACCTGCACCTGGAACAGCAGCAAAACAAGCCATAGATTTTTGTCCGGAACGAGCAGTCCAGTTACTTGTAGCAGTTGGAGTTAAACCTGTTCCGCCTGTAATAGTAACCGCAGTTGAGTTAAATACAATATATGCCATTGGAGTTCCTGAATTGGTAAAAGTTGTTCCTCCTCCAAAACCATAAGTGTTTCTTAAATCTACATCTGTTAATGTCCAGTTACCAACATTAGCTTTTGCAAAATTAGTGTAAGAGTCGAAGTTGTCTTCAAAAAGAACAGTTTGAGCATTTGCCCCTAAACTACCGATAAATAAAAAAGAAAGTAATAATTTTTTCATATTTGATTTTATTAAAAAGTTAATTTGAACAAATATAGGAATATATTTTTTTTATTTACAAAAATTTAACTTTTGCATCACAAAATTGTTTTTTTTCAAGGAATAAAAATGAATATTGTGATAAAGTGATTAAAATTTAGAGGACAAAAAAGGGCATTATTGTTCATTGTAAATTGAAATTTATTTGCATATTTGATGTAATAAAATAGAAAACCCATGAAACTACTCCTTAGAATATTAATCTCTGCGCTTTTAGTAATGGCTATCGCTTATCTGATGAAAGGTGTAATCGTTGACCAATTTACCACAGCGCTAACCGTGGCTATTGTTTTGGCCTTACTCAACTTTTTTGTAAAACCTATATTGGTGCTTTTGACTTTACCGGTCACTTTTTTTACGCTTGGATTGTTTTTATTGGTCATCAATGCCATTATAATCTTGCTTTGCGACCATTTTGTCGACGGATTTGAGGTCAGTTCTTTTTGGACTGCGATGCTCTTCAGTATCATCTTATCGCTTTCCCAATCGTTGGTTTACCAAATCACTGGTGAGGCAAAATAACCGGGTAAAAATCAATAAAATAAAAACTTGGTAGGGTTGTAGAAATGTTATAATTTTGCAACCCAATTTTAGTATGTAAAAAACACAAGAAATGAACATCACAAGAAATAATGTAGACGCATTAAATGCTGTAGTTACTGTTGAAGTATCAAAATCGGATTACGCAGAAAAAGTAGAGAAAGTTTTAGCAGATTACAGAAAAAATGCTGCTATTCCCGGATTCAGAAAAGGAGCAGTGCCGATGAGTTTAATCCAAAAACAATACGGTAAAGCTATTTTGTTAGAAGAAGTAAACAAATTGTTGCAAGACAATCTCAACAAATATTTAGTAGAAGAAAAATTAGACATTCTGGGCAATCCGTTACCAAAAGTAACCGAAGATTTCAATTGGGATGTGGAAGATTATAAATTCGAATTCGAATTAGGTTTAGCGCCGGAATTTACAGTGGATTTAAGTGCCAAAAACGATGTGGTTCAATACAAAATCATTGCCGACGATAAAATGTTAAACGACCAAGTGGCCCGTATCCAAAAACAATACGGAAAACTAATCGCCAAAGATACCGTTGAAGAAGGAAACGATGTTTCTGGTATTTTTGCCAACTCCGACAAAGGCATCAACAACAGAACGACTTTATCTTTAGACGTTTTCGCGGATAAGAAAACAGCAAAAGCTCTTATCGGTAAAAAAGTAGGTGATGTAGTGACTTTAAAAACCAAAGGTTTATTCGATGACGATCACAAATTGATGGATTTCTTAGCCGTAGGACACGATGATGTTCACGGTTTAGATATTGAAGTGACTTTCACCATCGACGAAGTAACCACGCACGAACCGGCTGTTTTAGACCAAGAATTATTTGATAAATTATTTGGGCCAAAAGTGGTCACTTCTGTAGCCGAATTGAAAGCCAAAATCAAAGAAGACGCCGAAAAGCAATTCACGCAACAAGCCGACCAAAAATTCTTAAACGATGTGACCGAGTCATTAATCGCCAATACTAAATTTGATTTACCGGCCGGTTTCCTAAAAAAATGGATCCAATCAGCAGGCGAAAATCCGCTAAGCGCTGAAGAAGCAGAAGCAGAATACGCAAAATCAGAAAACGGTTTGCGTTACCAATTAATCGAAGGTAAAATCATCAACGAAAATGGTTTGCAAATCACTTTCGAAGACTTAAAAACCTATACAACCGAAATCATCAAAAAACAAATGGCACAATTCGGTCAAATGGATCCGTCTGACGAAGATGTTCAAGGAATAGTGGCACGCGTAATGTCAAACCAAGACGAAGTTCGTCGTTTGTCAGAGCAAGTAATGAACGAAAAAATGCTAAACTTATTCAAAGACAAAGTAAAAGCCAAGTCTAAAGAAGTAAGCTACGATGAGTTCATCAAAGCAATGTATGGTGAATTAAAACACTAATAATATATTTTACTATATTTGAGCGTCAAAGTAATTTGGCGCTTTTTTTATTTATTAGGAGCTTTTTCCAGCTTTCCACTGTATCTTTTTATTGTTTGTAAAACAATAAAAAGGATGCCGTTCCAATCTGGGCTAAAGTAACCTTTTCAGACACAATGTCATCTTTATAAAAAGGCATAAAGTTTGACTAACCAAACAGTATTAAGAACCATAACTCAAATTTAAAATGAACTACGGAAAGGAATTCAAAAAATTTGCTACTAAAAAACACGGCGTAAACAGTATGTATTACGATAAAATCGTGAGTAGCATGACGCCTTATATTATTGAAGAACGTCAATTAAATATTTCACAACTCGACGTATTCTCGCGTTTGATGATGGACAGAATCATCTTCATGGGCACCGGAGTTGACGATTATATGGCCAATATCATCCAAGCACAATTGCTGTTCTTAGAAAGTGTTGACGCTTCAAAAGACATCCAAATCTATATCAACTCACCAGGCGGAAGCGTTTATGCCGGTTTAGGAATTTACGATACGATGCAATACATCAGACCTGATGTAGCCACCATCTGTACCGGAATGGCAGCGTCTATGGGTGCGGTTTTATTGTGTGCCGGAGCAGCAGGAAAACGTTCGGCATTACCACACTCAAGAGTAATGATTCACCAACCATCAGGTGGCGCACAAGGTGTGGCAACCGATATGGAAATCAACTTAAAAGAAATGTTGAAACTGAAAGACGAATTGTACCAAATCATCTCACAGCATTCAGGGCAAACTTTCGAAAAAGTACACAAAGATTCTGAACGCGATTACTGGATGATTGCCGATGAAGCGAAAGAATACGGAATGATTGATGAAGTGTTAAGAAGATAAATGTGTCGAAAGTCAAAAGTCCAAGGTCAAACGACTTTAGACTTTATGGCATTAGACTTTAGACTAAAAGAATGGCAAAACAAGTTTTAGAATGTTCCTTTTGTGGACGAAAAAAACCGGAAACCAATTTATTGATAGCCGGAATAAATGCGCATGTTTGTGATCGATGTATTGAGCAGGCACACGGAATAGTTTTAGAAGAATTAAAAGGCTCCGGCGGTATAAAACCCTCAGTCGATTTGGTTTTGAAAAAGCCGAAAGAAATTCGCGCATTCCTTGACCAATATGTAATCGGGCAAGACCAAACCAAAAAAGTAATGTCGGTAGCCGTATACAATCACTACAAAAGATTGATGCAGCTCCAACACGAAGAAGATGTTGAGATAGAAAAGTCCAATATCATTATGGTGGGCCAAACCGGAACCGGAAAAACATTGGTGGCAAAAACCATCGCCAGAATGTTGGACGTTCCTTTGGCCATTGTTGATGCAACAGTATTGACAGAAGCCGGTTATGTAGGTGAAGATGTGGAAAGTATTTTGACACGTCTGTTACAAGCTGCAGATTACGATGTACCCAAAGCCGAAAGAGGCATCGTCTTCATTGACGAAATTGATAAGATTGCCCGTAAAAGTGACAATCCATCAATTACGCGTGATGTTTCAGGTGAAGGTGTGCAACAAGCTTTACTGAAATTGTTAGAAGGAACTATGGTGAATGTTCCGCCAAAAGGTGGTAGAAAACATCCCGACCAAAAATTCGTTGAAGTCAATACCAAAGATATTTTATTTATCGCCGGTGGTGCTTTTGACGGCATCGAAAGAATCATTTCTAAACGATTGAATCGCCAAGCCGTAGGTTACAATACATCAAAAAATGCAGACGGCATTGACAAAGACAATTTGTTGCAATATATCATTCCTAAAGACATCAAAGATTTTGGTTTGATTCCTGAAATCATTGGTCGTTTGCCGGTGCTAACCCATATGGATCCTTTAGACAAGGCCACTTTGAGAGCGATTCTAACCGAACCTAAAAATGCCTTGATTAAGCAATACGAAAAGTTATTCGCAATGGACGATGTGAAATTTACCATTTCCAATGAAGCTTTAGATTATATTGTAGAAAAAGCGTTAGAATACAAACTCGGCGCTCGTGGATTGCGTTCGTTATGCGAAGCGATACTTACTGATGCGATGTATGATTTGCCAAGTTCTGATGAAAAAGAACTTCACATCGACTTAGATTATACACACGATGCGTTGACTAAAAACTTATTAAAACGTTTAGAAATAGCGTCTTAAATCAGGATGCTACAAGTGCAAAAGGGAACTCATTAGTTCCCTTTTTTTATTTCTTACCGTTGACTTTTTTCATTTCCGTACAGATTTTGTTTAATTCCTGTACATCTTTTGTACAATTCCCGTACATCTTTTACATGATTCCTGTACGGAAATTAAAAATTGCATCGGTATCAGTTGAAAAATGGGGCTTTACCAACTCAAAAAAAATCCCTCAACAGAGGGATTTTTTGTTTATACTTTTCTTATTTCATGAATCCGCCACCGGATTGGTTTTTCTCGATGTTGATTTCAGTATTTTCTTTTTTCAGACTCAAGTCGCCAAAGTTATAGGTTAACGAAATTCTGAATGTTCTTGTATCCGGTTTTTGGTAAAACTTAGTTTCCAAATTGGTCGAAGAAACCAAAGCATTAATTTCATTAGTATTGAAAACATCAAAACAATGCAATCCGATTTTTAAGTTTTTGTTCATGAATTCTTTATTGAATGAAATGTCAAACTGCTGAATCGGTTTGGTAATTTGATAGATTTCCCAGGTGCCTTTTGGCAAAATAAAATACGACATCGAATTTTTGATTCCCCAAGGTAAAATAAATTGTGCTTGCGCCGAATAGTTCCAAATAGGTTTGTTTTTAAACGAAAAGTCATAACCTTCGGTAGTGGCTTTGATGTAATTGACATTAAAGAAAATATAATTCATATTGTCCATATTGTTCATGCGTTTTTTGAACTCTTCTTTGCTTTTAAAGAAATAATCCAACGGAACCGGGAATGAAGCAAAGAAACTCAAGGTTTTGGTCTTGTCAAATTGTTGAAAGGTTTGATTGCTGACCAATTCTCCGGGTTCGGCATTAATAATAAAACGGTTGATGTCTTTGGCAATAGTGTAGTTTCCGCCTAAACTCACAAACTGAAACGCATTAAGTTTCAACTCAAAGTTGTCAAAAAACGTTGGATCCAAAAAAGGATTTCCTTGCGAAGTGTTGTATTGGTCAAAGTTGGCAAAGTTATTCGGATCCAAAACATTGTAATCCGCTTGTTGGATTTTCTTTGAATAAGAAGCCGACAAATTCATGTTTTCATTGATTTCATACATCGCGCTGACATTCGGGAAAAAGTTGGTGTTTTTGAAATTCACCTTGGTTTCATCGCCTTCTTGGATCGCTATTCTGTCAACTTTGTAGTCTTCAAAACGAAGACCGGCAGTAAAATTGAACTTCTTGATTTTCTTTCTGGCTTCGACATAAAAAGCCAAATTGGTTTCGTCATAATCAAAATCTACTACCGAATTGGAAGCCGTATTCAAATTGTAAATTCCTTTGTCCTCTACTTTGATGTAATTGAATTTTCCACCGGTATTGATAGAGAAATTGAATTTATTAAACGGAATGTTAAAGTCGTATTTCAAATAATAATTGGCCAAATTAAAGTCGATTTTTCCATTGAAGAAAGTCGATTCTCCATTGTTTTGACCGGTTGAGATTGTGTTTGGATTGCGATTGAAAAAGTTGCTGTAAGCCGTGATGTCAAACGTTCTGCCTAAAGTGTCTAATTTAGTTCTGTATTGCAAACTCAACTCGTTTACACTATTTTTCATTTTCGAATGGCCATTGTTAGAGAAATCAATTCCGGTTCCGGTTGTTGATGATTCATTGACAATTCTATCGTTTCCTAAATTCAAATTGTAGTTGAATAATAAATTCGATTTTTCATTCAACTTGTAATTGGTTCCGGTTCTGAAATATAAATTACGATTGGTAAATTTCGCCAAATTCTTTTGGTATAAATTTTCCTCAGGAGAAAAAGAAGTGAAAGTTTGATCGTTTCTATTGTTGCTTTCACTGTCAATGTAATTGTACCCTAACATGGTTTGCCAGCTCAAATCTTTTACTTTTCCGTTCAATAAAATCTGCGGACTTGGTTTTTGGTATTTGTTGAAGTTGTAATTGATGTTGAAACTCGCATTCAACCCTTTTTTCCGTTTGGTACTCGTTACAATATTGATGATCGAGCCACTGGCATCCGCATCAAAAGAAGCGCCGGGATTGTAGATTAATTCTACTTTTTCGATAGCATTGGCTGGTAAAGTTGACAAATAGTTTTGCAAATCGGTTCCGCTTAAAGAACTTGGTGCGCCATCAATATAAATGGTGACACCTTTGCTGTTTAATGTAATGGTTCCGGTAGGCGAAGTAATTACACCGGGAATTTTTTTAACAGCTTCCAAACTGCTGCCGCTGTTCAACATCGCATTATCTCTGACGTTGATGGTAGTTTTGTCTGATTCGACTTTGAGATGCTGTTTTTTGTTGCCGTAAATGGTAACTTCTTTCAGCTCGTTGGTTTTTTCTGAAGATTTGTTTTCTTCTGTTTTCGGCGTTTCTTGCGCGAAAATTGAGCCCGTGACAAGTAAGCACAAGGCAATGCTTAGAGATTTCATTTTTGATTGATTTTTGATTGATGATTGTCTGTAAGACTTCAAATCAAAAAAAATGTTACAATCACAAAATGAATTTTCAGCAAATATTTTTTAACAAAGTAGTTGTTTTAGGCGTTTCAATATCACAACGTCCCGGACCGCAACCCAATCTTTTTGGACCACAAGAAGTTATAAAGCTAACTAATACAAATATTGCGAGGATTTTTTTCATTTGATTATTGAAATTTAAAGTTACTTGTTTCGAAGTTTCAGGATTTTATTTGGAATTTACATGGTGTTGCATATTCAACAATTGTTCCAAATAATCTCTCTGATTCGAAAGTCTCGGAATCTTATGTTGTCCACCGAGTTTGTCGTTTTCTTTGAGCCAATCATAGAATAAATTTTCTCGAGCGACATTGATTTTGAGTTCGTTCAATGTCATGTTGTTGTACCGTTTGGCTTCGTAATCTGAGTTGACCGACTGTATGTTTTCGTCCAATGCTTTTTGGAATAAATCAATGTTTTCAGGATGTTTTTTGAACTCAATCATCCATTCGTGTGAACCTTTCTCTTTGCCTTGCATATAAATCGGCGCAACAGTATAATCAATCACTTCGCAGTGTAAAGCCGAACAAGTTTTAGCCAAAGCCAAATCGGTATTTTCTACCATTAACTCTTCACCAAAAACATTAATATGGTGTTTGGTCCTTCCGGAAACTCTGATTCGGTATGGGTTTAATGAAGTAAAACGAACGGTGTCGCCAATCATGTAACGCCAAAGTCCGGCGTTAGTTGTAATCACCATTGCATAATTTTTGAACAATTCCACATCGGATAATCGAACGATTTTCTGGTTGGGTGTGCCAAAAGTATCCATCGGAATAAATTCATAGAAAATACCATAATCCAACATTAACAACAAATCATTTGAATAATTCAAATCCTGAATGGCAAAAAAGCCTTCGGAAGCGTTGTAAATCTCGTAATACTTAAAATCAGATTTAGGTAAAATCTTTTTGTATTGCTCGCGATAAGGTTCAAAACTCACGCCGCCATGGAAATAAACTTCCAAATTCGGCCAAAGCTCAAACATGTTTTCTTTTCCGGATTCGGTTAAAATTCGATTTAGCAAAACCAACATCCAAGAAGGAACGCCGGCAAAACTGGTTACGTTTTCGGTTTTCGTTTCATTGATAATTGCGGTGAGTTTGCTTTCCCATTCGCTCATCAATGAGATTTTATTGCTTGGTGTGCTACTGAATTCGGCCCACATGGGCATGTTTTCAATCAATATAGCTGATAAATCACCAAAGAAAGTATTGTTATTTTCATAAATCTGAGAACTGCCGCCCAGACGTAAACTTTTGCCTAAAAACATTTCAGAATTCTCGTTGTTGTTCAAATACATACACAATAAATCCTTGCTGGCTTTGTAATGACAGTCTTCGAGCGCTTCGTTGCTGACCGGTATAAATTTGCTTTTTGCATTGGTCGTTCCGCTCGATTTGGCGAACCATTTTATGGGTGTGTTCCAAAAAATATTCTGATAACCTTGACGTGTTTCTTCGATCAATGGCTCCAAATCTTCATAAGATGAAACCGGAATTCTTTCAGCAAAAGTTTGGTAAGACTTGATGCTTTCGAAATCATATTTTTTGCCTAAAACCGTTTCGTCACAGTTCCGAATCAAATTCATCAACAACTCATCCTGAACTTCATGCGGGTATTTCAGAAACAACTCAATCTGATGAATGCGTTGTTTCAAAACCCAGGATGCGATAGAGTTAATGATTGGATAGAGCATATTTTGGATTTAAGAATTATTATTTTAACCCTTCAATAAACTCTAAAATGGTTTTGGCTATTTCATTTTGACCCTTTTCGTTGGTTAAATAGTCTTTGTCATTTTGGTTACTGATAAACCCCATTTCAACTATTACAGCAGGAACTTCTGATTTGGATAAAATCCAAAAAGGCGCTTTTTTTACACCGCGATTATTCAAAGGGATGTTTTTTGCAATGACTTCACTCAACTTATTGGCCATTTCTTCGGATTTCAAAGCAGCGATAGATTTGTCTGAATAAAAGGTTTCGATTCCTGTGGTAGTGGAGTTTTTGTTTGAATTGGTATGAAGTGAAATAACCAAATCTGGTTTGATTTTGTTTATAAAATTTGCTCTTTCTTGTAAAGATAAAAAGTGGTCTTCCGTTCTGGTGACATGAATTTTTATATCAGCATCGGTGTTCAAAGACTGAATTTTTTTGGTGACTTCGACTACGATAGATTTCTCAAGAGCCTCTTCATGAGTTGCTCCTAAATCATGTCCGCCATGACCGGCATCAATTACGATATTAATCTCCTTTTTTTCGGCAGTGATAAAAGATAAGGTTGCAAATGAAACAACCAGCAAGGCAACTTTGAATAGGTTTTTCATGGTAAATAAGATTGGGTTAGACGTAAAATGATAACGCTAATATACTAATTTTATTATACTTTTATCCAAAAAACAGAACAGTAGCATGACTTACGAAGGCGTACTCACCAAAATGCAAACCGAATTCTCCAATCCGATTCAGTATTATCTGGTGTTTGAGAATAGTTTTTTGAGCTTAAACCAATTGTTAGACAAGTCATTGGAAATCTCATTTCAAGGTTATCAATGTTTGAATTGCGGTAAAAAGAAAAAGATTTTCCGCCAAGGATTTTGCTATGATTGTTTTATGAGCTCAGCCGCAGCAGGTGATTGGATTATGAAACCCGAATTGAGCACAGCGCATTTAGACATCGAAGACCGAGATTTAGCCTACGAAAAGAAAGTACAGCTACAACCGCATATTGTTTATTTGGCCTTATCGAGTGAAATCAAAGTGGGCGTAACCCGGAAAACCCAAGTGCCGACGCGTTGGATTGACCAAGGCGCTGTTCAGGCTATTCCGATAGTGGAAGTGCCAAATCGTTATTTGGCCGGAATTACCGAAGTTGCTTTAAAAAACCATTATGCCGATAAAACCAATTGGCAAAAAATGTTGAAGAATGATGTGCCTGAAGTTGACTTAATGGCTGAAAGATTAAAATTAGAGCATTTAATTCCAGCAGAAGTTCAAGAATTTTTCAATCCCAACAAAGAGGATTTATATGAATTGCAATATCCTGTTTTGCAATATCCGAGTAAAGTGAATAGTTTGAGTTTAGACAAATCGCCTAATTTCTCCGGAAAACTCACGGGTGTCAAAGGACAATACTTGATGTTTGAAGACGGAACCGTTTTCAACGTTAGAACTTTTGAAGGTTATGTTGTTAAGATAAACGTTTAAATAAAAAACCCTTTCTGTTGAGAAAGGGTTTACTTCGTCAGTTCGCTTCGCTCGTGTCTTTTTTTATTTTGTCGGCGTCGGCGTTGTTGGTTCCGTTTTGGGTGCTGTTTTTTTCTTTTTGTTGAATAAATCTTTGATTAAGTCGTTGGCTTTGGTTTTAACATCTTCTTTTGGTGTCGTTGTTTTCGATGTATCCTTTGGCTTGGTGTTATTGCTGATGAAGTTTCCAAGTGCTGAAGTGCCTTGTTGAACGAGTCTATCTTTCTGTTGTTTGACCAAGTTATTGACCAAAGTCGTTGTGGCTTGTTTGAGATCAGTAGTTACATTTGGATTTTTGAAATTCCCGGTAAGGATTGCGTTTATCGGAATAGTTTCAAATTTCTTAGCATCTGTCGGAGTTAGTTTTCCAATTAAATTATTGATGTCGTTGCCTAAATATTTTGCAGGGACATCCAACTTCACATTGTAATTCATCAATTGGTCAAAACCGTGTGTTCCACCAATAGTCGCTTTTATATCTTGGTATTTGATATCAAAAGGTTTTACGTTGACTTTTCCGTCTTTGAAAGTTAAGGCCGCTTTTAAATCGTTTAAGTTTAATTTGGTCAAATCCACAAAACCTAACTTATTGTCCAAAGCCGTCAATAAAGTCGAGTTGCTTGAATTCACTGTAGTTGAAAGCAATTGTCCCAATAAATCCCCGGTGATACTTTTTAAATCAGGCGTCATTTCTTTCGCGTCTAAATTTCCGGACAATTTGATTTTTGAATTCAGTTTTCCGTTAATCACTCCCGCAATCGGTGCAATTTTTTTCATCATCTCCAATTGGGTAAATGTTTGTTGAATGTCAACTCCGTTTAATCCTAAATCCATGTTGAATTTGGGCGTTTTTTCTTTGGTAGAAACATCACCATTAAACGCAATTGAACCCCCGAAAATATCGGTTTTACCGTTTTCTAAAGTCGCTTTTTGGTCTTTGATAATGACTTTTCCGGAAACGTTTTTCAACACTAGATTGTCATACAAAACCGTGTTGGCTTTGGCTGTTAAAGAACAATTTAAAAAAGCCGGAATTTTCATTGGCTCGCTGGCTTTAGCTTCTTTAGTTGTTTCAGTTCCGGTCGTCATAAAGTCATTTACCGCCAACTGATTCGAATTCAGATTGAAGTTTCCTTTCAACTCTTGGTTTTTAAATATAAAGCCATAGAAATTTTCCAAAACTCCGGTTACGGCTAAATCGGTTTTGCCGGTAGTGGCATTGAATTGTGTCAAATTCACACGACTTGGATTAAAAGAAACCAAAGCCTTGCTGATTTTCATCGTTTTGCCGTTTTCGTCTGTATAGTTGAAACCGGTTAAATCCATCGTTCCTGAATTTTTGATTCGGGCATAATCACTTTTTTCTACCGATTGCATGTCGAATTCCGTTGTTACATCGGCTTTTAAAACTCCGGTTAACGGTTTGTCTAATTTTACCGGATAAGCTTTCGTCAGGTTACCTAAGTTGATTGTTCCTTTCAGTGCCGCATTTACCAAAGCATTTTCGGCTATATTTTTAATATTCGCTTTTGCACTGAAAACATCTTGGTCAATCTGGAAAGATAATTTATCCAAGTTCACATAAGTATCGTTCATCACACCGGTTTCGTTGATGATTTTGGTATCGATGACAATATTTTGAACTGATTTCGGCAAATTCGGATATTGGAATGAAGCATTATTGGAAGCAATATCGATGTTGAATTTTGGCACAGTAGTATCGGAAAGCAATCCTTTAGCAAAACCGGCCACCGTAAAGTCACCGCTGGTTTTCACGTCTTTTAAATTTGCCGCATATTGCGCCGGGATTAAGCCTAAGAAGTTTTTAAAAGAAGAAGTTGGCGTTTTGAATGTCAAATCATATTGTTGTCCGGCATCGACCATTTGGATAAAACCATTGAATTCTAAAGGCAATTCGTTGATTTTTGCTTTGTTTTCTTTGAAAGTATATTTGCTTTGGTCTAAGTCAATTCCGAGAACGGCATCCAAAGAAATGGCTATATTTTTCATGTAGTTCACTTTGTCCATGTCGAGTGACACTTTTGTCGTGGTTTTGGTGACCAAATCCAATTTAGAAGCCGCAAAATCTCCGGTTCCTTCATGATTGATACTGTCTAAAACCAACTTGATTTTTGACTTTTCATCATAATATTTAAATTTGAAATTCTCCACAGCATACTCTTTTATTTTTAGCGAAAGAGGTTTGCTTTTACCGTCATTGGCTTTGCTTTCTTCTTTCAGAGCGATATCGTAATTGCCAACACCATTTTTATTGATAATAATATTAATCAATCCGTTTTTAGAATCGATTCCGTCAATTTGCATTGGTTCGTCGTCACTATTGAAGAGTTGTCCAATAGCCATTTTCAGATTTAATTCTTCAAAAGCCACTAAAGTATCACCTTCAAATGGTGCTTTGTTGATGATAGACAGTTTTTCAATATTTACACTCGCATTCGGGAAGTTTTTAAACAAACTCAAATCGGCATCTGCGAAAGCTACTTTGGCATCGACTTTTTCATTGATAGCCGTTAAAATTTTGGCTTTGATTTGGTCTTTAAAGAAATATGGAATCGCAAAAGCGGAAATTACGAGTAACAACAAAACAATTCCGACTATTTTTAGGATTTTCTTTAACATGATGTGATAGATTTAGTTACGCATTGGCTAAACAAAAATAATGCCTTTTAGCCATAATATGGTTACTATTTAAAGAAGTTTTATGATTTTGGATTAATAGAATTGTTGAGAAATTGTTATTAACAGTCAGTTGGTTTTTGCCGTTATTCTGAAATAGTTTTAGTTAATTTGTGCTTCTATGAACAAGCAGCATCAAGTCATTTTATCTTTAGGTACTAATCAAGGCAATCGTCTCCAAAATATTGAGCGTTGTATTAATGATTTGCACAAGGAAGTTGGCACCATAATCCGAGTTTCTAAGCTTTATGAAACGCCTTCTTGGGGTTTTGAAAGCGAGAAATTTTACAATTGTGCTGTCGTGATGAATACGCATAAATCGGCACATCAAACTTTAGAAGAAGTGTTATTGCTTGAAGAAGCCATGGGAAGAGTTCGCGCAGATAATGACGGTTACCAAGCCCGAATTATTGATATTGACGTGATTGCTTTTGATGAAGAAATTATTGCTTCAGAAAAGTTGCAAGTGCCTCATCCTGAAATGCAAAACCGACTTTTTGTTTTGTTGCCAATGCGTGACTTAAACTTAGATTGGCGCCATCCGATTTTACAGAAATATTTGCATGAACTGTTGGTCCTTTCAGAAGACAAGAGCAATTGCAAAGTAGTTCAAAGCCTTGAAATTCCTATTGCTAAAATCAAGCTCGACCATTTTAACTACATCGCTATTGAAGGAAATATTGGTGCCGGAAAAACAACTTTGACCAATAAATTAGCAGAAGATTTTAATGCGAAAACCGTTTTGGAACGTTTTGCTGACAATCCTTTTCTGCCTAAATTTTACGAAGACCAAAATCGTTATGCTTTCCCGTTGGAAATGTCATTTTTGGCCGATAGATACCAGCAGATTTCGGATGATTTAGCGCAGTTTGATTTGTTCAAGGATTTTATCGTTGCGGATTATCACATTTTTAAATCTTTGATTTTTGCTAAAGTGACTTTAGCCGAAGATGAATTCCGGTTGTATAAAACGATGTTTGATATTATTTACAAAGAAATGCCCAAACCCGATTTATATATTTATTTGTACCAAAGCACCGAAAGACTTTTGGCAAACATCAAAACAAGAGGTCGAAGTTATGAGCAGGAAATTCCAGCCGAATATCTAGAGAAAATCAATAATGGTTATTTGGATTATATCAAATCACAAAAGGATTTGAACGTATTGATCATAGACGTGACCAATAGAGATTTTTTGAATAATCAAGACGATTATGTTTTTATTTTGGAGGAAATTAAAAATAAAATTCAATAGTTTTTTTATCTCAGCATTGAGAAATGCCCTTTTATTTCGGGCATGGTGTTGTCAATTTTGGCTACAAACCAATAATCGGTTGAAGGTAAAAGTTTACCATTATAAGTGCCATCCCAAGCCCAATTAGAATAGTTTAAAACCGTAATTAATTTACCAAATCTGTCAAAAATTCTCACTTCTGCATTGGCGTAGAAATTGGCACCTTTGATTGACCAAGTATCGTTAATATTATCTCCGTTTGGTGTGAAAAAATCTGGAATTGAGATAACTACAAATGGTTTTTGATCCGCACCACATTGATTTGTTTCTCTGACATAAGCGATATACATTCCGCCCTCATTTACCATAAAAACATTAGAACTCTGATAATTGATTCCGTCAAGAGAATACTCAAAATCACCACTTTGTGAGGTGTTGATGGTTACTTGTAAATCTGCGGTATCAATACTTGAAATTACAGGTTCAGGATTATAATTAATAGTGAAGGTTTTGGTTTTTGAACAATTTCCAGGCGCCGGTGTTGTTACGGTAACGGAGTAATTTGGAAGTCCTGTTGTGACAATGGTTTGGGTTGTTTCGCCTGTTGACCAAAGGTAACTCATTCCGGGATTTCCGGAACTTAAGGTAATAACATCATTTTCACATAGGTCAATGGTTTCGTCAGAAAGGATTGGTGTTGCATACACATTTACTTGAATAGGAACTCTATCTGATAAACAATTGCTAAAATTAGCTTCCGCATAAAAAGTAGTGTTTTGATGGATATTTGGTACTATAAAATGAGTTCCCAGAAAAATGGAATTTGTGCTTGTTGCACTATCATACCAAAACATGATTCCCGAAGAAGTTTCAACATCAATAATTGTATAAGCTTCATCACACATATAATGGAGAGAAGTATAGGTTAATATTGGCTTTGGAGTGACATTGGCAACAACAGGAGTTCTGTAAGTATCCGAGCAACCATTAAAATTGGCCGCTGCATAATAAGTGGTAGTAGAGCTTATACTTGGTGTGGTGAAATTATTTCCTGTAGCTATTGGTGTTCCGCCGGTTGAGGTAGTGTACCAATTGACTGTTCCGGTATTAGAAACAGCTTGTAAATTAACGGTTCCGGCTCCGCAACGAGTAGCTGTGGTTGTTGAAGTAATTGCGGCAATTGACATAGTTGAACTGGTTGCAATTTGTAATGTTGGGTCACCGGGCATTCCGCCATACTCAACTATGTAGCCTTTTGGTTGATAATCGCCGCTTGTTGTTCCTGTATTGGTTAAATCATTCCAAGAGCCAGTAATGCCCACGCCAGGAGCGGTTACGTGTGCGTAATTTTCGTTGCCCAAATTATTAGGTTCTCCAATATTCCAAAAGGCATAATTAGTCGTGAAACCAGTGAAATTTCCATTCCAAAAAACGGTTCCTATTTCAGGTCCGGTCATCCATTTCCAAACGCCTTCTGTTTCTTCGTCACTACCGCCAATCCATCCGGCACCGGTGGTTTGTTCTCCTGCAATTTGAGCTTCTTCTCCTGAAGTTATGGTTGCCAAATACCCTTGTAGTCCATAATAGGTGCTGGCTTCTGCTGCAGCTTTTGCTGCTGACCAAGTGATTCCGATGTTGGGAATATACAAATAATAATGTCCGTTTGAGGGAAGATAATTGGCTTGACCAACCGTTATAGAAAAGTTTCTTGTTCCCGATGGATTCGCAGCATTTGAAGAAAATTCAATATCCTCAATAGCAGCTTCCAGTTCTGTGTATGTTGGTTGTCCAGTGATGCCTGATAGTGTTAAGGTTCCTGTTGTGGCGTTCCAGGCCGTACTTATATTCGGATGGTTTCCAATCAAAGTCAAAGTGTCATCGCCTAAATCATATCCGGATGAAATTTGAACGTAAATGGCGTCTATTCCGGGGTCATCAGGATCTGTGATGGTTATGTTGGTTACAATCTTCATTGAAGTTCCGGGACAATAGGTTTGGTTTCCGGTCGCTATTAATATTGGTGCAATATTGGTGGTTTGTTTACTACACAATGAAGTTTTTACGCTCCCAAAAACAAAAGATGAAGAGCAGAACATTAATAATAAAAAGGCAATCAGTTTTTTTTTCATGGCCATAAAAATAATCAAATACTGACCTTTTTTATTATAAAATTATCTTAAAAAGTAAATTATCGCTTTAAAACTTCATTTTTTGGAACAAATCCCAAACGACAATTCCGGCACTAACAGATATGTTTAAAGAATGTTTAGTTCCAATTTGCGGAATCTCAATTGAACCATCACAAAGCTCAATTGCTTTTTGAGATACACCATAGACTTCATTGCCGAAAACCAAAGCATATTTTTTTTCTTTTTCTATGGCAAAATCTTGTAAAAAAACAGCATTTTCTACTTGTTCAATAGCAAAGACTTCGAAGTTGTCTTTTTTTAAATTTTCAATTACGTGAGTTACTTCTTTATGATATTCCCAAGCAACTGTTTCTGTAGCACCCAAGGCTGTTTTGTGAATTTCTTTGTGAGGAGGAATGGCGGTAATGCCACAGAGGTATATTTTTTCAATCAGAAAAGCATCAGCGGTTCTGAAAACTGAACCAATGTTGTGTAGACTTCTGATGTCATCAAGAATGATTGTGACAGGTGTTTTTTCGGCTTCCTTAAAGTCGGCGACTGATTTTCGTTCTAACTCTTTATTTTCAAGCTTTCGCATTTATTTTTTTTGACAAAGATATTCAAAAAAAAAGTCCCGACTAAATCGGGACTTTTCGAATTTATAATTAAGTATAATTAACTTTTTATAGGCTCAACTTTAGTCTCAGCAGGCAATACATTACCTTTAATAGTAAGAACTTTAGTTTCTTGACCTACAGCGTTTGATTTTATAGTTACTGTTTTAGTAAAAGGTTGTCCGGCTCTTGAAGTATCATATTTAACTCCAATTGATCCTTTTTCTCCCGGTTGAATTGCTTTTTCCGGTTTTGTTGGTACAGTACATCCGCAAGAACCTTGTGCGCTTTCAATGATTAAAGGTTTGTTTCCGTTGTTTACGAATACAAATTCTCTTTTTCCGTCAGAATTAGCAGGAATAGTTCCGTAATCGATAGTTTCGTTTTCGAATAACATTCCCGGTCCGTCTACTTTTGGAGCGTCAATTTTCGAAGCTTCTTTTTTAACTGCTTTTTTGGCTGTTTGAGCATTAGAAGTGGTAACGCCAAAAGTAACTAAGGCAGCAAGTAAAATTATTTTTTTCATTTTATAATGTTTTTAAGTTTCTGTAGCAAATCTATCTAAAATATAAAACCGAGCCCTTTTTTTTACCTTAATATTAAATTAATTTTTTTTGCGTCGGCTATTCGAGCTAAAATATTTAAATTCGCTTTCTTATAAATTTAAATCAAAATTCCATTGTCAGCCAAAGAGATTCAACCCAAGGAAACGCCTTTAATGAAGCAATACAACGAGATAAAAAGAAAGTATCCCGATGCGTGTTTGTTGTTCAGAGTAGGTGATTTTTATGAAACCTTTGGCGAAGATGCGATTCGTGCTTCTAAAATACTCGGTATCGTTTTAACCAAACGTGGCGCAGGTTCGGAAACAGAAACCGCATTGGCGGGATTTCCACACCATTCTTTAAATACTTATTTGCCAAAATTAGTAAAAGCGGGATTACGTGTCGCCATTTGTGATCAATTGGAAGACCCTAAAATGACAAAAACTATTGTCAAACGCGGTGTAACCGAATTGGTAACACCAGGTGTTTCGATGAACGATGAAGTTTTAAATTCTAGGTCGAATAACTTTTTGGCTTCAATTTATTTTGGAAAGAAGCAATTGGGTGTTGCTTTTCTAGATGTTTCTACCGGAGAATTCCTGACAGCTCAAGGCAATGAGGAATACATTGATAAGCTTTTGCAGAATTTTAGTCCGAGTGAGATTTTGATTCAAAAGAACAACAAAGGTCAATTCAAAGAAAGTTTTGGCGAAGATTTTAATGTGTTTTACCTTGAAGATTGGGTTTATAAAGAAGATTATGCGGTAGAAACTTTGATGAATCACTTTCAAACCAATTCTTTAAAAGGTTTTGGTGTAGAAGAATTACCCGATGGCATCATTGCTTCAGGTGCGATTCTTTATTATTTATCAGAAACGCAACACAACAAAGTTCAACATATTACTAATATCCAACGCATAGCCGAAGATGCTTATGTTTGGATGGATCGATTTACCATTCGAAATTTAGAATTATACCATAGTCATTCTCAAAATGCCGTAACGCTTTTGGATGTGATTGACCGAACGCTTTCGCCAATGGGTTCAAGATTGTTGAAACGCTGGTTGGCTTTGCCTTTGAAAGATATTAATAAGATTAGAAGTCGTCATGAAGTCGTTACTTATTTGAAGGAAAATCAAGAAATTCTTCAAAAAATGCAATACCAAATCAAACAGATTTCCGATTTGGAGCGTTTGATTTCAAAAGTCGCTACCGGAAAAATTTCACCACGTGAAGTGGTTTATTTGAAAGAATCTCTCGACGCTATTATTCCGATAAAGACTATTGCACTCGAAAGCAAACAAGAAGCCGTTCGTGTTATTGGCGACAATTTGCATGCTTGCGATTTGCTTCGCGAAAAAATAAAAGCCACTCTAAATCAAGATTCTCCGGTTTCAATTGCCAAAGGAAATGCAATCGCGACAGGAATTCATCCCGAATTAGACGAACTGCGCAACATTGCCTTTTCGGGGAAAGAATATTTAGAAGGTATTGAGAAAAGAGAATCAGAGCGCACCGGAATTACTTCTTTGAAGATTTCTTTTAATAACGTCTTTGGATATTATATAGAAGTCCGTAACACACATAAAGACAAGGTTCCTCCCGAATGGATTAGAAAACAAACTTTAGTCAATGCTGAAAGATACATCACGGAAGAGTTAAAAGAATACGAAACTAAGATTCTCGGCGCCGAAGAAAAAATCCACCAAATCGAAAGCCATTTGTTTGAACAACTCGTGATTTGGATTGGTACTTATATCAAACAAGTACAGTTGAATGCTAATTTGGTTGCCCAATTGGATTGCTTGACTTCTTTTGCGCAATTGGCTATAGAAAATGATTACGTGTGTCCGATTTTGGATGATACATTTGAATTAGAAATTAATAATGGTCGTCATCCTGTGATTGAAAAGCAATTACCCGTTGGCGTTCCTTATGTGGCTAATGATGTTTTCTTAGACAGAGAAACACAACAACTCATTATGATTACCGGGCCGAATATGTCTGGTAAATCTGCAATATTAAGACAAACGGCTTTGATTGTTTTACTGGCGCAAATGGGAAGTTTTGTTCCTGCAGAGAAGGTCAGAATGGGTGTTGTCGATAAAATTTTCACCAGAGTTGGCGCCAGCGATAACATTTCGATGGGTGAATCAACATTTATGGTGGAGATGAATGAAACGGCTTCCATCTTGAATAATATTTCAGATAGAAGTTTGGTATTGTTAGACGAAATCGGTCGTGGTACGAGTACGTATGACGGAATTTCTATTGCTTGGGCAATCGCTGAATTTTTACACGAAAATCCTGCAAGGCCAAAAACGTTATTTGCTACACATTATCACGAGTTAAATGAAATGAGCGAATTGCTGCCGAGAATTCAGAATTATAATGTTTCGGTAAAAGAGTTAAAAGACAATGTGCTTTTTATCAGAAAATTGGTTAAAGGCGGTAGCGCACATAGTTTCGGTATTCATGTAGCCAAAATGGCCGGTATGCCTCAAATGGTAATTCAGAAAGCGCAAAAGCTTTTGAAAAAATTAGAGAAAAATCATTCCAGCGACGCACTCAATACAATTAGATCTTCAAAAGACGAAATGCAGCTCAATATTTTCAGCATGGATGATCCTTTATTGGAAGAAATCAGAGAAGATATCTTGAATTTAGACATCAATACTTTGACGCCGGTGGAAGCTTTAATGAAGCTAAATGAGTTGAAAAGAATGTTATTGAAAAAATAAGCTTGTCGCTTGATTTTGCTAATCAGGGAATTAGATTTTTAGAAAGTTTTTTTCAAAAAAAGGTTTGCATAATTGAATTTAAGTATTACATTTGCATCCGCAATACAGTACAAGTGTTGCCGTTCTTACAAAATTTGAAATGCGAAAATAGCTCAGTTGGTAGAGCGCGACCTTGCCAAGGTCGAGGTCGCGGGTTCGAGCCCCGTTTTTCGCTCAACATCTATACGCTCGGATGGTGAAATTGGTAGACACGCTGGACTTAAAATCCAGTGAACAGCAATGTTCGTGCGGGTTCAAGTCCCGCTCTGAGTACAAAAGCCTCTAACTTTGTTAGGGGCTTTTTTTATGCGCTATGGTTTGATTTTTTAATAAGTTTAATTGTTTTATACCGATTCAACTTCGTAACTTCGAAGCTGCTGTGAAAGCAAAAGCCTCTAACGAAAATTAGAGACTTTTTTATTTCAAATCCTTTTAAATGTTGTATGGGCACTTTTGTTATCACTAAAAGATTAAATGACTTCTATAAATTTGAGTTTGTCTCCAGAAAAGGGAAGACAATTTTTACCAGTGCCGATTATGAACTCCGATTTGAGTGTGAAGAAGCTATAGAGGTTTTTAGAGTTTCTGTGGATTCACATCGCTTCCTCAGGTTTAAAACGGCTAAAGGAAAATGTTTTTTTAAATTGATGAATGAAGAAAAAGTTTTTGCTGTCAGCAGAAAGTATTCTACAGAATTGATGATGCAAAAGGGAATTGATGAGATTATTAAGTATGCTTCTAAAGCAGAAATATTGGATTTTTCTGCCGGAGATTCTATTTTCTCAGATGTATAAAGATTAGGAAGAGGTTTGTTTTAGAACTTGTATAAAAAAAAGAAAGCCACGCATTGCGTGGCTTAATTTCTTACTGTAATTTAAAATTACTTAGCAGCTGGAGCTTCAGTAGCTGGAGCAGCAGCAGTTGTGTCAGCAGCAGTTGTGTCAGCAACAACAGTAGTTGTGTCAGCAGCTGGCTCAGCAACAACAGTTGTGTCAGCAGTAGCTTCAGCAGCAGCATCAGCTTGTTTACAAGATACTACAGTTAATGCAGCAACAACAGCTAAACTTAAAAATACTTTTTTCATCTTACTTAATTATAAAAGGTTAATTATTAATTCGGAGCAAAGATATAAATTTTTTTATTTGGAAAAACTTTTATTTTAACTTTTTTTAAAAATCTCTATTTTGCTTCGATTTTCATTTAACAACAATCATGCCAAAACTTAAGAGTTGCTTAATTTCTTTATTTTTTCTTTGGTGCAACGATCTTCATTTCTTTGATTAAATTCTCAGCGCCGGCAAATTTATCTACCACAAATAGTACATAGCGGATGTCAACCATAATGTTTCTGCATATTTCAGGAGAATAAAAAATATCACTCATCGTTCCTTCCCATACTCGGTCAAAATTTAGGCCAATTAAATTTCCATTAGCGTCAAGTGCCGGACTTCCGGAATTTCCGCCGGTGGTATGATTGGTTGCAATGAAGGCGACTGGCATTTTGCCTTTTACGCCATAATTACCATAGTTTTTGGTATTGTATAAATCAATTAGTTTTTGGGGAACATCAAATTCATAATCACCGGGAATGTACTTTTCGATTACACCATCCAAATAGGTAAAGGGTTCGTAAATGACACCGTCATTAGGTTTGTAGCCTTTAATCTTGCCATAAGTTACGCGGAATGTACTGTTGGCATCCGGGAAAATTCTATCTGATTTTTTACTCAATTCCAAAATGGCTTTCATATAAGTTCGTTGCGTTGCAGTTATCCTCAAATTGATTTCATCATATTTTGGCGCTACAGTTTTCAAATAATTGTCTGCCATAATTTTTACAACCTGAAATCCTTTGTCTTTGTTGAGGCTTTCTAATACGGTTTTGCTATCGCCGGTTAGTAATACTTTGACTTTTTCATAGGTAACCAATTGCGATTGGGTAAATACTTCATTAGCTAAAACGGCGGCATTTATATTTTCAAAAGTACTTGGCAAGAATTGTTTTGGGTAAGTATTAGCATAAATGCCAATGGTTTTTTCAAAAACTTTTTCATCAATGGTAGTGTTGTAGTCTTTATAGAAATCACCTAATCCATTGATTAAATTGTTTCTTCTGTCGTTGAAGGATTGCTCACCTTTGGTATTGTAAATTTGTTCTAATTGGTACAATTTGTAACCTAAATTCAGTATTTCAGTATTTCGCAAAGCGACTTCTGTAAAGACATCTCTGGCCAAAGCATAGTCGTTTATTTCAGTATAGTTTTTCTCAAAATCAGCCAATAAATTTCCGTATTCTGCTTGCTTTCCTGCAGCAATCACTTTCTTTTGAAAATCGGCCTCAAATTGTCTTTTTGCTGCTACTGCATTAGCTTTTTTCAAACCTTTGGATTCTCCAATCCATTTTTTCCACGCATTAGATATAGAAGAGTTCTTAGCGGCATATTGAATCTTAATGGCTTTGTCTTTTCGCATGAATTCATTTTGCACTTTTAAAGTAGCGTCGCGAACTTCTATTTTAGCAGGATTTAATGTGTTTACAATTTGTTCAACCGCTACGGCAGGTAAGTATTCTCGGGTTGTTCCCGGAAAACCTAAAACCATAGTGAAATCATTTTCCTTTAATCCATTGATAGAAATAGGAAAAAAGTATTTAGGCTTGTAAGGCACGTTATCAGCAGCATAAGTAGTCGGACGATTGTTTTTGTCAGCATAAATTCTAAACAAAGAGAAATCTCCGGTATGACGAGGCCAAACCCAATTATCCGTATCGGAACCGAATTTTCCAATAGAACTAGGTGGCGCACCAACCAAACGAACATCACGGAAGGTCTCCGTTACAAATAAAATATATTGGTTTCCGTCATAGAAAGTCTTGATGCTGTTTTCTTGCCAAGATTCTTTGGGAGAAGTTTTGCTCAACTCAGCGATATTGTCTTTTATCTTTTTTTGTTTATCCGCTTCTGAAGTCAATGAGGCAACTCCGGAAAGCACTTTTTCAGTAACATCATCTATGCGAATAATAAAGGTTACAAATAAGTCTTTGTTTGGCAATTCCTCTTCCATTTTATAGGCCCAAAAACCATTGGTTAGGTAATCATGCTCAACGGTTGAATGACTTTGAATGTTGTCATAACCACAGTGGTGATTGGTTAAAATCAATCCTTTGTCCGAAATAACTTCCGCCGTACAACCACCGTCAAAATGAGGAACAGCATCTTTTAAACTGGATTTGTTTACAGAATAAATATCTTCGGCACTGATTTTCATGCCCAGATTTTTCATTTCGCTTTCGTTCATTCCTTTCAATAACGAAGGAATCCACATGCCGCCTTGTTGCGCTTGTACCTGAAATACTAAAAGTAGTAGCAGTAATCTTAAAAGTTTCATAGTGTAGTTTGTTTGAAGTAAAGTAATGAGTTTGTTTTTATTTTATTTGTTACAAATATGTTTTAAAATCACATCCGTTGCGCCTTTATTCATTTGCACGAAAGTTTCACAAATATGTCCTTTTTCATGACGAATGTCATCATTCAAAATCAAATTGTCGAAAGCATCGTTAAGTTGGTTTTGATTCGTTATCGAAATACAACCTTCCATATTGGCCAAAGCAGTCGCTTCCGCAAAATGGGAATAATTAGGGCCAACGACAATTGGAATACCAAAAGTCGCCGGTTCTAATATGTTATGAACGCCCGGATTACCAAAACCGCCGCCAACATACGCGATATCAGCATAACTGTAAATTTTGGTTAAAATACCGATGGTGTCTATGATGAAAACATTATTTTCTTGTAGAGACGCGATTAATCGCGTCTCTACGTATTCCGAATATAAAACCGTTTTCTTGGTAATTGATTTTTTCAATTCCAAAATTTGTTCGGCTTTGATATTGTGTGGCGCAATGATGAATTTCACATTGTTATCGGCTTGATTGATGAAATTGACCAACAAGCTTTCATCTTTTGGCCATGAACTTCCAATAACAATTGTCGTAGTATTATTTTTAAATTCTTTGATGAAATCTAATGAGTTGTCTCTGTCTAAAATCGAAACCACTCGGTCAAAACGAGTATCGCCTGAGATTTTTACATTTTGGTAGCCCAAAGATTGGAGCAGTTTTTTCGAACTTTCATTTTGAACAAAAAAGTACTCAAAGGTTTTCAGAGCATTTCGGTAAAAACCACCATACCATTTGAAAAAGGCTTGTTTTTCTCTAAAAATTCCAGAAATTAAATAGGTTTCGATGTTCCTTTTTTTCAATTCGTTCAAATAATTGGGCCAATATTCATATTTGATAAAGAAAACCAAATCGGGATGAACGAGTTTCAGGAATTGTTCGGCATTTGATTTGGTGTCCAAAGGCAAATAAACGGTAGCATCAGCAATCGTATTGTTTTTCCGAACTTCATAACCGGAAGGCGAAAAAAACGTCAAGATTACTTTATGATTTGGAAATTCTTTTTTGATTTTTTCCATTACGGGTAAACCTTGCTCATATTCGCCTAATGAAGCAGCGTGAAACCAAATGGTTTTGTCTTTCGGATTTATTTTAGCCGATAAAGTTTCGAAAACGGTTTTTCTTCCATTGACAAACAGCTTTATTTTGGGACTGAAAAGTGCCAATATTTTCACGAGTTGTGACGCCAAAACCAGTAAAACATTATATAAAAAAAACATCCCCAAAAATTTGATGCGCTAAAATACGTTTCTTTTACGGAAGATGAAATTCTACTTCAGAATTTCTTACTTTTGCTACTCATAATTTTTTAGAAGATGAGAAAAATTCAAATGGTTGACTTAAAAAGTCAATACGAAAAAATAAAAGATACAGTTAACGCTTCGATTCAGGAGGTTTTAGATACTACAACTTACATAAATGGACCATTGGTTCATGAATTCCAAAAGAATTTAGAGGAATATTTAGACGTAAAACATGTGATTCCATGTGCCAACGGAACCGATGCTTTGCAAATTGCCATGATGGGCTTGGATTTAAAACCCGGCGATGAGGTAATTACAGCCGATTTTACCTTCGCTGCTACCGTTGAAGTGATTGCTTTGTTGCAATTGACTCCGGTTTTAGTTGACGTTGATATTGTGAATATGAATATTTCGATAGAAGCGATTAAGAAAGCGATTACACCGAAAACTAAAGCAATTGTGCCGGTACATTTGTTTGGTCGCGCTGCGAATATGGAAGCGATTATGGCGATTGCCAACGAACACAATTTATACGTAATTGAAGACAATGCTCAAGCGATTGGTGCCAATTGTAAATTCTCTGACGGAAGCAAAAAGAAAGCCGGAACTATCGGACATGTGTCTTCTACGTCATTTTTTCCTTCCAAAAATTTAGGTTGTTATGGAGATGGTGGAGCAATTTTTACCAACGACGATGCATTGGCACACAAAATTCGCGGAATAGTAAATCACGGAATGTATGTGCGTTATCACCATGATGTTGTTGGCGTAAATTCACGTTTGGATAGTATTCAAGCCGGTGTTTTGAACGCCAAATTACCGTTGTTAGATGCTTACGGAAAAGCGCGTCAGGATGCAGCTCGTAAATATTCAGCGGCTTTTGAAGGGCATAAAAACATCATTGCGCCAATGATTTGTGATAATTGTGATTGCCATGTTTTCCACCAATATACATTAAGAATTATCGATGCTGATAGAAATGGTTTGATGGAACATTTATTGGCTAAAGGTATTCCGTGTGCGATTTATTACCCTATTCCGTTGCATTCGCAAAAAGCGTATTTGGATTCGCGTTACAAAGAAGAGGATTTTCCGGTAACCAATCAATTGGTAAAAGAAGTGATTTCATTGCCAATGCATACTGAATTAGACGATGAGCAAATCAAATTCATCACCGATAGCGTTTTAGAATATCTAGAAGATAAGAGATAATAGACAATTAGATAATAGACAATTGATTTGGATATACATCTATCATCTTTTAGTCTATTTTCTATAATCTAAACAAAATATGAAAGTAGTAGTAACAGGTGGTTTAGGATTTATAGGTTCACATACGGTTGTAGAATTACAGAATCAAGGTTTTGAAGTAGTAGTAATTGATAATTTATCAAATGCTTCTATTTCAGTTTTAGATGGTATCGAAAAAATTACCGGAAAGAAACCATTTTTTGAAAATATCGATTTAAGAGAAAAAGGCTCGGTTCAAAATTTCTTTCAAAAACACAGTGATACTGTTGGTTTGATTCATTTTGCCGCTTCAAAAGCCGTAGGTGAGAGTGTTGGAAATCCTTTACTATATTACGAAAACAACATCAATACGTTGGTTTATGTATTGCAAGAACTGATAGCATTACCACAAGCTAATTTCATTTTCAGTTCATCATGTACAGTTTACGGTCAAGCCGAAACTATGCCTATCACTGAGGATGCTTCCGTTCAACCCGCAATGTCGCCTTATGGAAACACCAAGCAAATAGGAGAAGAAATTATCAAAGACGTTGCCAGAGTAACCAATTTGAGTTCGGTTTTATTGCGTTATTTTAACCCAATCGGAGCGCATCCAAGTGCTGAAATAGGAGAATTGCCGTTAGGTGTTCCACAAAACTTAGTGCCATTTATTACACAAACAGCGATTGGCTTGCGTAAAGAATTATCGGTTTTTGGGAATGATTACCCAACGGTTGACGGTACTTGTATTCGCGATTATATTCATGTAGTTGATTTGGCAAAAGCTCACGTTGTAGCTTTACAGCGTTTGTTGGACAAACAAAATTTGGAGAAAGTTGAAACGTTTAATTTAGGAACCGGAACAGGAAGTTCGGTTTTAGAAGTGATTCATGCTTTCGAAAAAATATCAGGTCAAAAAGTACAATATAAAATTGTTGACAGAAGAGAAGGCGATGTAGTTCAGGCATATGCCAATACCGATAAAGCAAGGGAGATTTTAGGTTGGAATACGGAATTGTCTTTAGAAGACGCTTTGGCTTCTGCTTGGAAATGGGAACAAAAAGTTAGAAGTTAAGACCTAAAAACACAGATTACCTTGTCGTAATCAATGTCTGTATTACATGAGTGAAAAACCCGATTTTAAATTACTTTTCTGTCTATTTATAGTAGCGGTAGTTTGGGGTACAACTTATTTGGGCATCAGAGTTGCGGTTGAAACGATGCAACCTTGGTATATCACTTCAGTACGACAAGGATTAGCGGCTTTGATAGTTTTAGTTATTTTACTTTACAAAAGACAGTTGGCTTGGATTGGATGGGAAAATTTCAAACTCCAATTCATACCGGCGATTTTAATGATTGTCTTAGCCAATGGTTTTACCACCATAGCGGAGCAAAGTGTTTCGAGTGGCTTGACTTCAATATTGAGTGCTTTGTCGCCATTGGTTGTCTTTTTAGGAGGAACGATGATTGGTCAACAAAAGGCTACACTCAAGGGTTTTCTGGGCGTAATTGTTGGTTTTCTGGGTGTGGTTTTTATTTTCAGAGAAGGTTTGGGTGATATTTTGGACCCCAATTATAAAACCGGTATTCTTTTTTTAAGTATTGCAATTCTCTCGTGGTCTGCCGGAACGATTTACACCAAAATGCATACACACAAATCAAACAATATTGCGTTGAATTTGTTTTATCAATTCTCTATTGCAGCCATAGTTCAATATGCTTTAGCGCTAATTATCAATCCGGATGTAGATTTCGATGCTTGGAGTTCGAGAAGCATTTTGGCCACTTTATACCTTTCTGTTTTTGGTTCGGTGATTGCTTTTTTTGCTTATCATTATGCGTTGAAAAGAGTGACCGCTATTCAGGTTTCGGTGCTGAATTATATCAATACTATTATTGCAGTATTCTTAGGTTGGTTGTTGTTAGATGAGGTAATTACACGCGACTTTTTAATTGCAACTGTTTTGATTATTTTAGGTGTATTCATTACCAATTATAAGCGAGCCCGAGGCACACGAGCCAAAGGCGAACTGAGCAAAGCTAAAGCCGAACAGAGCGGCACGAGCAATAGCGAACTGACGAAGCAAGCTAAATAAAAAAAATCCTCATTTTTGATGAGGATTTCGATTTTGTTATTTTGCAGATTCTTTTAATTTTTCAGCTGCTTCTTCTAATTTTTTAGCGCTTTTTATTTTGGCACTGTCTATTTCAGCTTTGGCTTTTATTTTAGCAGAATCTATTTTGGCTTCCGCTTTTATTTTGGCTGAATCAATAGTTTCTTTTACTTCTTCAGTTACAGCGTCTGATGCCGCATCCAGTTTTTCTTTGGTTTCGTCTTTACAAGAGGCAAGTAAAGCGACTAAAGCGAATGATAAGATTATTTTTCTCATGAGTATATGTTTGATTTAGTTAATTTTTAATAGCAAATTAGGATCAGGACAATTTTTCAAATAAAATGCCAAGTCTTTTGAACTGCAAACTCCGGGATAATCACCGGTTTTATTTTCCATATCGATAATGATTTGAAAATGCAAATGAGGAGAGTAATCTCCATTAATCGGAGGTAAACCTAAACTAGCGATTTGTTCTCCTTGCTGCACAAAGTTACCAACTTTTTTGTCTTTTAAGCTGTCCAAACTCAAATGGCCATATAAAGTATGAAACTTGAAACCTTCTATTTCATGTTCCAAAATAATTGTCGGGCCATAATCACCTAAAGCCGAATTGTCTTGAAAGCTGTGAATTTTTCCATCCAAAGCCGCATAAATAGGAGCCGATTCGTTGATCCATAAATCCAAACCAATATGAATGTTGCGTTCGTCGGTATTCTCATTTTTGAAAACCGTACTTCTTTGGTACAAATTTCGGTGTTCAATGTAGCCGCCAAAAGCGATTTTAGCTTTGTTACTCTCTAAATAGTTTTGAATGTATTGCTGGTAATCTTTCGCAGTAGCTAGTTTTTGGTTTGCCAAATTTTCATTGGTCACCGATAAATCCAAAGCGATATAATCAGTATAATCAATTTCCTTTGAAATGACTTTGATATTTTGAATGTTGCCAAGTAAAGCGATAATTTTTTCCATGGAAATTTATTTATAACACTAATTCAGCATATAATTTTTCGAAAGTAGCATCTAAATCAATACTAAATCCTGAATGCGGTCGAGAAGTTTGTATGCTCGAACTTTTAACAGCTGTTAACCATCTGAAACGTTCCGAAATTTCGAAAGCGCCAATTGGTCCACCATCTTTTTTTCCTTGACCAATTTTTACAAAGGATTCTACATTTTCCTTTAATTGATTGATATCAAATTCAGCACAAATCGACTGGATTTTTTCGGGTACGATATGATACTCAATCCGTAAATATTTTTGCCTTTTACAAAAAAGCAGCAATCCGATATTGATAAATTCTTCGCGCTCTACCTTGGGCACAACACGAATAACGGCGTATTCATATAAGTGTTTTTCGTGCATCTTGCGCTTGTTTTAAAAATAAATCAGCATTCGCCAATCGGAGGGTTAAAAATTGAAAATAGACTTCTTTTATGTCGTCAGGAGATATGACGCCTTCTTCCCATTGTAACCAATCTTCCGGAATTTGATTTACAATTTCTTTCAGAATCGCATCATTTAATTTTGTGGTGAATTCGGTATTTACTTCGTCCAATCGAGTTGCTTTTGGCAATAAAACATGGTCTTTTATCAAAGCAAATGGCGAAACTGCATTGGCTTTCCAATTGTCCCAAGAATGGTGAAAATAAAAAGCGGCTCCGTGGTCAATCAACCATAATTCTTTTTTCCAAATTAAGAGATTGGTATTTTTAAACGTTCGATCAACATTAGTAATAAAAGCATCCAACCAAACGATTTTCGAAGCCAATAACGCCTCGCAATCATTGGTCGCCACATCATAAGTAATCGCGCCGGATAAATAATGCAAACCCAAATTCAAACCCTGACTGAACTTCAACAAATCCTGAATTTCTTCGTCGGCTTCTGTTCTGCCAAAGGCTTCGTCTAAATTGGCAAAAACCAATTCGGGAACAGGTAAACCCAAATAACTTGCAATTTGGCCGCCTAAAAATTCGGCAATCAAAGCTTTAACACCATGACCGGCACCGCGAAATTTCAAAACATATTTAAAATCGTCATCCGCTTCTGCCAATGCCGGAAGCGAACCACCTTCGCGAAGAGGCGTAATATATCGGGTTACGTTAACTATTCGTAAATCTAAATTCATGAATATGGAATTCTTTAAAACAAAGATAGCATAAAAAAACTCCGATGTTTTTATCGGAGTTTTCAATTTTTTGAGGTTAGGCAGAATGGGTTTCCACTTCTCTGTCGATTTTATTAACCAAACCAACCAAGACTTTTCCGGGTCCGACTTCAGTAAAACTAGTCGCGCCGTCTTTAACCATTTGTTGTACCGATTGTGTCCATCTTACCGGAGCGGTTAATTGAATGATTAAGTTTTTCTTTATTTCGTTAGCATCAGAAATTGCACTCGCCGTTACGTTTTGATATACCGGACAACTCGGTGTATTGAAAGTTGTTGCTTCAATCGCGGCAGCCAATTCTTCACGAGCCGGTTCCATCATTGGGGAATGGAAAGCACCACCAACAGGCAACAATAAAGCACGTTTTGCACCAGCGGCTTTCATTGCTTCACAAGCTTTTTCTACTGCTGAGAATTCGCCCGAAATCACCAATTGTCCGGGACAGTTGTAATTCGCCGCCACAACAACGCCGTCGATAGTGGCACAAACGTCTTCCACAATTTTATCATCCAAACCTAAAACCGCAGCCATCGTTGAGGGTTTGATTTCGCAAGCTTTTTGCATGGCGATGGCTCTTTGCGAAACCAGTTTCAAGCCGTCTTCAAAAGACAAAGTACCATTGGCTACCAATGCTGAAAACTCACCAAGTGAATGCCCCGCGACCATATCAGGTTTAAAATTGTCTAAAGTTTTAGCCAAGATTACCGAGTGTAAAAATACAGCCGGTTGCGTCACTTTGGTTTCTTTTAATGCTTCGGCTGTTCCTTCAAACATAATATCTGTAATTCGGAAACCTAATATTTCATTGGCTTTTTCGAATAAGTCTTTTGCTAAAGCTGAATTTTCATATAAGTCTTTGCCCATTCCGGTGAATTGAGCGCCTTGACCAGGGAATACATATGCTTTCATTTGAATAAAATTAGAAGACAAAAATAAGGATAACTATTAAATAAAGAACATCTCATTTAAAATTGTAACTTTCTTCTACTTTCTTACGTCAAATAGGAAACCTTTTAAACCAAAAAATATGAAAAAGAACCTACTTTTTGTGATCCTCTTTTTTTTACTGATTTATTTAACCATGCCTGTACTCAATTATGGTTTCTACAGCATTGGGATTTTGCTTTTACTCCTTTTACTATTGTTGTTTTTATCTTCACTCGGAATTACTACCGACGCTGCTCAAAAGAAGTTTATAGTTAAACAAAAACCAAGAAAATGGATGCTTTTTTTCATGGCATTGGTGTTGGCTTATTTAACAATATTGCCTTTAGTTACATCAGCTACCTTTTTACATGCTTCAAAGTACCAAAAAATGATTGGCGAAGTGAAGAAAGGAAACGAAATAGCCAAGCACATCGCCCCCATTTCTATGGATAAAATCAGAGTGGTTGACCAGAATTTAGCTTATTTGTTAGGAGAAAAAATCATTGGTTCACAACCGGCTTTGGGTAGTCAAATTCAACTCGGTAAATTTTCGATTCAAAAAGTAAATAACGAATTGTTTTGGATTGCGCCTTTGTTGCATTCCGGTTTTTTTAAATGGTTCAATAATTCTGAAGGAACTCCGGGTTACGTGATGGTTTCGGCAACAAATGAACGAGATGTACGATTGGTGGAATCTGTCAATAATAAACCGATTCACATCAAGTACCAACCTTCGGCTTATTTTCAAAGTGATATTCACAGACATGTCTACTTTAATGGATATGCTACTGCTGGCTTAGAAGATTTTGTTTTTGAAGTTGATGAAGCAGGCAATCCCTATTGGGTCATTTCAACCTACCAAAAAGAAATTGGTTTTTCGGGGAAGAATGCAACCGGAGTAATTGTAGTTGATGCGCAAACCGGTGTTATCAATGAATATGCTGTTGCAGCAACTCCGGCTTGGGTTGATAGAATTCAACCGGCTGTAATTATTGAGGAACAATTAAATGATTGGGGAGAATTAATCAATGGCTATTGGAATTTTTCCAACCGAGATAAGTTGCAAATTACAGAAGGTCTGACTTTGGTTTATGGAAAAAATGACCGTTCCTATTGGTACACCGGATTGACCTCTGTGGGTAGTGATGAAAGCGCTGTTGGGTTTGTTTTGGTAGATACCCGAACCAAAGAAACTACATTCTACAAACAAAGCGGTGCTACTGAGTATGCCGCTCAACAGTCGGCAGAAGGTAAAGTGCAGGAAAAGGGATATTCGGCTTCATTGCCAATTCCGTATAATATAAACAACATTCCTACCTATGTAATGACGCTCAAAGACGATGGCGGATTGGTGAAAATGTATGCTATGGTAGCTATTAATGATTATACCATCGTAGGGGTAGGAAACTCGATGAGAGAAACATTAACCGCTTTTAAGAGCGCTTATAATTCTTCCGGGAATAAGATTAATCCGGGTGTTTCGGATGCCAAAAAGAGTTTGCAATCGGTTATTACGCGCATCCAAAATGATGTAAAAAACGGGAATAGTTTTTATTATTTTACCGTAAAAGACTATCCAAGTATTTTTGTGGGTTCAACACAAGTTTCGGGTGAATTGCCTATTACAGTTGTGGGAGATAGTGTCGAAATTTCGTTTGATATTGATGAAGAAAAAGTTATTGATGTTACCCGATTTGACAATAAAGCTTATAAATAATAAAAAGCCCTAACGAACAGTTAGGGCTTTTTTTATAGATTGATTTCTTTTATTATTTTTTTTAAATCACTGTCGAGCGTTTCATTAGTGATTTTTCCCTCTTTGAAATTATCATTGAAACTGGGTAAGGAAAAACTACCTTTTACAATTCCTCCTTGAAAAGGCATTCGTTTTACAGCAATATCCAAAACGGTTCCGCCACCACGCGCTCCTGGTGAAGTTGCCAATAAAAGCAATGGTTTTTCTTGAAAGGTTTTGCTGTTGATACGCGATGTCCAATCTAAAATGTTTTTAAATGCCGCAGTAAAATTGCCGTTGTTTTCGGCAAACGAAATCAGAATAAAATCGGCCTCACCAATTTTTTGGTAAAAATCGTGCGCCAATTGCGGAAAGCCGTCTTTCTTTTCGCGGTCTTTGGAATAAATAGGCATTTCGTAATCGTTTAAATCTAAAAGATCAACACTTGCATTTTTAAACTGTTTCGCGGCATAAGATGCCAATTGTTTATTGATAGAGTCGCTGCTGTTTGAAGCGCCAAAAGCCAGTATTTTTTTAGTCATCTTGTGGTTTATTTAAGTAATAGGTTAAAGCGCCCGACGGGCATTTTTTGATAGTTTCAATAATCTTCTCAGTAGTTGAGTTTTCGGCAATAATCCACGGTTTTTCCTTAGGTTTAAAGACATCAGGGTTGTTGCGAACACAATTGGCAGAATGTATGCATTTTCCCGATTGCCACACGATAGTCACTTCGCCATTAGTGTATTCTTTGGTCAGGTTGTTGGCATCCATTTTATATTGTCGTATTAATGGTTATTTTGTTTTTCAGAATCTTCGAAATCGGACATTTTTCCGCAATGACCAATAAACGTTCTTTTTGTTCTTCACTAATGTTAGTTGGAAAAGTGATGGTTCTTGAAATACTGGTTTCCAATTCGGGAGTCATCTCCTGAGCTAAGTTTAGGGAAATGTTGATTTCAGGAATATCCCAACCTTTGCGGTCAATGTACATTCGCAAAGTTGATAAAGTACAACCGGCTAGTGAAGCCAAGAATGTTGAAAACGGATCTGGACCAATATTATTCCCGCCAACGCTTTCCGGTTCGTCCATTAATAAGGTTCCGTTACGCCAAGAAATGGTGCACAAATATTTTTGGGTACCAATTTTTCCTTCTACGTTATTTTCTAAAAGATTTGCCATGGCTCTACTATTATAAAACGTCTCTAAATTCAGGAACTTTGTCAAAAACGCTTTTCGCAAACGGACAAAGCGGAATAATTTTGATGCCGTTTTCGCGCGCATATTCTACGGCTTTGGTGACCATTTTTTTGCCAAAACCTTTTCCTTCGTTTCCCGGATTGACTTCAGTATGGTCGATAATGATTTTATCTTCACCTGCAAAAACAAAAGTCATCATCGCTTCTTGTTTGCCATCAACATCAATGTAAAAAAAGCCTTTTTTACCCTCGATTTTAAGTTGTACTTCGTTGTTCATAGTTTGTATTTTTTTGTCATTTTGACAAAGGAGAAATCTCATCAAATTATTATCATTATGTGATTTCTCCCGTTGGTCGAAATGACAATGATTATTGAATCATTGGAACTTCCATTAATAATATTTCAGCATCCGTAGTAGCTTCAAAAGTTACTTTGTCAAAGTCGGTTATGCCTAAGCCATCGCGTTCTCCTAAATCTTGTCCGTCTACTTTTACGCTTCCTTTGATTACAAAAATATAAAGTCCATTGCCTTCTTTGTTGCGATTGTAATCCAAAACAATTCCTTTATCCAAATTACCCATGTGAAACCATGCGTCTTGGTGAATCCAAACGCCGTCATCGTCAGCATTTGGAGAAAGAATCTGTTGTAATTTATTATGACGATCGCTAGTGTCTAACGTAATTTGTTGGTAACGAGGTTCTACATTTCTGTATTTCGGGAATACCCAAATCTGCAACAAATTGGTTCTTTTGTCCGGATTCGGATTGAATTCAGAGTGTTGAATTCCGGTACCGGCGCTCATCACTTGCACGTCTCCAAATTTAATCACTTCGGTATTTCCCATACTGTCTTTGTGCGCCAAATCGCCTTCCAAAGGAATCGTGATAATTTCCATGTTATCATGCGGATGTGTTCCGAAGCCCATACCAGAGGCAACAATGTCATCATTCAAAACTCTTAAGACGCCAAACTGAACTCTTTCCGGGTTATAATAGCTGGCAAAACTAAAAGTATGGTGTGCGTTTAACCAACCGTGATCGGCATGTCCGCGAGTGTGTGCTTTGTGTAAAACGGTATTTTTCATTTCTATTTAATATTTGCTTTTTAATTGTCAAATGCAGCCGAAACAAGTTTCGGTGTCATCATGTATAAATTTACTGATTATTATGATACAAATTTACAATCATGAAGAGCGTAGCGCACTTAATGTAGATTAAGAAATGTTTTGAGCAGCAATGGCAAAGCAATAAAGTAAGTTTGAAGCTCGTTTGAAAGGCTCCTAAGCTCAATTTCTTATGTACGTAGAGTGTTTGAAGGGGTCAGAAAAGGGTTTGAAGGAGTCCGAAGCTTTTTCTTGTGAGTCCGAAGTATATTTACATCAGTCCGAAGACCGTTTGAGTGAGTCCGAAGCTCATTTGCGTGAGTCCGAAGCTCGTTTGAGGGCTGGGAAGACTTGAAAATGCTCGAAAATTGTTTTTTTGAATTAAATTTACCTCTTTATAATTTTGGCTCTACTTCTTTAGCATCCGTGCTTTCATTTTACTAAAGAATTCCGGCGTTACGCCAATAAAAGAAGCAATTTGTTTTTGAGGCACTTTTTGAATCAATGTTGGGTATTTTTTGCAGAACTTGTCAAATCGTTCTTCGGCAGTTAGGCTTAGGTTGTCCATTAATCTTTCTTGGTTGGCTACCAAAGAATTTTCGATAAGGATTCTGAAAAAACGTTCCAGTTTCGGAATTTCCAAATACAGTTGCTCTTGGTTTTCTTTAGTTAATACAACCACTTCGGCATCTTCTAAGACTTCGATAAAGAGATTGCCCGGTTTTTGAGACAGCAAACTGTACATGTCGCTAATCCACCAATCTTCGCAGGCAAAACTCAGTACGTGTTCGACTATATTGTCATTGATATTGAAACTTCGAAGTAAGCCCGAATTGACAAAATAACCTTCTTTGCAGACTTGACCGGCGTGTTGAAGAATGGTTTTGGCTTTGAAGTGTTTGGTCTCGGTTTTAGAAAGAAAAAGCAACTCTTCTTCAGGAGTTAAAGAGATGTGTTTGGAAATATTTTGTAGAATCAGACTCATGTTTCAAAAATACTATAAAAGTTACTTCCACGAAAGCATAAAAAAAGCGTCCTGATTCAATCGGGACGCTTATCTATTTTTAATGTTTGTGACCATCATGGTCATTATGATTGTGCTTTTCTATTGGAAGTAGTTTGAAATTAGAAGCTACAAATCGGCCATTTTTAACTTCGCCAACTACTTCTGCTTTTCTGATGGTAGAACAAAAACCATCTTCGGCATGGGCATCACCGTGTTTGTTGATGTCGGTTCCGTCTACAAAATACGATTTTCCATCGATACGAACGGCCAAGTCACAGCCGCCTTTTTCTTTCATCCCAAATTGACATTGGCCACAAGAAGCTTCCACGATTTTTGGTTTTTGTTCTTGCTTTTTTTCTTGTGCATTCGTTGCTGTTACTCCTAATGTAAGGAAAGCAACTAAAAGTAATTTCTTCATAATTATAAATTTACGGTTACTAATTTTGCTGTTTCTTTAGCTTTTTCAACTATGGTTTCAATGGGTGTGTTCAAAGAGTCATTTGTCAAAACAACGCCCATTCTTCGGTAAGGTCTGGAGGTTGGTTTTCCAAAGATACGAAAATCAGTTTTAGGTAACGAAGCTACATCCGAAATTCCTGTGTAAGTTGGATTGGTCGAATTGCCATGGGCCAAAATCACCGCACTTGCACCGGCTTTTTCCAAAGTAATTTCAAAAATGGGTAAACTTAAAATGGCACGCAAATGCAATTCAAATTCGTTAAAATTTTGGGTTCCGGCTAAAGTTACCATTCCGGTATCATGTGGTCTTGGCGATAATTCTGAGAAGTAAACGCCTTCATCAGTCAGGAAAAATTCAACGCCGAAAAGTCCGGCACCGTCAAGGGCTTCAGTAATTTTTTCGGCCATATCTTGTGCTTCAAATAAGTCTTTATCAGAAACCTGAGCCGGTTGCCAACTTTCCTGATAATCGCCACGTTCTTGACGGTGACCGATTGGTGCGCAGAACAACGTTGGATTGTTATTTTGGGTAACCGTTAGCAAAGTGATTTCAGAATGGAAATTAACGAAAGCTTCAACGATTACTTCAATAATATCGCCACGAGAACCTTCTTCGGCATATTGCCAAGCTTTTGCAATGTCGGCTTCAGATTTGATGGTCGATTGTCCTTTCCCGGAAGAACTCATCAATGGTTTTACGACACAAGGAATGCCAACTTCGGTAACGGCTTTTTGTAATTCTTCAGCCGAAGTAGCATAGCGATAATTGGCCGTTCTTAAACCTAAATCTTTGGCGGCTAAATCGCGAATCGCTTTTCTGTTCATGGTAAAATTGGCCGCTTTTGCTGATGGTACAACTGTGATGCCTTGTTTTTCATAATCGTAAAAACGTTCGGTGCGAATGGCTTCGATTTCGGGAACGATAAAATCGGGTTTATGTTTGGAAACGATTCGGTCCAATTCGACACCATCGAGCATGTTGATGATTTCGAATCCATGAGCGACTTGCATCGCCGGAGCGTTTTCATAACTATCGACAGCGATGACGGTTTGCCCAATTCTTTGTGCAGCGATGACGAATTCTTTTCCTAATTCGCCGGAACCTAATAAGAGAATTTTTGCCATACTTTATGTTTTTAAACACAGATTTCACAGATTTACACAAATATAATCGGTGCAAATCGGTGAAATCTGTGTTGTACTATTTTGTTATTAAGTGAGAGCTTCTTTGATTCTTTTGAACGCTTCGGTTAGTAATGCTTCGCTGGTAGCATACGAAAGGCGAATGCAATTTGGGTTTCCGAACGCGTCTCCGGTTACGGTCGCAACATTGGCTTCTGACAACAAATACATCGAGAAATCATCGGCATTGGCGATTAATTTTCCGCGCAAAGTTTTTCCGAAGTAGGCTGAAACATCCGGGAACAAATAAAAAGCACCTTCAGGAACATTGATTTTGAATCCAGGAATTTCTTTGGCTAACTCAACTACCAAGTTTCTTCGGTTTTTGAAAGCTGCCACCATTTCGTTTAAAACGCTTGGATCAGCATCAACCGCAGTAATCGTAGCTCTTTGCGCAATGGAATTGGCACCTGAAGTTACTTGGCCTTGCATTTTGGTACAAGCTTTGGCGATAAATTCCGGAGCGCCGATATAACCGATTCTCCATCCGGTCATCGCGAAAGCTTTGGCCACACCATTCACTGTTATGGTTCTGTCGAATAGTCCGGGAATAGAAGCAATGCTGCAGAAGGTTCCCGAGAAATTGATGTGTTCGTAGATTTCGTCAGAAACGATATAAATGTTTGGGTATTTTTCTAAAACTTTACCAATGGCTGTTAGTTCCTCACGATTGTAAACTGAACCACTTGGGTTACAAGGCGAACTGAACCACATCATTTTGGTTTTTGGCGTGATGGCTTTTTCTAATTCTGCTGCGGTCATTTTGAAATTACTTTCTACAGAAGTTGGTACTTCAATTGGAACGCCACCGGACAATCTGATGATTTCGTAATAAGAAACCCAATATGGTGCAGGCAAAATTACTTCATCACCATCGTTCAACATCACTTGCGCAATGTTGTATAGAGATTGTTTTGCACCTGTAGAAACTACGATGTTAGCCGGTTTGTAATCTAAATTATTATCTCTTTTGAATTTTCTGCAAATGGCTTCTTTCAGTTCTCCGTAACCGTCGACCGGAGAGTAAGTGCTGTAATTTTCATCGATGGCTTTTTTCGCAGCTTCTTTGATAAAATCGGGTGTATTGAAATCAGGTTCGCCTAAACTTAAACTGATAATATCTTTTCCTTGGGCTTTTAATTCTCTGGCCAAAGCCGCCATAGCCAATGTTTGTGAAGTAGATAAATTGTTGATTCTGTCTGATAAAATGCTCATTGTGTTGCTGTTATGGTGTTAAATAAAGAGACGCCAATAAAGGCGTCTGTTTTTATGTTATACTAATTGAGGTTGCCTTCCCAATTCCCTTAAGTGCTTGAAATGCGAGGCAATAGCCGCTCGGGTTGTTTTGAATTCGTAATAAGGCAGTTCACATTCTTTAGCTGTTTGTTTTACGATGTCTGCAATTTTGTCGTAATGAACGTGACTGATATTGGGGAATAAATGATGTTCCACTTGGTGATTTAAACCACCGGTGTAATAATTAACCAACCAGTTTTTAGGAGCGAAGTTAGCAGTAGTAAACAATTGGTGAATTGCCCAAGTATTTTCTATTTCACCATTTTCATCCGGAATTGGATTTTCGGTTTCTTCAACTACGTGAGCTAATTGGAATACCACACTTAAGATAACTCCGGCAGTGTAATGCATTACCAAAAATCCTAAAACTACTTTCCACCAAGTCACGCCTAAAACAATAGGAATTACTATCCAAATAGAGAAATAAATGATTTTAGTGATGATTAAAGTAGTCCAACGAATTACCGGTTTTTTGAATTCGCCGTAAGATAAGTTTCTTTTCAAATAACGTTTCATTTGAAGGAAATCGGTTGTGATTGCCCAATTGAAAGTCAATAATCCGTACAAGAACACAGAGTAATAATGTTGGAATTTATGGAATTTATACCATTTGGCTTCTTTGGTGAAACGCATGATTCTTCCGGCTTCTAAATCTTCATCGTGCCCTAAAATATTGGTGTAAGTATGATGTAAAACATTGTGTTGTACTTGCCAATTGTAAACGTTTCCGGCCAAAATGTAGATGCTTCCGCCCATGATTTTATTGACCCATGATTTAGAAGAATAAGCGCCGTGATTACCATCGTGCATTACGTTCATTCCAACGCCTGCCATTCCGATACCAATTACAACGTTAAGTAAAAGGTAAGCCCAAATAGGCATTTGCATTGCCAATAAAATAAAATAAGGTGTTAGGAAAATAGAAAACATAACGAAAGTTTTCAAATGTAGTTTCCAGTTTCCGGTTCGGTCAAGATTGTTTTCTTTGAAATAGTTGTTTACTCTTGAATTTAGGGTTCTGAAGAATTTTAAACTATCAGTTTTAGAAAAAATGGGTGTTGTGGTATTCATTATAGTATTTCAAATTTTGCCCAAAGATAATTATTATAATTTTTTAAAGATTATAAACAAATCATAATTATTAACCAAAAGCACTATTTTTGTTGAAAAATCAACTTATGGAAGAAATTATCAAACAATTTCCTAATCTTACTGAAAATCAACTCTTACAGTTTCAAAAATTAGAAGCTTTATACCAAGATTGGAATGCGAAAATCAATGTAATTTCCCGAAAAGATATAGACGAATTGTATACCAAACATGTTTTGCATTCTTTGGCTATTGCCAAAATTCAACCTTTTGAACCCGGAACGTATATTTTAGACGTAGGGACCGGTGGTGGATTTCCCGGAATTCCATTGGCGATTTTGTTTCCGGAAACGCGTTTTTATCTGATTGATGTGATTGCCAAAAAGATAAAAGTTGTCAAAGCTGTTGCTGAAGATTTGGGGTTAAAAAATGTTAAAGCCGAACAAATGCGTGCTGAAAATGTCAAAGGAGATTATGATTTTATCATTAGTCGTGCCGTGACCAATATGCCCGATTTTGTGTCTTGGATTAAAGACAAAATCAAAAAGCAAAACAAACACGAATTGAAAAACGGAATACTGTATTTAAAAGGTGGTGATTTAACTGAAGAGTTAAAAGATTTTCTGAAAGCCACAGAATACAACATAGCTGAATTCTTCAAGGATGAATTCTTCGAAACCAAAAAAGTAGTTCATTTGCCTTTGAAGTTTAAAGCATAAAAAAAGCCTCTCGATTGAGAGGCTTTTTTTTAATTTTTTACAATTTTCTTAGTTATGCTTCCTTTTTCATTGCCAATGGTAATCAAATAGACACCTTTGGTCAATGTTACTGGGATTTCTAAAGTTCCGTTGATGGTTTGATTTTTAGTTGTGTAAATGGATTTACCTAACATATCAGTAACAGTGATATTGGCATTCTCAATAGTATATGACGTATTGATTTCAATATTATCTGCCAAAGGATTTTTGACCCAAAGTGTTTCCAAAGCGGGATTATTTGTAGACAAAACACCATTTATAATTTCATTCAAAGCAAAAGTCACATTATTTTGGTTTAAAGTAACGTGATTTTCATTGACTGTCGGAATTGAAGAGGCTACAAATGGCGTTACCGAAGTTCCGGTTACCGATGAATATAGATTATTCGTATTTGAAATCGCCATTGAACTCCAAGTCGGAATGAAAGTGAAATAATCAGCGTTTAAGTTGGTGAAAAATTCGGTTAATAAAGGATCAGTGCCTAAATCCGCTTCAAAACCTGCCATGTCAAATCTTCCTCCCGGCGCCGAATCTAAACCATCGGTGTCACTAGGTGACTTTGATTCAGCTAAGCTTTCGTAGCCAGTAATCCAAACAAAAAACCACTGTTGACCACGAAAACGACTGACTTGATTGGTTTGACTGGCGGCAGGTGTAAATCTCAAATTAATGATGGCTCGTTGTGTTGAGGTTACATTAAAAGTATGATTCATCACTTCAAAATTTGGCGAATAATTCATGGTTCCGTTTCCGGCACCGTTTGAAATAGATACGTTTCGTACTGTTGTTGGGAAACCCATAGTATTTAACTCGTTTTGAAATGCTGCTCTGAAATTAGGAGCGCCGGTCGGAACTAACGATGCTGAAGCGGTGTTAAATTCAAAAGCACTTCCACTTTGCAAATGCCCGTCCATGTGGTCGATTAGCATTTGTCTTGCCGCCGGACTTTTAATCAAGCCGTCGACAATAGGTTGTACTGCCGCACTTCCTAATGGTCCGTATGCCATATAATTGAATAAATGTTGGAAACCAATTGGTACATTCGCCCCTTGATGAGGAGAATCAAAAGAAATGTACAAACGGGTATCGTGGTTTAAATTGTTTATTTCCATATACCGCAAAGCGTATCTGGAAATCAATCCGCCCATACTTGGACCAATGACTACATTTTTTTGATTGCCCACTTTTTGAGCGTTGATTTGATTGATTACTTCTACTAATATAAAAGCATTTCTTTGGATAAAATCAACACCACCGTCAACAATAGTCGTTGTATTTGGTCTGGTATAAGTCGGGAAGTTTACCAAGACTATATCAAATCCTTGCGATCTTAAATAGTCGGCTAAATTTTGTCCGCTTCCATAATTCAATCCGGCATAAATAGTCGCAATATTTCTTGTGTCTCCAGGATCAAAACCATCTATTAAAAAAACCGGTTTGTCTAAGATGCCATCAACGGTATCCGGAAAAATTTCGTATTGGCCTTGTCCAAAATATGGAGCAGTTTCGCCAAAACCTTGATACGGAATCGTCGCTGTGATTGAAGTTGTTGCATTAGGCTGGAAGTTGTTTTGAGAATTTCTATGGACAACACCGCTGTTTTGGTTATCGATTTCAATTGCAAATGATTGGATAATGGTTTCTCCATTGGTAAACTGAATTTTGCAATTCACGATTTGTTTTCCGGCAGTTTCAAAATCAATTCTGAATGGACTATTTCTTGAAATCGTTTTCCAGGTTTCTTCGCCATTAGTTTGAATAGCGACATTTTGAATTACTCTGTCCGTGTTATTGAAAATCAATTCATCTTTCAGTACAAAATGAACTTGGTTACTTTCTACTTTTGGAAGCAAAGACGAAATCAAACTAATAGAGTGTTTTGTAAATACATTTTGAGCATTGGGTTTCAACTGAAATTGATTATTGGAGCCTAAAAATAAATCACCGTTTTCAGTAGCGGCCGAATTAATTTTTTCAAAATCAGTAATCAAAATACTCAATGGCACTTGATTTTGAATTTTTCCTAAACTTGCCGCTTCACGAAGTTTTTCCAATTTTGGTAAGCGTTGCAAAAAATCGGCACGCTGAATTTCGTGGTAAGCTTGCAAGAAATAGGTTGTGGTTACTTCAGAATTTTTCGGTTCAGAAGCATTTGAAATTCCGAAAACGCGGTCGTATAAAATATTGGTTTCCGTTTTGGCTTTCAATAAATCATAAGATTTGTCTTGAGCAAAAGTGTAAATGGAAAAAAAGGAAAATAATAAAAGGGTAATTTTTCTTTTCATAGTTTTAAGGTTGTTGGTTTTTTGACACCCGAAGATACAAAAAATTCATTTTCAACGGAATAAAAAAGTCCGAGCACAAACTCGGACTTTAGATTTTTTATCAAAATTGAAAAATCGGTATTATTCGCCTAAAAAAGGATAACGATAATCTTCCGGAGTAACCATGGTTTCTTTGATGGTTCTTGGCGAAACCCAACGCAATAAATTCTGCATTGAACCTGCTTTGTCATTCGTTCCTGAAGCTCTGGCGCCACCAAATGGTTGCATTCCAACAACAGCTCCGGTTGGTTTGTCATTGATATAGAAATTACCAGCGCTGTTTTGTAACGCTAAAGTGGCTTCTTGAATGGTGTATCTGTCTTGACTGAAAATCGCTCCGGTCAAAGCATATTCTGAAGTTTCGTCAACCAATCGTAAAGTTTCAGCCCATTTGGCATCTTCATAGACATAAATTGTCATCACCGGTCCAAAAAGTTCAGTTTCCATCGTGGCATATTTTGGGTTTGTAGTAACAATCACAGTTGGTTCAATAAAGTAACCTTTTGATTTGTCGTAGTTACCACCAACGATAATTTCGGCATCACTGTCTTTTTTAGCTTGGTCAATAAAACTCGCTAATTTGTCAAACGAACCTTCGTGAATCACTGCAGTAATGAAGTTTCCAAAATCTTCCGGTGAACCCATTTTCATCGATTTTACATCAGAGATCAATTGTTCTTTAACAGCCGGCCACAAACTTTGTGGAATATAACCCCTTGAAGCAGCCGAACATTTCTGTCCTTGGAATTCAAAAGCACCACGCGTGATTCCGGTTACAACTTGTTTTACATTCGCGCTTGGATGTGCCAAAACGAAATCCTTTCCGCCGGTTTCACCAACGATTCTTGGATAAGTTTTGTAAGTGTGAATATTGGTTCCGATTTTTTTCCAGATTTCTTTGAAAACAAAAGTAGAACCGGTATAATGAACTCCGGCAAAATCAGGACTTGCTAAAACGGTATCGGTAATCATAACCGGATCACCAAAAACTACGTTGATAACGCCATCAGGAACGCCGGCTTCTTTGAATACATCAATAATTACTTTGGCTGAAAATACTTGGCTGTCACTTGGTTTCCAAATCACAGTATTACCCATCAACGCCGCACTCGCAGGAAGATTCGCCGCAATAGCGGTAAAGTTAAACGGAGTGATGGCATAAACGAAACCTTCTAACGGACGGTATTCCACTCGGTTCCAAACATCAGAAACGGATTTAGGTTGGTCGTTGTAAATTTGAGTCATAAACTCAACATTGTATCTTAAGAAGTCAATCAATTCACAAGAAGCATCAATTTCTGCTTGATAGATGGTTTTGGATTGCGCAATCATAGTGGCTGCGTTGATTTTTGCTCTGTATGGTCCGGCGATTAGTTCGGCCGCTTTTAAAAAGATAGCCGCGCGTTGTTCCCAAGCCATATTGGCCCATTTTTTTCTAGCTTCCAAAGCAGAGGCAATCGCTTTTTCTACATGTACTTTTTCGGCTAAATGGTATTTTCCCACAACATGTTGGTGGTCGTGAGGCGCTGTCATATTTCGGGTATTTCCGGTGCGAATTTCTTCGTTGCCAATGTAGTTTGGTACGTCTATAGTCTCGTTCCACATTTTTTTATAAGCCGCTAAAACAGCTGCTTTTTCGGGTGAATTCGGGGCGTATGATTTTACGGGTTCATTAACCGCTTTTGGGACATGAAAAAAACCTTTTGGCATGATATGAAAAGATTAAAAATTTGATAATTGAATAGCTAAAGAGATTCTTTTTTAAGAATTTCTAAATGTGATACAAAAGTACAAAGGAAAATTTGAATTTTTGACAAGAAGTCATTTCAAAATTAATTCAAAGCAAAAGGTGCGCTTAATTTAAATGTTGGCACAATCACTTTAAACGTTTTTGTCGAAGTAAAATTAATCATGTTGAAGTAACCGCTCATCGCTCCAAATGGTGAAGATAGTAAACAGCCTGAATTATAAGTGTGTTTTTCGCCGGGTTTTAAAACCGGTTTTTTGCCAATCACGCCTTCGCCGTCAACGATTTCTTTATCATTAAGCGAATCTAAGATTTCCCAATGGCGAGAATTTAATTGAACCGAATCTTTACTGTGGTTTTCGATGGTGATTTCATAACTAAAGGCAAAATGAATCTTGTAGTTTTTGAAGTAAGTACCTTCAAAACTAGTCAAGACCGAAATCTTTATACCTCTTGTTATTTGTGAAACCATGTAGAATTCATTCTATTACGCTGTCAAATTTACAAAAAATACAAATTGATGCGTCAATTCAGTGTTAAATTTTCTAGTTAGTTATATCGATTGAGTTGGCTATTCCTTTTCCGATAATTCTATCGTATCGTTGGTTGTTTTCTCTATAATATACTAAGGCAAAATAATTGTTTTCGGTTTGGATAAAATTACCATCGATGGCATTTTCTTCATCTACAACACCTTTGCTGTCTGCGATTACATATTGGAAATTGGTAAAACCTTGCTTAATCATAATGGCTTTTTCATAAATTCCTTTTTCGGCATTGTATTCCATTTTGTTTTCTTCACTGATGGCGTAATTGTTAAACATACCATTAACATATATCGGTTTTTTGCCATAATAGTTTGGCGCCGAAAGGCTAAAAAACACCCAAGCATAATCGGCTTCAATCTCGCTGTTTTGAGCCCCGATATTTTTCACAATAAAATTACCGTTGATGTCAGGATAGTAAGTGTAAGGCATATTGGCTCTGGCTTCGGCCCGATATAGATAAGCGTTGTAAATATTGCCTTTTGAATCAATTTTGGCGATACTGTTATTGGCGGCACGAATGTCTTTATTTTCAAAAAACAGAAATTCATTCCCTGCCCAAAATTGGGTTTCCGCATCATATTTATAAATCAAATCGTTGCCAATGGTATATTGAGGAACAATATTGGTAATCGCATTGTCAAATTTACCGTTTTGTAATAATAAAACTTTGACATTCTTCAGAGGGCTTTGGAAATTTATAGTAGCCGATTTTATGGCAAAATCTAAATTGTGTTTTTGATTGGTTACCGACAAATTTCTGGGTCTTCTGACTTGCATCGGAACACTGACCAGTTCTTCATAGAGAATAAATTTTTTAGTAAAAACGACTTCTTTATCATCGTTTAAAATTTTGATAACATAATTGCCGCTGACTCTGAATTGTGTAAATCTATTGGGGAAAGACAGTCGGTAATGGGAATAGAGTTGAAGCGTTGTCAACGAATTGGTGTAATCCTGAATTCTTTGGTCGTCAAAACCATTGATGTATTCGGCTTTGGCTAATTGTGAAGGTTTCCAATCATAATCACAATGCGTTATCGTATAAAAATAATTGGCTTCATTGCCATATAAGTCATCAAATTGGACTTCAAAGTTATCGCCCAATCTAAAAATAGGAATCGCATTTTGCCCGTTTTGAACAAAACTAACGGTTTTGATATTGTAAGGTGGTGCGATTTCTTTTTCGACTTGAGAAAAAATATTTCCTGAAAGAAGAATAAATATAAAAATGAGTAGGCTCTTTTTAAACATAATTTTCATTTTTTCGAATGGTAAATATAACAATTATTAATACATGAATTGTGCCGTTTGTTTCTCTAAAGATATAGTAACGCTAATATTTCGTTAAATATATTTTTGTAGGTGTTTATTTTATTAGTTTCACAATAAATGTAATCTTTATCCGTTATTATTTTTTATAAACCACAAAACTAATTTTTATGAAACAAATTTTAAAATCGGTACTGTTTCTTTTAGCATTCCCAGCGGTAAGTTTGGCGCAGGATTTAAAAGGGACAGATGCAATTCCTTTTGATGCTGCTGTGAGAAAAGGAACCCTAAAAAATGGCCTGACTTATTACATCAGAAAGAATAGTAAACCTGAAAACAAAGTCGATTTAAGACTGGTCATTAATGCAGGTTCTATTTTGGAAAACGACGACCAACAAGGATTGGCGCATTTTATGGAGCACATGTGTTTCAACGGAACGAAACGTTTTCCGAAAAATCAATTGGTGGATTATTTACAAAGTATCGGGGTTAAATTTGGTCAACATTTAAATGCTTACACCGGTTTTGATGAAACGGTTTATTTTCTTCCAATTCCGTCAGACGATGCTGAAAAAGTGGAAAAAGGATTCCAGATTATTGAAGATTGGGCTTTCAACGCCAATTTAACGCCGGAAGAAATCGACAAAGAAAGAGGCGTTGTTTTGGAAGAATACCGTCTTGGATTAGGTGCCGATAAAAGAATGGAAGACAAATACATCCCAAAAATGATGTACAACTCGCAATATGCTAATCGTCTTCCTATTGGTAAAAAAGAAATCTTGGAAAACTTCACTCATGATAAGTTAACGAGTTTTTACAAAGATTGGTACCGACCGAATTTGATGAGCGTAATTGTGGTTGGAGATATTGATGTCGCTGCAATGGAACAAAAAATCAAAGACCATTTTGAAAAATACCAAAACCCAAAAAACGAAAAGCCGAGAAAAACTTTTGAAGTTCCTAATCACAAAGAAACTTTTGTAGCTATTGAGAGCGATAAAGAAGCAGCTCAAACACAAATTCAATTGCTTTATAAAGATTATGGTGTGCGAAAACCCAAAAAAACCATTAACGATTTGAAAGATCAGGTGGTAGAAACCTTGTTTTCAACCATGCTCAACAACCGATTAAATGAATTGGCCAATTCACCAACACCACCATTTACCTACGGATTTACTTATCACGGCGGAACTTTTGCTCGTGATAAAGAAGCTTTCCAGTCTTTTGCCATGATAGACGAAAAGAAACAATTAGAAGCTTTGAGAGTATTGGTTTCAGAAAATGAAAGAGTGAAAAAATTTGGTTTCACTACCGGAGAATTTGAAAGAGCTAAAAGCGAAATTTTATCCAGATCGGAAAGCCAATTCAAAGACAGAGACAAAAACAATTCAGAAAATTTCGTTTGGGAATGTCAGTCAAACTTCTTGGATCAAAGTCCAATGCCTGGAATAGAATGGGAATATGCTAATATTCAAAAAATATTATCAAGTATCAATTTGGCGCAAGTTAATGGCTTTATCAAAGATTTTATTAAAGATGATAACCGAGTGGTTGTGATTACTTCGCCTGAAAAAGAAGGACTTAAAAAAGTAACCGAAAAAGAAGTATTGGCTGCAATAACCGTTAATGCCAACGATTTGAAGCCTTACGAAGACAAAGCGGTTGCTAGTAGTTTGTTGCGTAATCCGGTAAAAGCGGGTTCAATTGTGAAAAAAGAAACCAATGATAAAATTGGAGCTACTACTTTAACTTTATCTAACGGTGCCAAAGTAACTTACAAGAAAACCGACTTCAAAAACGATGAAATTTTATTGGAAGCAGTAAGTTTTGGTGGTACCAATTTGTATTCGAATGAAGAAATCAAGAAAACACAATTTGCCAATGGTGGATTAGCTGAAGCCGGTTTTTCGGGCTTAGATCAAAATGATATCGACAAATTTATGGCCGGAAAAATCGCCAATGTAATGCCTTATATCAGTAATACTACTGAAGGTTTTAGGGGAAGCACAACACCTAAAGATTTAGAATATGCATTCCAAATGTTGCATGCCTATTTTACAGATTTGAACTTTGATGCAGCCGCTTTTGATGGCTTTAAGCAAAAGCAGTCTAACTTTACAGAAAACATGATGTCGCAACCGAATTTCTATTTCCAACAAGAGTTCTACACTTATTTGAATAAAGAAAACCCAAGATGGAACGGATTGGTTCCAACGGCTGAAAAATGGGCTACGACCGATTACCAATTGGCTTACAATAAATACAAAGAACGTTTTGCTAATGCTGCTGATTTTGAATTTTTCTTCGTAGGTAATGTAGATGATGCTGCCATGGAAGATTTTGCCAAAAAATATATCGCTTCCTTACCTTCAAACGGTACGAAAGAAACCGCTAAAGATTTAGGTTACCGACTATTGAAAGGTGATGTTAAAAAAGTAGTCAATAAAGGAAAAGACCCAAAAAGTAACGTAACAATTATGTTCTATGGTGACGCCACTTATACCCCAAAAGAAGCGGTGGCTATGACGGCTTTGGGTGAAGTTTTAAGTATAAAATTGATAGAAGAGTTAAGAGAAAACGAAAGCGGTGTTTATGGCGTAAGTGCTCGCGGAAGTATGAATAAAGTGCCTTATGGTTCGTATAATTTTAATATTGGTTTTCCATGCGGACCGGAGAATGCCGAGAAATTGACTGCTTCAGCTTTGGCGGAGTTAGATAAAATCATCAAAAACGGACCGGAAGAAAAAGACGTTAACAAATACAAAGAAGCCGAAGCTTTAGACTATAAAAAGAAGATCAAAGAAAACCGTTATTGGATGACCAATTTCACCAGATCTTTTATGAATGGTTCAAGCCCGGATGAGATTTTAATGGCTTCTGAGAAGGTAAAAGCGGTAACTGCTAAAGAAATTCAGGAGGTTGCGAAGAAATACTTAACAAAAGATAAAACTATCGGAATTTTAATGCCGGAATAATTTTCGTTGAATTATGCCTGAAAAGCCATCATGCTGAAAAGTATGGTGGTTTTTTTATTTAAAGCAAACCGGAATAATCTCGCCTTTGGCCAAACAATATTTCTCGACCAATTCAGGAGCAATTTTGTTAGTGTAATCTTCTTCGATTACAGTAAAGCCGATGCTTCTCAGTTTGTCAAAATAATCTCGACCATAAACTCTAACGTGGTCATATTGCCCGAAAATCTTAGCGCGCTCTTTTTGGTCTACAATTGAATCATCTGAAAAAGTCGTCGCTCTCGATAAATCTTGTGGAATTTGAAAGATTCCCATTCCGCCCGGTTTTAAAACTCTGTATAATTCCTGCATGGCTTTAGTATCATCCGGAATATGTTCTAAAACGTGGTTGCAAAGAATTAAGTCATACGCATTGTCCTCAAAAGGCAAGTTGCAAATATCCGCTTTCACATCCGCTAATGGCGAAAGTAAATCGGTTGTAGTATAATCGATATTGGTTTGCTTTTTGAAACGCTTGTAAAATTCTTGTTCCGGCGCAAAGTGCAATACTTTTTTCTTGATTGTTGCTGTGAAAAAATCAGTTTCGTTTTGTAAATACAACCAAAGCAAACGGTGTCTTTCTAACGAAAGTGTACTCGGTGACAAAACGTTGTTTCTTTGATTCCCATAACCATAAGGCAAAAACATACGGAAACTTTTCCCATCAATCGGATCAGTGAATCGGCTTCCTTTTAACAAAAAAGCTAAAATGGGACGAACCACTATACTCAAACGAATTAGGATTGGTCTTGGGATGGTATTTAAAATGAACTTAAACACAGATTTCACAGATTTTCACAGATTAAATTATAGAATAACGCGTTTGTATTTTAAGCTGTCTTCCCCAAAATTGATTAGTAAACCAAGAAGCAGCTAAATAGTTTAAGGTTTGTTTTAATTCACTATTAGATAGCGTTTCAATGGCTTTAAGTTCTAATATAATTTCATTAAAAACTGTAAAATCAGAAAAATAATATCTTGGAAGCACAATGTCTTTATATTCAATATTGTACTTCTTTTCTCTTTCGTATGGAATATTATTCATTTTAAACTCATATTCCAAAGCATCACCATATACATTTTCACTATGTCCTTTGCCAAGAATTTTATGGACTTCCATGCACAAACCAATTATTTGATAGGTTTCCTCTTTCAGGTAAAAATCTTCCATATATGATTTGTGTAAATTTGTGAAATCCGTGTTATAGCTTATAGTGCCAAAGGCTGTTTCCTAAACTCATCTTCTTCATTACTCACAATGCCCAAAGCTTTATAAATGTAAGCGAATGTCGAAAGCAATTCCGGTTTGCCGTCAATCAACGCTACGTCATGTTCGAAATGCGCGCTTGGTTTTCCATCAGCAGTTAGGATTGTCCATCCGTCTTTGAGTTGTTTGATATTTTTGGTTCCCATATTAATCATCGGTTCAATGGCAACCACCATTCCTTCTACAAATAATTTTCCGCGACCGCGTTTACCGTAATTCGGCATTTCCGGGTCTTCATGCATCTTTTGACCCAAACCATGTCCGACTAATTCGCGAACTACCCCATAACCATGCGCTTCGGTATATTTTTGAATCGCGTTCCCAACATCTTCTACACGGTTTCCGATTTTGAATTCACGAATCCCAACGTACAGACTTTCTTTGGTGACTTGCAATAATTTCTTAACATCTGGCGCAACTTCACCAATTTCAAAAGAATAGGCGTGGTCTCCATAAAATCCGTTTTTCAACGCACCGCAATCCACCGAAATTACATCGCCTTCTTGCAAAGGAACATTGTTAGGAATGCCGTGAACAACTTGCGCATTCGGACTCATGCAAAGTGAATTCGGAAAACCATACATGCCCAGAAATCCCGGTTCAGCACCGTGGTCTCTGATGAAGGCTTCCGCCAATTTGTCTAAATATAAAGTGGTTACTCCGGGTTTGATTTCGGAGGCTATCATGCCTAAGGTTTTGGAAACAATTAAGGCACTTTCGCGCATCAATTCAATTTCTTCTCTTGTTTTTTGGATAATCATGTACTGTAATTTAACTTCGTTCCGATTGGTCTATGACCTCGAATGAGTTTGCAAAAGTAATTATTTTAGCCATACTTACTCAGGATTGGCCATGATTTTAAACAAAGTGGCATTCGAATCCAAAAAGCGATTCTCTAATTGTAATTTTGATAACTGAGCAGCAACCAAGTTGTTTTCGCGTGTATTGATTAAAAAGATAGAGCTTTCGCCAAAAGAAAATAGTCGTTCTTCAGAAGACAACATCGTGCTGTAATCGTTCACTAGACTTTCGATTAACTGTTGTTGTCTTTCTAATGAAGCTATTTCGGTTTGTTGCGCTTTTATTTTGTTTTTCAATTGAACTCGTTCCAGATCCAAATCGAATTTCACTTCTTGTAATTTGTATTTAGCCAATTCTAAACTTCCGCGTTCTTTTCGTAAAAACACGGGAAAAGAAAAGTTCAAGCCGACTTTGTAATCCTGAAATCGGTAATTGTCAAAATAACTCGGTTCGGATAAATAGGTGTAACCCAAATCTATTTTGGGCAAAAGCATATTGGCTTTGAGTTTTCGTTCTACTTCAAGCATTTCGATTTTGTTTTCCAAGGCATTGATTTTGGGATGGTTTTCCAAGGATGGATTTTCGAGCATCAAATCGTTAGTGCGCAACGTTTCTTTGATGGTCGCGGCCAAATTTTCCTCAGGAACAATATCGTCCTGTAATTCGAGCGGTACATTGTTTTCCAACCAAAGGAAGTTTGATAATTCCAATTGGGTTTTAGCCAATTTCAAGCGGGATTCTTCCAAACTCAACTTTCTATTTCTTACGATGATGCCGGCTTCAACACTGTCAATCGCCGGTTTGTCACCTTGTTCAATTGATATTGTAATGCCTTTGTAACGCACTTCGGCATTGGTCAAATAATTTTGGTACAAAGTAACTTCGTTAAAATTTCGCTTCCAATTAAAATAAGCCACCGAAGCATCATACAAAACTGAAACCGCCATTAAATTGCGCTCGGCCTGACTTAAATTGACTTGGATTTTGGCTTTTCGCAAATCGGCCATGCGTTGGTTAATAAACAATCCTTGACCCAATGGAATCGTAATACCAAGAGAAGTCAACCCTTGATTCGGAACCGTATTTTCCGGATTCAGATAAATGCCGTCGTTGTTGTCAAATCCGGCTTTGATTTCTACGCCATACCAAGTTGGAATTTTGAAACTACTATTTAAAATGGAGTAATATTCATTGTCTTTGAATTTTTTTTGTTCAAAATCGACTTCAATCTTTGGATCAAAACCACCTCGAGCTTTCATCAAATTGGCTTGCGCCTGATTGAGTTCTAAGTTGGCACTTTTTACCAAAGGATGGTATTTTTTGACGTAACCTAAATACTCGTTATAGGTGAGTTCTTTAGTCGCGTTTTGGCTCCAAACCGACATTCCGAAAAATAATAAAACTAAAAGGATTGATTTCATTACTTTTTGTCTTTTTGAAGGTTGTTTTTTGGCTGGTAATAATTCGGAGGAAAACCGTTAAGCGTTCGCCAAATTTCAAACCAAACCGGAACATTGTCTAACAAAGCCAAAGTTTGCGCACCGGAACCGATACTAATTTGTTTTGGCCAAGGAATGTCGGTTTCATCAGGAGCAATTAACACTCTGAATTTTCCATTATCGCTGATAAAATTCTCGATGGCTACAATTTTTCCACCAAAAGTGCCGTAAGACATATTGGGCCAACCCGAAAAAACGATGGTAGGCCAACCGTCGAACCAAATTCTCACTTTTTCTCCTTTGTGCAGTAGCGGTAAATCGGTTGGTGTTACAAAAGTCTCCACCGCAATATCATATTTCGCCGGCATAATACTGACGATTTGTGTGCCTTCTTTAATTGTTTCGCCAATACCCGATTGCAGCGCTCGATTGACATAACCGCTTTGTGGCGCTTTGATGTAATACATGCCGTTTCGTATTTGGTAATTGGTGTATTGGTTTTTGAGTTTGTTGACTTGTGCTTCCGTGTCATACTGACTGCTAAGTGCTGTGTATTGGTCGCTTCGGGCTTTTTGTTCTTTTTCGTTGTATTCTGCGATGAGGCGATTGATTTCTACTTTGGCGTTGATCAACTCGTTTTCACTGGCTAAAAATTTGTTTTCTTGGGTGATGATTTTGGCCTCGGTTTCTTGTAATTTCAAGCGTTTTTCTTCTACATCGGTCATGGGTTTTAAACCTTCTTTGTTTAAAGCTACAGAACGATTGAATTGCGTGGTCGCGATTTTAATTTGGGTTCTAACGGCAACCAAATCCATACTGTCGCTTTTGACTTTTAATATTGATTGTTTGATTTTATTTTGAGCTTGTTGCAATTTTAATTGGCGTTCGCTTTGAATGGCAGCAATTTGCGCTTCGAGCGAAGTTACTTTTCCGCCATAAGATTTTCCGGCTTGTTCTTTCGCTTTGAGTTGGCTTTCGGTGTTTTTAACCAAGTTGGGATCAAGGTAATCTTCTTTAGTTTCCGAAATAAAAAGAATGGTATCGCCTTTTTGCACAAAATCACCTTCTTTGACATACCATTTTTCAATTCTTCCGGCTATGGCAGAATGAATAGTTTGCGGTCTTTGGTCGGGTTTTAAAGTAGTAACGGCACCGGTTCCGGAGATGTTTTGTGTCCATGGCAAAAACAATATTAATAAACCCAAGAGAGAAACGCCCACAATTATTTTATTCAAAATTTTGTAATGTGGTCGGTTGCTCAGCGTTTTAAAAGTGCTGTATTTTTCTATGCTATCGCCAATTCGGTTGTTGTTTGAAATGTTCAGCATCTTAGTTATTGTTTGGTGTCTTTAATGATTTTTCCTTCGCTCATGGTAATTTTACGTGAACATTTTTCTTTCCAATACTCATTTTTAGAAGAAACGATTAACGTCCATTTGTTCTCTTTAGAAGTGATAAAATTGATAACTTCCTCAGCGGCATCAGTGTCCATTTTATCTAAAGCATCTTCGTAAAATAGAATTTTAGGTCGGTTGATAATGCTACGTGCCAAAAGAACTTTTTGAGCATTTGACGATGACAGTTGTTTACCTTCGGGATAAATTTTGGTATCCAAACCTTTGGGTAAAGACTTGATAAAATCACCCAAGTTCACACTTTCAATTGCCCATTTCAAATCTTCTTGAGAAATCAACGGATTGTTGAAAGTGATGTTTTCTAAAATTGTCCCTTCAAACGGTGTTTCACCAATGATAATGGTGCTGATTTGTGAGCGGTATTGTTCCAAATCAATTTTTCGGTAAGTATCATCATTAATGTATAACGAACCGGAAGTAGGTTGTAACAATCCGGAAAGTATTCGAATCAGTGTTGTTTTGCCGGAACCGTTTAATCCTTCTAAATATATTTTCTCTGATTGTTCGATGGTTAGGTTTATTTTTTCCAAGACATAATCATTGGCATCGGGAAATTTGTAACTCAGATTTTCTGCCGCCAATTGAATATTGGTATAACAGTAATCTGCCGCCTTTGTGCTAGTTTCTTCAATTTCTAAATCGGTTATCTGGCCAATTTTCTCCACGGCTGTCAAAACATCATAAAGCGTTTCTAAACCGATAATGATTTTTTCTACCGAATTGATGACCAATAATATGATGATTTCTGCTGCTACGAACTGACCGATATTCATTTTTTGGTTCAATACCAAATAACCACCAATCAATAGTAAACCGGCAGTAATGATGATTTTAAAAACAATCAATTGAGTGAATTGTCTTTTGATTACGCCAAAATGTCTTTCCCGATAAGCCAAGTATTCTGAAACCAATCGGTCATTTTTAGTCAACGCAAAATCGAAGTTGGAAGATTTTTTAAAACTGAAATTGTTTCGGGCCATTTCTTGTAGCCAGCTCACCACTTTGTACTTGTATTTAGATTCTTTTAAGCTGCTCGATAAACCGGAATTATAAGAAAATCTAAAGATTACATACAATAAAACAATCAGGAAAATGCCAAAGAAGATAAAAAACGGATGATAAAGCGACAGCAATATAATACCGAAAGCAATTTGTAACAACGCTGAAGAAAAGTCAATCAATAATTTGGATGCGCCTTTTTGTATGGTTAACGTGTCAAAAAACCGGTTGGCCAATTCGGGTGGATATTGGTTGTGCAATGCATCGGTTTTGATTCTAGGCAAGCGAAAACCAAATTCAAACGAGGAACGGATAAATATTTTTTGTTGCAAATTCTCTGTGATACGTAACTGCATTAAGGATAAAATCCCTACCAATGCCACTCCGGCAATAACGATAAATACCAAAACGATCCAAGAAACACTTACTCTACCCGATTGAATGAGGTTGATAATCGCTTGGATGCCCAATGGTAGAGACAAACTCACTAATCCGGCGAAAATGGCGTAAAAAAACACCTGAGAAATGTCTTTTCGGTCTAGTTTCAATAGGTTGATTAATCTTTGAGACGCAGTTAGTGCCATAGTTATTTGCTTAAAGTTTTTTGGGACAAATCAATGTAAAATTGAGTTGGTGAATTGTTTTCGTTACAATTGGTAATGGTTTTCAAATGGTCTTTTAAAAAGTGTTGGTGGAGCGAGCCTTCTACAATAGAAGAAGCGAGGCTTTTGGCATAACCATACTCCGGATTCACTTCTTGAATAATTTCAATGATTCGGTTAATCACTCTTTTGTAAACTAAAAAGAAGCCTTCTCTGTTTTCTTCATCCACTTCTTTGGTCAAAAAAGTTTTGGTAAATTCGGCAATGATGATTTTATTCAAAATCGATTCATTGATGTGAAGCGTGCTTGAATCGTCTTCAATTTTTTCGGTAACCATGGTTATGGCTCTTTTGAGTTTCTCCATCGGGTCGACTATGTTAGAAGTAGAAAACACCAATCGGTATTCCATCCATCCCCAATACCAAGAGGACAAGTAAACTAAAAGTTTGTGTTTGCTTTCAAAATAGCGATAAATTGAACTCTCATTGGAATTAATTCTTTCGCCCAGTTTTTTAAAGGTGAAAACTTCAAATCCAATCTCGTCAATCAGGACGATGCTTTCTTGGATAATTTTCTTTCCAAGGGTTGAAGTTTCCGGGTCTTTCACGTAAATCTTTTCGTTTACTTGAATTTTTATGTTAGAAAGTATAGATTTCATGTTGACAATATTTTAGGCAAAAATAATAGTAATACTATTGAAAATGAAATTTTAACTTTTATTTATAATAATTTGATGGTTGTCTCATGAGAAATGTCATATTTTTATACAGGTTTCCAATATAATTTTGAGCAAAATTTTAAGTTATGAGCAAATATGTTACGGCTGCAGAAGCAGTCAAAGTAGTAAAATCAAACGATAGGGTTTACGTTCAAGCGGCTGCTGCTACACCGACCATTTTAACCAAAGCACTAGCCGACAGAGCTTCAGAGCTTCGCAATGTTGAGGTTTGTCACTTGCACACAGAAGGTCCGGCACCTTATGCCAACCCTGAGTTGGTAGATAGCTTTCATGTGAATTCGTTTTTTATTGGCGCCAATGTTCGCCATACTTTATCAGCCGGAAACGGTTCTTACACACCGGTTTTTTTGAGTGAGTTGCCGCATTTGTTTCGCAAAAAGGTATTGCTGATTGATGTGGCTTTCATCCATGTTTCGCTGCCCGATAAACACGGATATTGTTCGTTAGGGGTTTCCGTAGAAGCAACTGTGGCAGCGATTGAAAATGCCAAAATTGTCATTGCCCAAGTCAATCCGCAAATGCCGAGAACTTTTGGTGATGGTATTCTTCATGTGTCTGAAATTGATTATTTGGTAGAAGTTAACGAACCTATTTTTGGTCATGCGCCAACCCCTTTTTCCAAAGAAGAAGAAAAAATAGGTGAGTATGTCGCTTCATTAATTGAAGATCGAAGTACTTTGCAAATGGGTATCGGCTCGATTCCGAATGCGGCATTAAGTAAATTGACTAACCACAAAGATTTAGGTTTGCACACCGAAATGTTTTCCGATGGCGTGATCGATTTGATTGAGAGCGATGTTATTAATTGTAATTATAAAGGCACCTTGCGCGGCAGAGTTTTAGCCACTTTCTTAATTGGTTCCAAGCGTTTGTATGACTTTGTCAATGACAATCCGTTTATAGAAATGAAGGAATCTTCGATGGTGAACGATACGGCTCGAATTCGTAAAAATCCAAAAATGGTAGCTATCAATTCTGCTATTGAAGTAGATGTTACCGGACAAGTTTGTGCCGATTCTATTGGTGCTAAAATGTATTCCGGTGTTGGTGGTCAAATGGATTTCATTCGTGGCGCGTCTTTAAGCGAAGGTGGAAAAGCCATTATTGCCTTACCATCCATAACTAAAAGAGGCGAAAGCAGAATTGTGCCTTATTTAAAGCAAGGTGCCGGTGTTGTCTCAACCCGTTCCCACGTGCAATACATCATCACCGAAAACGGCATCGCTGACTTGTATGGCAAAACTTTAAAACAAAGACTCAACGAAATGGTGCGAATTGCGCATCCAACGCATCAGGAAAGTATTGAAAGAAGTTATTATGAACTGTTGAAATAAAAAAGCCCTCGAACGAGGGCTTTTTTATAATCTAACTAAAAGCGATTTTCCGGTCATAACCTCAGGTTTTGGAATGCCCATGAGTTCTAAAATAGTCGGAGCCAAATCACCCAAAACACCATCATGAACTCTAATGTGATCTTTATCAACCATAATAATCGGCACCGGATTTGTCGTGTGTGCGGTGTTTGGTGAACCATCAGGATTTATCATGGTTTCGCAGTTGCCGTGATCGGCTATGATAATGGTGGTATAATCATTGGCTAAAGCCGTTTCGACTACTTCTTTGACGCAAACATCTACTGCTTCGCAAGCTTTGATGGCGGCTTCCATTACACCTGTATGTCCAACCATATCGCCGTTGGCAAAATTCAGACAGACGAAATCTACTTCGCCTTTTTGCAATTCGGGAACCAAAGCGTCTTTTAATTCAAAAGCACTCATTTCGGGTTGTAAATCATAAGTGGCCACTTTAGGAGAGTTTCTTAAAATTCGGGTTTCTCCTTCAAATGGTTCTTCACGTCCACCGGAAAAGAAAAAGGTAACGTGTGGATATTTCTCCGTTTCGGCTATGCGTATTTGTTTTTTGTGGTGTTTTTCTAATACTTCGCCTAAAGTTTCATTAAGATTGTCTTTGTCGAAAATTCTGTAGATATTGTTGAAAGTATCATCATAATTGGTCATTGTAACATAATACAAATTCATTTTGTGCATGTTGAAATCGAGGTGGTCTTTTTGCGAAAGGACTTCGGTCAATTGTCGGCCGCGATCTGTTCGGAAGTTGAAGAAAATAACCACATCGCCTTCTCTAATAGTAGCAATCGGTTCGTCGTTTTCATTGGTCATTACCATTGGCGGAAGAAACTCATCGGTCACATTATTAGCATAGTATTCCTGAATGCTTTTGACAGCATTTTTGGAATGAGCACCATTTCCGTTTACAATTAAATCATAAGCCAACTTTACACGTTCCCAACGTTTGTCGCGATCCATGGCATAATAGCGTCCAATTACAGTAGCCAGTTTGACCGATGTGCCTTTAATATGATTGGCGATATCGGCGATAAAACCCGCGCCTGATTTAGGATCAACATCACGACCATCGGTAAAAGCATGGATGTAAACTTTGGAAAGTCCACCATCATAAGCGGCATCCACTAATCCTTTGAGATGATTGATGTGAGAATGTACGCCGCCATCGGAAACAAGTCCGAGAAAATGCACTGCTTTGTCATATTCTTTAGCGTATTGAAAAGCATCGGCGATGGATTTTTCTTTATTGAAAGTTTTGTTTTCTACCGCCAAATTGATTTTGGCCAAATCCTGATACACGATTCGGCCGGCGCCAAGATTCATGTGACCGACTTCGGAATTACCCATTTGACCTTCTGGTAAACCTACGTTTAGACCGTCAGTTCTTAATTGAGCATTTGGGTATTGTTTATATAAGCCGTTAATAAACGGAACATTGGCATTGTCAATGGCGGATACTTTGGGGTCAGGTGATTTTCCCCAACCGTCTAAAATCATCAGGATTACTTTCTTGTTCATGAGTATAATTTTGAACCACAAAGATAAAGCTAAAAATTTGTTTTTTAGAAGCGCTCTCTGGTTTTGGGTTTGGTAAACGAATTGTAAAAGCGAGAATTTTTCACCGAGTTGTAATCAATAAAATAGCGAATACTAATAGAGAAAACATGATTCAGGTTTTCACTGTCGAGGACATCGTTGAGGTTGCTTTCATATTGGCGACTGAATTCTCTGCTGAAAAGAGAACTGTTGTTTCGGTATAAAATACTCACTTGACTTCCGGGAGCAAACCACCAGGAATAGGTAAGATCGAGATTCCATAAATTCAGGTTTGAATTTTTATTGGTAGTATAAGTCGCGTTGTTTACATAGCTACCGTCATTCATTAGCGTTAAGATTTCATGATTGGTGACATACGACCAATAATGGCGAACATTTAAATTAAAGTTCATCTTGTTGTTGATGGAATATTTACCTTGTAGGGTATTGATATACGTAATTCTGTTTCTTCTGGCGAAAATGGTATTGTCATCGGTGTCAAAATCAATCCAGCCAACATTGTTGTTTTGCCTGTTGGCGCTAAAAACATAGATTAAGGAAAAACGATCATTGAAACGGTATCTGGGACTTATGGAAACACCATAATTCCTTCGGTCTTTTTCATCAAAAACAGTTAGGTAGGGATTAATATCAATGGCAAATTTTCGATTGTAATTGGTAGACCATAAAAAGTAAGTCCTGACGTTTCTCGGAATAGCTACAAAACGTTGTTCTTCAAAAGATCTAGGCTCATAAAAATCGTATACTTTTAAAGGATTGGAGTATATTCCAAAGCCATAAAAATCATTTTGTTTGTCGAAGGCATTAAAATATAAATTCAGGTTTCCGGCTTGAATTCTTCCGGTTCTGTTGTCAAATTCTGTGTAAGAGTTAAGAAAGGCTTGAAAAGAATTGAATATTTTATTCGGATTAACTGTTCTATAGTTTGAATTAATATAAAAACCGTGATAATGTGTCATAAAATTGATGCCCAAATCATTGTTGTCAAAGTCTTTTGAAGCATAAACACTACCAATGCTATAACGGTAATTGCCATTAGTTTCTCCTAAATTAATATTAGCAGCAATTCCTTTTTTGTCTTCAATATCAAAGATGTTGTTAACATAGCTGTATTTAAAAGCTCCCGATAAATTATAAGTATTTTTCTTGGTGTTTAAATCCCAAACCAACGCAGAAACATTAGCGTCTCTGAACTCTCCATTTCGAGTTACATTGGTGTTGATTAGTGAAATAGAAGAGTTTTTTCTGAAGCGTTGGTCTAAAACAAAAACATTGTAATTGGCTAATGGCGCAATATTTTCAATTCGAGTTTCTCCAGTATCGTTGTTTTTGATTAAAATGCTGGTATTCTCTGTTACAGCATTTAAAACCCCGATTCCCAGTCCTTTTTTGGTTCTCCCGGAAACTTTTAAAGCATTGATTAATCTTATGGAACCGGGTTGGTCAATAACGGTTTCATTATCAGCTATGTTAATTTCAGGAGTTTCTCCAATTCTTCGCGTGTAAAGCAAACTTCCTTTGCTGAACAAATCTGTTCCTTCGGTAAAAAAAGGTCGGTTTTCGCTAAATTGTTGTTCGAAAGCGGTGAGGTTTAATTCGACATTGTCAAATTTTGTTTGTCCAAAATCAGGTATTAAAATCGCGTCTAAAGTAAATGCATCGTTGATGCCATATTTTATGTCCATACCGCCTTTAAATTCACCCACTGTTTTTTGAGATTTACTCGAATACAAATATTGTGAAGCATACGGAATTAAGAATAATCGAGTAGGTGTTTCAATATTTTCTATACCTTCTAAAATACCCGCTTGTGTACTTTCGTTTGCGATTTTTCTGTCGAGCATTGACCAAGAATACTGTTGTCTGAAACGGCGAACTTCACGGTAAAAATTTATACCCCAAGTTTGTTTTTTTTCCGATGGAAATCTCAATGCGGCATAAGGTATTTTCATTTCAACACGCCATCCGAAATTGGTCACATCAACATGACTGTCCCAAATAGCGTCCCATGAAAAATCTTCTCCATTGGCTTCCGTATAGACACCATCTTGTTGAACACCAGACGCACTTACAAAAAAGCGAAACTCTTGTTGCCCATCATTGTAGCCATTCAGAAGAACGCCAAAATGATCTGCGGTAGCGAAAACATCTCTTAAGGTAAGCTCTTTTAAAATTTTTTGAGGTTCGTCATCATACAAGGTTGCGGCAACATAAATAGCCGTGTTGTCGTACACTATTTTTACTTCGGTTCTTCTTTCATTGGGAGCAGGTTTTCCATTGTCAGGTTCAATCATCACAAAATCAGTAGCAATGGCCGCATCCTTCCAAGCCAATTCATCAAACTTACCGTCAATAGTGATTTTGGTATCAGTAGAACGGGTTTGAAGCGTTTTTTTTTGACCAAAAACCAGGCCGGACAAAAGCAAAAAAACATATAGAAATAAGTAGGAAAATTTAGGCATTGATGATTTTGTTAGACAAACAAAAATAACTATTTAATTGATATTTACAATCTTTAGCTCATTAAAAGCTATTGATTTAGATGGAATTAAGAAAATTAAAATTAGCTTAATAAAAGTCAAATAATTTGGTTTTATATAAATATAATATATATTTGCTCAACCCACGTCTAATATTAAACCTATAACAATCAATGAATTATAAAACCTTCTCTTTGTTGTTTTTTGTGTTGTTGATGTCTTTCAACAGCTTACCGGACAAAACAAACCCGACCATTGCAAGCCCTGAAAAAATCGTAAAAACGGTTTCTGAAAATGTATCTGTTTACAGTCAAATAGACGCTAACTCTTTTGCGTTGCCTAGTTTTGAGAGCTTTAATCTGGCGTTAGACGGATTTAATCATCTTAAAGAAAAAGGACTGATTCAAAAAAATATACTTACGATTGTTGATTTTAGTTTGTCTTCCAATGCCAAAAGACTTTGGGTGATAGATTTAGACAAAAATATTGTTTTGTTTCAAACCTTAGTGGCTCATGGTAGAAATACCGGTGAAGAATTTGCCCAAGCTTTCTCTAATCAAGCCGAATCTTTTAAAAGCAGTGTTGGTTTTTATGCCACAGCTGAAATCTACAAAGGCAAACACGGCATGTCCTTGAAATTAGATGGTTTGCAAAAAGGTTTGAATGACAAAGCCAGAGAAAGAGCCGTAGTAATGCACGGCGCTGACTATGTTTCGGAGTCTTTTATCAAGCAACACAGCAGATTGGGTAGGAGTTTAGGTTGTCCGGCTGTTCCGGTTGAACTTAATCAGAAAATCATCAATGTGATTAAAGACAAATCTTGTTTGTTTATTTACCATCCGGCGGTCAAACAAGAAATTGTTTCCAAGTTAGCTTCTTAGTTTTTTCCACATTACATAATGTACACCAACATCAGGAATATCAAAAGGTTTTCCAATGATTTCGTAGCCCATTTTTTCGTAAAATCCTACTGCATTTTCACGCGCATTGAACCAAATTAAAGACACGTTTTGAGTCTCGAGTATCTTTTCAGAATGTTCAACCAATAGACGTCCAAATCCTTTTCCCTGATTGTTTTCTAAAACCGCCATGCCTCTGATTTGGCTTTGGGCTTTATCTTCAAAAAGAGAGTTGTTATTTTCAAAAAGCGAAATTACGCCTTCAATTTTACCCAGTTCATACAAACCAAAATGTTGTGTTGAAACGAAATCATCACCTTCAAAGTGACAACTTTCAAGTGGTTTTCCTTTTCGGAGCACCGGATGGCGCACGGAAAAAGTTTCTTGGGCTGAAATTTTTCTAATATCTAACATTGTTGTTTTTTATAACTTAATGGTTTTCTATGGTTTATCAATCGTAAAAAAATCTTTGGCTTTTTTCTTGAAAAAAATTTGCATCAAAAGAAACTTATTCTTTATATTTGCACTCGCAAACAAGTTCACGGAACATCTTATTTAAATAAGTGCTTTGCGAAGTAATGCGGAAGTAGCTCAGTTGGTAGAGCTCCAGCCTTCCAAGCTGGTTGTCGCGAGTTCGAGCCTCGTCTTCCGCTCTTAAGTTAAAACCTCTAATTAACGTTAGAGGTTTTTTTATGCAAAAAAAAGAGTGGTTTTAATTTTATTCTCTTAAATAAGCCAAATCTGTTTCCGGTGCTAATTCTTCCGGAGTTTGATTCTGCTGAAACAATCTTGCTGTCAAACTTCCTTTTAAAATTATCTTTTCACCGGTAACTTCCAGCCAACTACCTTCTCGCAATCCTAAAACCGGAGTAGTGTTGAAGGCGTGGAATTCTTTGATTCTCGTTTCGCGGGTTTCGCCCATGTGTTTGCTATTCAAATCCGGATCTAAATAATGCGGATTTAAATTAAACGGAATCAATCCCAAAGTTTTAAAACTTGGCGGATAAATAATCGGCATGTCATTCGTTGTTTGCATCGTCAAACCGGTAATGTTGCTTCCGGCGCTTGAACCTAAGTAAGGCGTTCCGTTTTCGACCGTTTTGGCTAAAACTTCCATGACATCATTTTGATACAATTGGGTAACCAATAAAAAAGTATTCCCACCACCGGTAAAAATTCCTTGGGCTTTTTGAATCGCAGCTGTAGGATTTTCAAATTCATGTAACCCTTTTACAGTCTTATTAATTTTGGCGAAAGCCAAACGAACATTCGCCGTATAATCATCATGAGAAATTCCTCCCGGGCGGGCATACGGAATAAAAAGGATTTCACTACAGTCTTTGAAGTGATTTTCCAAGGTTGGCAACAAATAGTCTAAATAACTTCCTCCGTGTACCGTTGATGTGCTGGCTATAATTGCTTTTTTCATTTTTAATTCATTTTACCTGACCGCCACTGGCCGTCCTACTCTTAATATCAAATCTCAAAAGTAGTGTTTTTGCTAATTTTATTTAACAAAAAATTACCAAGACGTTGGCATTTATTTAGGATAGCGGTAAGATATTTTTACCAAATCTAAATCTTGACATGAAACTTTTTATTAAAATAGTATTATTACTTCTGACCGTTAATACCTTTTATGCTCAAAATGTTGAGACAAAAAGTGTAAAGGGAAAAGTGGTTTGCGAGTCTGTTGATTTAGATGGAATTTACATTATCAATTTGAGTAGCGATACTTCTACGGCTACTGAAAAAGAAGGGTATTTCACGATTAATGTTAGTGTTGGTGATACTTTACTGTTTTCTGCGCTACAAATAAAAGGCAAAAAAATAGTAATTTCGGAAATGGATTTTAATTCCGAATTGTTTTTAGTGAAGTTGGAACCGATGATTAACAAATTAGATGAATTAGTCATCAAACAATACAAAAATATCAATGCTGTTTCTCTCGGGATTATTTCTCCCAACACCAAACATTATACTCCGGCAGAAAGAAAATTAAAAACAGCTTCAGGTGTCGATATAGCCGGAAATACTGATGGTTCTAGTGGAGCTTCGGCAGGTCTTGACCCTTTGTTTAATTGGATGTCAGGACGAACAAGTTTGCTTAAGAAAGAATTGGAAGTTGAGCAAAAAGAAACATTACTCAAGAAATTAGAAAGTCAATATGGTCTTGATTATTTTATTCAAAAATTAAAAATACCCGAGGATTATGTCAAAGGATTTTGGTATTATGTGGTTGAAGATACAAAATTTTCTGTAGCGCTAAATGCCAAAAATAGAACGTTGGCAACCTTTATCTTAACCGAGTTAGCAGTAAAATATATCGATCTATTGAAAGTTGAAGATAAATAGTTACTACTTTTGAATAGTAATAAAAAACAATCCAAAATGAAGTACCTGATACTGATTTTACTTTTTTGTATTCAAAATATCGGATTTTCACAATCTACAGAATTGGTTTTTCTGAAAGGTAAAATTGTTTGTTCTATCAAAGAACTCAACCAAATAAATGTTTTCAATCTTCGCTCAGAATCATCAACAACAACCAATGAGATAGGAGATTATTCGATGTTTGTAAAAGTAGGTGATACGCTTCGATTTAAAAGTTTACAAACCGAAACCAAGGACATTGTTATTCAGCAGGATGATTTAACCAAAAAGCTTTTGGCAACCACACTTATTCCAAAAGTGATAGCGTTGGCAGAAGTTGAAATCAAAGAATACAAAAACATTAATGCCGTGTCGCTCGGTATTTTAGACAAACCAGCTAAAAAATATACTCCGGCCGAAAGAAGATTAGCCGCCGCAGAAGAATTCCATTGGTACAGTCCATTGTTAATTCCGTTAGGCGGAATGAGTTTTGACGGGTTAATCAATTCAATCAGTGGAAGAACGGCTATGTTGAAAAAAGAACTCGAAGTAGAGAAAAAAGAGCTGTTAATGATTAAAATCGAAAACCAATTCGAAGCCAACTATTTCACCGAAAAATTAAAAATCCCTGAAGAGAATGTAAAAGGTTTTTTGTTTTATGCGGTTGAGGATTCAAAATTAATGGAATTAATTAATGACAAAAATAAAGAGATGTCAAAGTTCAGGATGAGCGAATTGGCAACTAACTATTTAGCCTTGCTAAAGCCTGAGAAAGAATAATATGAAAAGATTACTAAAAATATTTCTTTTGTTTTTAATTTTTGTCGGACTTACTTCGGCTGATTCGCATCGGTTTTACGTGTCAATTTACCAAATAGATTTTGTGCCTCAGAAAAAAAGGATTGAAATCACCACCAGAATTTTCATGGATGATTTGAATGATGCGGTCACCAAAGCCTATAAAAAACACACCAACATCGGCACTGAAAAAGAAACGCCTGAAGATGTTGTTTTGCTAAAAAAATACCTTGCTGAAAATTTTAAGCTCTCCATAAATGGCAAACCAAAAGCCTATAATTATTTGAGTAGTGAAGTCGAAACCAATGTCGTTATTTGTTATTTAAGCATCAAAGATGTTGCTAAAGTTACTTCGCTCGGTGTTGAAAATTCTATCCTTATTGATGTGCATTCCGAGCAACAAAATATTATTCAATTCAACAATAACGGCAAGAAGCAGAACCTTTTATTGTCTTCAGCAATCACTAAAGGAATGTTAAAATAATTTTCGGTTTTATTCCTTAAAGTAAATTTATATACATTTATAACCTTAAAAGAAAAGGCTATGAATCCTAAAACTAAGGTTTTATCAATGTTAGTGTTGTTTGTTATGGGTTTAGCCCAAGGACAAGAAGCGCCAAAAACTACTAAATCAGAAGAAAGAAATCCGGATAAATTTAAGCAAATGTATGATTTGTTGGCAACGCCCAATATGTATCGTACAGCATCCGGTGCGCCCGGACCTGAATATTATCAGCAACAAGCCGATTATAAAATCGATGTAGAATTGGATGACAAAAACCAAAAGTTGTATGGTTCAGAAACCATTACTTACACAAATAATGCTAAGGAATCTCTAGATTATTTGTGGGTTCAATTAGACCAAAACGAAAAAGCGAGAAACTCCAATTCGCCTTTGGTAGAAAATAAAAAAACCGATCCGGCGATTTCGGCCCAAGCCTTTTCCAGAAAATATTTAGAAGAAGATTTTGACGGTGGCTTCAGAATCGAATATGTAAAAGATGCGCAAGGAAAGCTGATGAATTATACCATCAACCAAACGATGATGCGTATTGAATTGCCTAAACTTTTAAAACACAAAGAAAAAATTACTTTCTCCATCAAATGGTGGTACAATATTAATAATTACACTATTGATGGCGGTCGTTCGGGTTACGAGCATTTTGAAAAAGATGGTAATAATCTTTATATTTTAGCTCAGTTTTATCCAAGAATGGCGGTTTACAGCGATGTTGAAGGCTGGCAAAATATGCAATTTTGGGGTTCGGGCGAGTTTGCTTTGACTTTTGGAAATTATGAAGTAAATATCACCGTTCCGGCCGATCATATTATGGAAGCGACAGGTTCACTGATGAATAGAAGTGAAGTTTTTACGCCGGAACAATTAAAAAGATATGCCGAAGCCGAAAAATCTTTTGACAAACCAATTGTTGTAGTAACCCAAGCCGAAGCCGAAGCCGCAGAAAAAGGGTTTTCAGACAAGAAGAAAACCTGGAAATTCAAAGCTGAAAATGTCCGTGATTTTGGAATTTCAACGTCAAGAAAATTCATTTATGATGCAATGGCGGTAAAAACAGGCAGCACGACTTCTATGGCAATTTCGTTGTATCCAAAAGAAGGCAATCCGCTTTGGGGTGAATATTCTACCCGAATTGTGGCGCATACACTTAAGAGTTATTCCTATTATACTTTCGATTATCCTTATCCAAAAGCAGTGTCAATCAACGCTAGAGACCAAGGTATGGAATACCCAATGATTTGTTGGAATTATGGTCGTCCTGATGAAAATGGGAAATATTCCGACCAAACTAAATACGGCATGTTAGGGGTGATTTGTCACGAAGTGGGACATAATTTCTTTCCAATGATTGTCAATTCCGACGAGCGTCAATGGACATGGATGGATGAAGGTTTGAATTCATTTATGGAATATTTAGCTGAAAAATCATTTGATCCTAATTTCCCAACGCGTCGTGGTCCGGCCAAAAATATTATCCCTTACATGAGCGGTGACCAAACCGGTCTAGAGCCGATTATGACCAATTCAGAGAGTTTGCGTCAATTTGGAAATAACGCTTACGGAAAACCGGCAACAGCCTTAAATATCTTGCGCGAAACGATTATGGGCCACGATTTATTTGATTATGCATTTAAAACGTATGCGAATCGTTGGAAATTCAAACATCCAACACCGGAAGACTTTTTCAGAACAATGGAAGACGCTTCAGCAGTCGATTTAGATTGGTTTTGGAGAGGTTGGTTTTATACTACTGATTATACTGATATCGGTATTAAAGAAGTTAAAAAATATTTTGTGTCCAATGAAGCTTCGAAAGAAGTCAGCGATTTTTTAAAGACCAGACGTCGTCGTGATTCAAGAAACGGTGCCATGGTTTATATGATTGCCGAAGGAAGTGAAGATTTTAAACCAGAATTGAATAAACCTTTCAAAATTCAGGATTTTCAAGCTTTGGATGATTATGTAAACAAACAATTCACCGCTGAAGAGAAAGCCAAATTAAATGAACCGAAGTACTTTTACCAAGTTACTTTTGACAAACCCGGCGGATTGGTGATGCCAATTATTGTCGAAATTACTTTTGAAGACGGCACGACGGAGAACCATTATTTTCCGGCTCAGATTTGGAGAATGAATGACAAAGAAGTCATAAGAACTTTCGCCACAAAAAAAGCCATTACTAAAATTGTAGTCGATCCAAAGCAAGAAACAGCCGATATTGATACATCGAATAATTCTTGGCCAAAAACAACCGAAAAATCAAAATTTGATTAGTAGAACTTTGTAACTTTGCAACTTCATAATTAAGCTTTTCAAAATATGTTCGGAATAGGTGGCGGCGAATTAATTTTTATCATTTTTATAGCGTTAATGCTTTTTGGTTCCGATAAAGTTCCGGAAATCGCACGAACTTTGGGTAAAATAATGGCACAGCTGAAAAATGCAACCAACGATATTAAATCTGAAATTCAAAAAAGTGCCGATGTACAAGAAATCAATGAATCAGTTAAAGGTTTGACGGCTACTTTTACCGATGAAGTAGAGAAAGTCAAAAGCAATGTCACAGAAAATATATTGCCGGAAGTCAACAAAGCCGCAGAAGATTTAGATTCCTTAACCGGTCCTATAAAACGCCAATTTTAATGCTTGAAAAAATAATCGATCTCGACAAGGAATTACTGGTATTTCTTAATAGTTTAGGTTCTGAACGATGGGATGGATTATGGATGATTATTACCAAGCAAGCCTATTGGACTCCGATTTTTTTATTCATTTTTTATCTTTTACAAAAGAAAATAGGCTGGAAAAATTTTGGTTATTATGTCCTTTTCACCGCAGTGATGATTCTTATTTGTGATCAAACCGTGAATCTTTTCAAATACAGTTTTGAACGTTTGCGACCTTGCAACGACGAAGAAATCAAAGGCATTATCAGATTGGTAAAAACCAGTAGTTCGTTTAGTTTTTTTTCCGGACATGCGACCAATTCGATGGCGTCAGCCGTTTTTGCTTATATGATTTTAAAGCGATATTACAGACATGCTTATTTGTTGTTTTTATTTCCTTTAATCTTTGCTTACAGCAGAATTTACCTAGGGTTACACTTTCCAACAGATATCATAACAGGCTATACTTTCGGGGCCATTTCCGGATATTTGGTCTTCAAAGGATATCAGAAATTTTTAAAGAATAACTTTTCCAAGGATAACTAAAACCTTCTAAAAAAGACTTAATATGGGTTTACATTTTAAAAAATCGATTTTGGGTCTAAGCTTTTTTTTGTTGTTGTCACCATTGGTATTTTCACAAAATCCATTAGAAACAAAACACGAAATCATCAAAAAAAGCTTTTCGCAGCAATGGGAACTCGACAGTATTGACCGATGCGGAACTTTTAGATTAGTTTCCTACAAACCGATTTATGTTACCGCAGGAAGATGGTCAAGCAAGCCCAATCAGTTTCCGGTAAGTGAAAATCCTGAAAATTCTTCTACAGTTTCTCAAGACTATAACAACTACGAAGCTAAATTCCAATTGAGTTTTAAGACCAAAGTAATGCAATCTATATTTTGGGGCAAAGGCGATTTGTGGTTGGCTTATACTCAAAAAGCACATTGGCAAATTTACAATTCAACTTTGTCTCGTGCCTTTAGAGAGTTGAATTATGAACCCGAATTTATCTTAAATTTTCCTCTCAACATTGAACTCTTTGGCGGAAGATTGAAAAGAACCGGAATGGCCTTCAATCACCAATCCAACGGAAGAGCTTTGCCGCTTTCCAGAAGTTGGAACCGAATCATTTTTAATGTTGGCTACGAAGCCGGCAATTGGCAAGTTGAATTAAAACCTTGGATTCGAATTTCTGATGAAGAAGATGAAAACCCGGAAATTACCAAATATGTCGGAAATGGCGAACTTGAATTAGCCTATGAATACAACAGGCATGAGTTTTATGTCATAGTGACGCACCCGTTTAATACCATGAAATATGGCAGTTTACAACTAAATTATGTGTTTCCAATTGAAGGACATATTAGAGGTCATGTGCAATTCTTCCATGGTTATGGAGAAACTATGATTGATTACAATCACGAGCAAACCACCTTAGGAATCGGAATTTCTTTCGCGAATTGGTAATTATTTTATTCGGCTAACCGTTAAGCCATCGCGAATAGGTAATAAAACGGTTTCTACTCTCGAATCATTTTTCAGGAGTTCGTTATATTCTAAAAGGATTTTGGTGGTAATGTCCTTAGGATTTACTTCTTCCAAAACTTTTCCACTCCATAAAACATTGTCGGAAAGTATGATACCGCCTTTATTCATCATCGGAACAATCATATGAAAATAGTTGATGTAGTTTTCTTTATCGGCATCAATAAAAACCAAATCATATTTTTTATTTAAAGTCGGAATAATTTTCAAAGCTTCGCCAAGATGTTGCGTAATTTGGTTTGACCATTGGCTTCTGTTAAAGTATTTTCTTTGAAAATCGACTAATTCTTCTTCAATGTCTAAGGTGTCAATCATTCCGTTTTCGGCTAAACCTTCGGCCAAACATAAAGTGGCATAACCTGTATATGTTCCAATTTCCAAGATATTCGTTGGATGAATAATTTTGGACAACATACTCAAAACTCGGCCTTGAAAATGACCACTCAACATTCTGGGTTGCAGTATTTTTTGATACGTTTCTTTATTAAGCTGTGCTAACAACTCAGGTTCGTCTTGGGAATGTTGCGTTACATACTGATCTAATTCGTCGGAAAGGAAATGCATGATATTATTTTTTACAAAAATACAAATTAACAACTAACCAAAATACCCTAAATTTGCGCCATGGAAATCGAGAAAAAAGACGTCCGAAGTTTGACTAAAGCACAATTGCGTGATTTTTTTGTGGCCAATGGCGACAAAGCATTTCGTGGTAATCAAGTCTATGAATGGTTGTGGAGTAAAGCCTCGCATAGTTTTGAAGACATGACTAATGTGTCAAAAGAAACCAGATTAATGCTAGAAAACAATTTCGTAATCAATCATATCAAAGTCGATACCATGCAACGTAGCGAAGACGGAACGGTCAAAAATGCGGTTCGTTTGCACGATGGTTTAATCGTAGAAAGTGTTTTGATTCCGACCGATACCAGAACAACAGCTTGTGTTTCGAGTCAGGTGGGTTGTAGTTTGGATTGTAATTTTTGTGCGACAGCGCGTTTGAAAAGAATGCGAAATTTGGAACCGGGAGAAATTTACGACCAAGTTGTTGCCATTGATAGAGAAAGTCGTTTGTATTACAATCGCCCGCTTTCCAATATAGTTTTTATGGGAATGGGCGAACCGTTGATGAATTATAACAATGTGATGAAAGCCATTGATATGATTACATCGGAAGAAGGTTTAGGTATGTCACCCAAAAGAATTACGGTTTCTACTTCAGGTGTTTCCAAAATGATTAAAAAAATGGCTGATGATGAAGTGAAATTCAAATTGGCGGTTTCATTGCATTCCGCTATTGAAGAAACCCGAAATCATATTATGCCATTCACCAAGAATTTTCAGTTGCCCGAATTGAAAGATGCTTTGCAATATTGGTACCAAAAAACCAAAAGCAAAGTCACTTATGAATATGTGGTTTGGAAAGGCATCAATGACGATAAAGCTTCGATTGACGCTTTGGTGAAATTTTGTAAATATGTGCCTTGTAAAGTCAATTTAATTGAATACAATCCCATCGATGACGGTGAATTCCAACAAGCGTCAGACGAAGCGATTGACAATTACATCAAAGCTTTGAGTAAATATGATATCGTGGCGAAAGTGCGTCGCAGTCGCGGGAAAGATATTGATGCCGCTTGCGGTCAATTGGCTAATAAATCATAAAAAAAGCTCTCTATTAGAGAGCTTTTTCTTTTTATAACTAAGTCAAAAATAAAACTAATTTCCTAAAGTAATGGTTGTCGTGTTACCATTAATGGTTAAAGTTGCTTGGTTGTCACAATCACCATCTCCGTAATCTAATGTCGCTGTGTTGTCGTTTCTAACAGTAGTTACAACGCCACTAACAATATATGGGCAATTGGCTTCCACTCTCAATGGAGTTGTGATAGTGGAAGTTCTGTTTCCGGTCGGGAAAGTGGTTGACCAACTTCCGGAGATTGAAAATACATTGTCCATCCAAATTATAGGTGTACTAAATCCTTCAATCATTTCTCTTACTCTGTTGCCTTCTCTGTGGTAAACATTTCCGTTTGGAAAAGTCACTGTCATGTCAATTGTCATATTAGCAACAGGATGAACAGCGGTTAAAGTCGCCGTGCTTTGTAATGATCTCACAATAGTCTTGTTGCCTTCGATTAAGATATTGTTATGGTGGAAATCAACAAAACTATAACTTATAGTATGTGAAGGTGTGTCAAAATTCAAACTTCCGCTTACAATGATAGTTCCGTCTAAAACATTGCCGTTTGGTAAAGTGCAATTGTCAAAAACTACCATTCTGGTCCAGGTTGTTGCAGTTAATGCTACGGTTACAGTTGCGCATTCAGGAAGGTCTTGTGTTTCAAGGTCATTTTTTCCGGCACCTGGATTGGCTTGCAGTGCGTATTGGTCTTCTGCAATTTTGGCCACGTCTTCAGTTACCAAATCGATTTTGGCACTTACTTGGGCTTCACTCAATTCCGATGATGGTGAACTGTTATCATCTTTGCTACAGCTTAAGATAAACATAGATAATGCCAATCCTAATACAAGGTTTTTAGTTTTCATAATGGTTATTTTTTGATTCGAATGTTGGAATGTAAAATTTACAAAAGGTTTAATGAAATGTAAATATTTTTTTCAAACGATGGCTTTATTGTATCTTTGAAGACCCGATGGAATTCGGTTGTTATTTTAATGAATATCACTTCGCAAATAAAAAAGCCTATACAAGATGAAATGGAACTTTTCGAGAAAAAGTTCTACGAATCAATGACTTCAAAAGTAGCGCTTTTAAACAGAATCACTTATTATATAGTCAACCGCAAAGGAAAGCAAATGCGTCCGATGTTTGTTTTTTTGGTCGCTAAAATGCTCTCGGAAAATGAGAAAGTCAACGAAAGAACGTATCGCGGTGCTTCGGTAATCGAATTAATTCACACCGCCACTTTAGTTCATGACGATGTTGTTGATGACAGTAATCGCCGTCGCGGATTTTTCTCCATCAATGCATTGTGGAAAAACAAAATAGCGGTTTTGGTTGGTGATTATTTATTGTCGAAAGGATTGTTGCTTTCTATTGATCATGGCGATTTTGATTTGCTTCGAATTATTTCCGTAGCGGTGCGCGAAATGAGTGAAGGCGAATTGTTGCAAATAGAAAAAGCCCGAAGATTAGATATAGTAGAAGAGGTCTATTATGAAATTATCCGCAAAAAAACCGCAACCTTAATCGCTTCTTGTTGTGCGCTGGGTGCCAAATCGGTTTCGGAAGATGAAACTCAAGTTGAAGCGATGCGAAAATTTGGAGAACTCATCGGAATGGCTTTCCAAATTAAAGATGATTTATTTGATTATACCGATGATGCCATTGGTAAACCAACCGGAATCGACATCAAAGAGCAAAAAATGACTTTGCCTTTGATTTATGCTTTGAACAATTGTACCAATAAAGAAAAGAGTTGGTGTATCAATTCGATTAAGAATCACAACAAAGACAAAAAACGCGTTAAGGAAGTCATTCAATTTGTAAAAGACAAAAACGGTTTGCACTATGCCGAACAAAAAATGGTACAATTTCAAGGAGAAGCACTCCAAATCCTCCAAAATTTTCCCCAATCTGATTACAGAGAATCACTTTCGCTGATGGTAAATTATGTAATTGAACGAAAAAAGTAATTTTTTTTAAAAATAATTCCTGCTGTAAAGCATTGATTTTATTGGCTTTTTTCTTTTTTAAATCTCCAAATTGATTTTTTTTCAAATCATCATGCAACCATTTTTTAACGACTCTCGTCTATGCTAATAGAAATCAATTATTAATCTAATATTCTAAAGATCTAAGCAATCTAACAATCTAAATGAAGGTAATCAACTTACATAAAGATGAAAATGAATTAATCGAATTGGCTGTCGAAAACAATCGTCACGCGCAGCATCAGATTTATTCCAAATTCGCTCCAAGAATGTTGAGTGTTTGCCGTCAGTACATCAAAGATGTGCATCAAGCGGAAGACATTATGATCACGGCTTTTATGAAAGTGTTTACCCATTTGAAAAATTTTGAACACAAAGGCAGTTTTGAAGGTTGGATTAGAAGAATTATGGTAAACGAATGTATCTCTTTCATAAGAGTTCAGAAAAAAGTAAAATTTATTGAAGACGAAAATTATTTTGAAGAAAGATATAACAACATCGAAAGCCAGTTTTCGGTTGAAGACATTCAGTTTTTGATTGACAGTTTACCCGATGGTTACAAAATGATTTTCAATTTATATGCGATTGAAGGCTTTAAACACCAAGAAATTGCAACCATGTTAGGTATAAGCGAAGGTACTTCGAAATCTCAATTATCACACGCGCGAAAAATGTTGCAAGAGAATGTTAAAAAATTAAAAAATTACAGCAATGGAACCGAATAATATAGAAAAACAGTTCAGAGACAAGTTGAATGCAAGAGAAATTCAACCATCGGCACAAGCTTGGGACCGATTAGATGCGATGCTTTCAGTAGCGGAAGAAAAAAAAACAAGAAAACCTTTTGGCTTTTTGTTTATTGCTGCCAGCATTTTGGTCTTCGTAACACTTGGTTTGTTTTTGTTCAATCAAAATGGGACAGAAGTTAATCCTCAAAATACTGTAGTTGGAACAGAAACGAAAATCGATACCGTTCAAAAGGGCATAGAGAAAAATCAAAATCCAATAATAGAAAAAAGTCAAGAACAACAAGTAGTAATCAATAAGTTTCAATCATCACCCGAGGCGGAGCCGAACAGTTTGGAGCGTAGCGGAAAAAATCAAAAAACGAATACCAATCAAAATCAAATCATCAAAGACAAACCTATTGAATTTCAAAATTCATCAGATGTGGCTCAAAAAGACCTGCCAAGAATCGCAGAACAAAAGGAAATTATTGTAAAAAAACCGATTGTTCTAAAATCTGACGAAAGTTTGTTAGCCGATTTAGATAAATCAGCCAAACAATCTACAAACCAAAAATCAAGTTTAAAAGTGGATGCCAAAAGCTTACTTTCTCAAGTCGACGGAGAAGTAGAATATACATTCAGAGAAAAAATGCTCCAAAAAATCAATAAAAACTACCAGGAAGTTAAAGTGGCTTTGGCCAATCGAAACAACGAATAATCATTAATCACATTTTTAAATCACAATCAACATGAAGAATTTTATTATTTATGCGTCACTATTGCTATGCTTTTTGGTAAGCAAAGTATCAGCACAGGAAACAGTGAAAGTGTCAAAAGAAGAAACAACTTTTGAATTTCGGGTAAAACTTATTGCCAATAAAATAGAAGCAATAACCAAAGAAGAAAAATCGGCTTTAAAAGCTGAAATCGAATCGGTTAACAAAGAATTGGAAGCCGGTACAATTACCAAAGAGCAAGCGGACGAAAAGAAATTGAAGTTTGCTGAAATTCGTTCTAAAAACATCGAAACAAGAGTCGGACAAGCACAAGAAGAGTTAAAAGAATTGGTGAACCAAAAGGTTGACGGCAAAATCAAAGATAATAGAGAGCATTTTGGGATTCATTTTAACTGGGTTAATAAAAACGATTCCATCAGAAAAAGCAAAGGCGAAAGAAGAACTACATCCCAATTTGTTTTCGCGGCCGGTGTAAACAATTTAGTTACGGACAAAGCAGTGGCTCATTCCGATTACAGATATTGGGGTTCGCATTTTTACGAATGGGGTTTTACTTCAAATACCCGACTTTTCAAAAACGACAATTTATTACATTTGAAATACGGAATGTCGGTTATGTACAACAACTTGCGCCCAACGGACAATCGTTTATTTGTTGTTAACGGAAACCAAACCAATCTTGAAACCAGTGCGGTGAATTTGAAAGATTCTCGTTTCAGAAATGTTTATTTAACGGTACCGCTTCACTTAGAATTTGATTTTACAAAATCAAAAGATAAAGATGGAAAAAAAATATTCAGAACCCATGAAAGCGTTCGTTTCGGAATCGGAGGTTATGCCGGAGTTAGAGTAAAATCGAAACAAAAAACAAAATACGAATTAAATGGGAATGACTTCTCCATCAAAGAAAAAGGCGATTTCAACGCAAATGATTTTATTTACGGCGTCAGTACTTATATTGGATATAAAGAAACCAGTATTTATTTGAAATACGACTTGAATCCGTTATTCAAAGACAACGCTATCAAACAAAACAACATTTCATTGGGTGTTCGATTTGATTTGAATTAAAAAAAATGTTTAGGTTAGTTTATACTTCGAAAAGATGTTTCCGTAATGGAGCATCTTTTTTTATTTTAAATTTTAAATTATGTATTTTTACGCTCATTCATTTTAGATTTCTAACAATCTAACAATCTAACAATCTATTGTGATTACCCGCGAAACTATAGACAAAGTATTTGAAACCGCACGTGTGGAAGAAGTTATTGGTGATTTCGTCCAACTCAAACGCTCGGGAAGTAATTACAAAGGCTTGAGTCCGTTTTCGGATGAGCGCTCACCGTCGTTTATGGTGTCGCCTGTAAAGCAAATTTGGAAAGACTTTAGTTCAGGAAAAGGAGGAAGTGTCGTGACTTTCCTGATGGAGCACGAGCATTTCACTTATCCGGAAGCGATTCGTTTTTTGGCCAATAAATACAATATCGAAATCGAAGAAACCGAAGTTTCTCAAGAAGATAAAATCGAAGCCAATGAAAAGGAAAGTCTTTATTTGGTGTCTGAATTTGCCAAAACCTATTTCCACGAAACCCTTTTAAATACTGAAGAAGGCAAAGCCATTGGGTTGTCTTATTTCAAAGAAAGAGGTTTTACCAATGAAACGATTGCCAAATTTGGGTTAGGTTATTCGCCTGAATCTTGGGATGCTTTTACTAAAGAAGCGTTAACCAAAGGTTACCAATTAGAATTTTTAGAAAAAGTCGGATTGACCATCACCAAAGAAGACGGAAAGCACTTCGACCGATTCAAAGGCAGAGTGATGTTTCCGATTCAAAGTTTGTCAGGTAGAAATTTAGGTTTCGGCGGCAGAATTTTGACCAATGATAAAAAAGCAGCCAAATATCTCAATTCACCCGAAAGTGATATTTACCATAAGAGTAAAGTTTTGTATGGAATTTTCCATGCCAAACAAGCCATTGCCAAGCAAAATAACTGTTATTTAGTTGAGGGTTATACCGATGTGATTCAGTTGCATCAAGCCGGAATTGAAAATGTCGTTGCTTCTTCGGGAACTGCTTTAACACCGGATCAAATACGATTAATCAATCGATTGACTAAAAATATCACGGTGCTTTTTGACGGCGATGCAGCAGGTTTACGGGCTTCTGTTCGTGGAATCGATTTGATTTTGGAGGAAGGTATGAACGTCAAAGTCTGTACTTTCCCCGATGGTGATGATCCCGATAGTTTTGCCAGAAAGAATTCTTATGAGGATTTGGTGCACTATTTAGAGAACAATGCCAAAGATTTTATTCAGTTCAAGGCCTCGCTTTTGATGAATGAAGCCAATAATGATCCAATCAAGAAAGCCGAATTGATTCGCGATATGGTCGTCAGTATTTCCAAAATTCCGGACCGAATCAAAAGAGAAATCTACATTCAGGAAACGGCCCGAATCATGGATATTTCTGAGCAGGTAATTCGTGATACTTTGGCTCAAATAATGCAAAAAGACATTTCGGAAGCAGGTAAAAAGCTCAAAAATTCTGAGACTTCGGGACAAACCGCTTTTGAAGTTGTTAAGAATGAACCAAAAGTTATTCAGGACAAAGTTGATATTATCTATGATTTGGAACGAAAAATAATTGAGATGTTGTTGCTTTATGGTTCGCATGAAGCCGATTTTGATGACTTTATTCTAAAAGCTAATGAGGAAGGTGAAATGTTAGAAGAAAAGGAAACCAACACCTTTAAAGTGTTCCAGCGAATCTATCTGAGTTTGCAAGAAGACGAAGTAGAATTGGCAAATCCAATGTTTCAAGGAATTTATACCGATTTGATTAACTATTACAACCAAAACGAAGAGTTCAATGTTGAGCATTATTTAATGCAATTGTCTCCGGAACATTCTCAAATGGTAACTGATATTTTAATGTCGGAAGAAAGAGAACTGTTGCACAATTGGGAAACCAAACATATTTACGTCAAAACCAAAACCCAAAACGTAAGTCAGTATGTTTCCGAAACCATTATTTCACTACGCGAATATTTAATCAATAAACTGATATTAGACTTGATGAATAATTTCAGCAAAGAAGAAGAAAGTGATTCTGGAGAAATTATGGCAACCATTAATGATTACAACAAATTAAAAGTCAGTTTAACCAATAAAATAGGCAGAATACGGTCAACTTACATATAAAAAAACCCGCATTTTGCGGGTTTTTAGTTTTAAACGATTTCCAAAGTCTTAGCTTTATTAACAAGGTCTACCAAGTTAGTCACATTTAGCTTCGTCAATAAACGAAGTTTATAAGTACTGATGGTTTTCTCATTAAGCGTTAAGATTTTTGCAATCTCGTTGTTTTTCTTGCCGTCGCTTAAGAAACGCAATACCTCAATCTCTCTGTTCGAAAGTTTTCGGTACAAACGCTCTGATTTGTTCTGCTTAGCAATCAACGCTAGGTTTCTCTTGATCTCTTCATTTAGGATAATCTGTCCTTGACTTACTTTGACAATGGTGATCCCTAAATTTTCAAGCTTTGATGTCTTATGAACATATCCTGCACAACCTGCTTTAATAGCGTTAGGCGCATAAATGTGTTCTGACAAACTACTGAAGACGACAACTTTAGTTTTTGGAAAATTTCTGATGATTGACTTGAGTTCATAAATACTCTTTAATCCTTCAAGCTCTAAATCGATGATTAAGACGTCAATTTCTTTGTTTCTTAAAGCATCGGGAACCATAAAAAAATTTCCTACGTTGGAAACGATGCTTATTTCAGGGTGATCCTTGAAGTAAGCTTTCATTCCAAAGTGTACAACCGGAAAGTTATCCGCAATACATACATTTATCATAATTGTGGTATTTGATAAAAATTAATAGAAATTACTGTAAAGTTAAAAAATTATATTCAAAAAATGTTAACAAAATTGATATTATTTTAAAAAAATTGGGATTATACATACAGGAATTGGATTCATTTTGTGTTGATTTATTGTATTTAACTTCTTATAAATCTCAAAAACTTCTTTCTCTCTTCCTGAAAAATCCTCACTTTTTTTGTTGTTTTCTGTTTCTAACATCGCCCATTCTAATTCGTCATAACTCGCTCCCAATTGGTCTTCATCGGTTCTTGAATCGCCAAACAAACCATCGGTTGGTGCTGCATTTTGTATCGACTTCGGTATTTCTAAATATTCTCCCAAAGCATATACATCACTCTTCATTAAATCGGCAATCGGACACAAATCAACACCGCCATCGCCATATTTGGTGTAAAATCCAACCCCAAAATCCTCAACTTTATTTCCTGTCCCGGCAACTAACAAGCCATGAATTCCGGCAAAATAATATAACGTTGTCATTCGCAATCGTGCTCTTGTATTGGCTAACGAGAGATTAAACTTGGTTTCATTATCCGAATGAGGGACGGCTTTCTTGAATGCTTCAAAAACTTCAGTTAAATTGGTTTCTGCATTTTGAACATTCGGAAAACGCTCTTTCAACTGTTCAATGTGTTCTCTACCACGGCTTACTTGATTTGGGTCTTGGTGAATAGGCATTTCGATACACAAAGTTGTTAATCCGGTTTGGGCACACAATGTTGAGGTTACGGCCGAATCAATACCACCAGAAATACCAATCACAAAACCATTTACTTTTGCTTTTGTAGCATAATCCTTTAACCATGTAACAATATGGGTATTAGTTTCCCCTACTTTGATTTTACTTTTTTTAGCCATTTTTTTATGAAAGTTTTTAGAAACGGAAATGTATATTTGCAAATGTAAAAAAATCACAAACTTTTCAGTCCCATTTTGGTCATATAAATTCTCTGTAATGAAAAAGTATTTTGCAATAATAACGTTGGTTTTTCTGCTGGTTTCTTGTGATAAGAAATCTAAAGTAGAAAAAGCAGTTGAAGAAATTCCGGTGGCTTTAAAAGTCAATCGATTTGATCAAGCTTTCTTTGAAGCTTCTCCAAAAGACCTGCCTAATTTAAAAGCCGAATACCCATTTTTCTTTCCGGAAGGATTTGATGATAAGGTTTGGATTGAAAAAATGCAAAACAAAGATTGGAAAGATCTGTATGCGGAAGTGCAAAAAAAATACCCGGATTTCGGCAAACAAACATCCGAAATTGAAGATTTGTTCAAACACCTCAAATACTATTTTCCGGAAACTGTTTTGCCTAGAGTCTACACTGTAATTGGTGAAATGGATTATAACAGTAAAGCGATTTATGCCAATGATAAATTGATAATTGCTTTGGAATTGTATCTCGGGAAAGATGTGAAATTTTATACTTTTCCGGAATATTTGAGACAGAATTTTGAAGAACGACAAATGATGCCGGATATCGTAACAAGTTACGCTATGAGAAAAATTCCGCCACCTACTGACAAAACATTATTGTCTGAAATGATTTATTATGGTAAAGAATTATATTTAAAAGATTTAGTACTTCCCAATCATACAGATGCTGAAAAAATTGGTTACTTGCCTGAGAAAATAAATTGGTGTCAGGAAAACGAAAGTTACATTTGGCGCTTTTTTATAGAAGAAGATTTGCTTTTCAGTTCTGATTCACGATTGGCAAATCGCTTTATCAATTTGGCACCGTTTTCTAAATTCTTTCTTGAAATTGATAACGAATCTCCCGGCAGAGTTGGGCAATGGATTGGTTGGCAAATTGTTCGTTCCTTTATGGAAAATAATGAAGTGAGTTTGCAAGACATGCTGAAAATGGACGCTAAAGAATTATTTGAAAAATCAAAATACAAACCTAAAAAGAATGAGTAATACCATAAAATCCGAAATAAAATTCAATGTCGAATTAGATGAAAACCGCGTACCCGAAAAACTAACATGGACAGCCCAAGATGGCGGCGTTGATGAAGAAGAGGCGAAAGCGATGATGCTTTCCATTTGGGACAGCAAAGCGCAAGAAACACTTCGCATTGATTTGTGGACCAAAGACATGCCGGTAGACGAAATGAAATTGTTTTTTCACCAAACCTTAGTGGCCATGGCGGATACTTTTCAACGTGCAACTGCCGATGAAAAAATGGCGGATACGATGAAAGATTTCTGTGATTATTTTGCGGAGAAATTGGAGTTGAAGAAATAAAAATGCTAATGAATAGATTTGCTCGCAATATCTTCCCAAATCTTTTTATAACATCCCATAATTACATTATAAATTGGCCTTGAAGTTGCGCTCATATGTTCGTCAATATTTCCTCTGGCTGTTTGGGTGTAGACTATTTTTTCAAGTTTTAAATCATAAACTTCTAATGTTATTTCGGCAAAAGACATTTGCTTGAGATAATAGTCGTGTTCAATTAATTTGAAATTACTGATATCGTTCCTGTTACTTTTGCATTTAACATTGACAAAGTAATCGTAATTGGTTCCAATCTTCAGCTTTTTGAGTTCCTCTTTACTTGGATTTAGATCAATTTTGACCGGAATCAGTAAAGATTTTTCTTGTGAAACAAGTTTCACTCTTTCACTTAAGCGCGAATTAAAATTGGTGTAGACCAATTCTGTTAGTTTGTCTTTATAAAACGGATTGATTTCGATGTTTCCGATTAACCATTTTCCTTCTTGAAAATCTAGGCCATTTGTTCTATCGCTGTTGTATAAAGTAAAATGATTCAAGTTGCAACCTGTTGAAATAACAAGTGTTAACAGAATGAATATTTTTTTCATAAATTATAAATCCCCACTTTTAAACATTTCTTCATTTACACTGTCAATAAAGCCCAAAACAGCATCTCTACCAGTGGTTTCAGTTGCTGAGGTTACAAAGTGTTGCGGCATTTCTTCCCAGTTATTGGCCAAAAGTGCTTTTCTATACGCAGCAATGTGAGAATCAATTTTGCCTCTACTGATTTTATCGGCTTTGGTAAAAATGATGCAAAACGGTATTTCAATTTCACCTAAATAGGTAATGAATTCCAAATCAATTTTCTGTGCTTCCAATCGGATGTCGATTAAAACAAACGCGCAAACCAATTGTTCTCTTTTTTCAAAATAATCGGTGATAAACTCCTGAAAAACTTCTTTGGTTTTTTTGGAAACTCGAGCATATCCATAACCCGGTAAATCGACTAAGAACCAATTCAAATTGATTTTAAAGTGATTGATTAACTGCGTTTTTCCTGGTTTTCCGGAGGTTTTAGCCAAATTTTTATGGTTGGTCAACATGTTAATCAAAGACGATTTTCCCACATTGGAACGACCAATAAAAGCATATTCCGGCAAAGGTTCTTTCGGACATTTGCTCACGTCAGAATTACTGATGATAAATTCGGCACTGGTAATTTTCATTGGATTTTATTAAAATAAAAAAGTCCCAAAAGGACTTTTGTTTATAAATGAACTTCTTTTAACCATTCATGTAATAATCGGTTAAATTCGTCCGGATGTTCCATCATTGCAGCATGACCACATTTGTCAATCCAATACAATTCAGAATTGGGCATTAATTTGTGGAATTCTTCAGCTACTTCCGGTGGTGTAACTTGGTCATTTTTACCCCAAATGATACAAGTTTTTACATGCATTTTAGGTAAATCTTTAGCCATATTGTGGCGAATCGCACTTTTGGCAATCGTCAAGGTTTTAATCACTTTGATACGGTCATTCACCACCGAAAAAACTTCGTCAACAATTTCTTTTGTGGCTACATTTGGGTCGTAAAAAACCGCTTCAGCTTTCTTTTTGATATACTCATAATCACCGCGCTTTGGGTAACTGTCACCCATGGCACTTTCGTAAAGACCTGAACTTCCTGTAATTACTAATCCTGCAACTTTTTCCGGGTACATTTTGGAATGGTACAAAGCAATATGTCCGCCAAGCGAATTTCCAAGAAGAATAACGCGGTCAAAACCTTTAAAAGTAATAAAATCTTTTACATATCTGGCAAAAGCCTTGACATTGGTTTTTAAGATGTTTTGGGTGTAAATGGGCAACTCGGGAATAACTACTTTATAACCTAGTGAGGAAAAGTAATTGGCAACACCGCTAAAATTACTCAATCCGCCCATCAATCCATGTAAAACAACGATTGGCGTACCTTCTCCAGCTTCGAAATAGGAATACTTGCCCTCTTTTTTAAAATTTCCTTCCATGTAATTTTTTTGACTTTTTACCTTGGCAACAAATATATGATTTTAAAGATAAAAATAGCTTCATGGCAGGAATATTTACTACTAAAAGGTAGTTTTTCATCAACAAATTTTAAAAAAATCAGTTTGTTAATTATAAAAATTTACCCATCTATTCTCAAGCCAATAAAATCAATTTTATGCAATAAAAACCCTTAAAATGAGTTTTTTATATTTTATTTTCTTCTCAAATCTAAATTCATTAAACATTCATCAAGAATTCGTTGAGGATGAATTTATTGCGTTTTTGACCGAAAAGGGAATGAAGTGGTAAAACTTATCAACAAAGTGGTATTTTGTGGTAAATTGTGGTAATTATTTTTATATTTTTGCTGATAACCAAAATTAACTGCAATTGAACTCCATAATCGGAACATATGAGTGCAAAGTTGACGCCAAAGGAAGGTTGATGATTCCTTCGGCTTTAAAGAAGCAACTGGCTAATTCTCTTCAAGATGGCTTCGTCTTGAAGCGTTCTGTGTTTCAACCGTGTTTGGAATTATATCCGATGATTGAATGGAATTTGATGATGCAAAAGATCAACAAACTCAATCGATTTGTAAAGAAAAACAATGATTTCATTCGTCGTTTTACGGCCGGAGTGAAAGTAGTGGAAGTTGACGATTTGGGCCGATTGTTAATTCCGAAAGATTTAGTGGCTTTTGGTCACATTTCAAAAGATATAGTGCTTTCGTCAGCGGTGAACATCGTTGAGATTTGGGATAAAGATTTATACGAGAAATCAATTGCAGGCGATGATATCGATTTTGCTGATTTGGCAGAAGATGTAATGGGAAATATAAATGATGATGACAATGGAATATCATAATCCGGTTTTGTTGAAGGAAACTGTCGATGGCTTGAATATCAAGCCCGATGGAATTTATGTTGATGTGACTTTTGGCGGTGGCGGACATTCAAAAGAAATTCTGAGTCGCTTAGGACCAAACGGAAGATTGTTCGGATTTGATCAAGATGAAGATGCGTTGGCCAATACTTTACCCGATGAAAGATTCACTTTGATTCACGAGAATTTCAGGTATATCAAGCGTTTTTTGAGATTTCACGGGGTGAAAAGTGTCGATGGTATTTTAGCCGATTTAGGGGTTTCGTCTCACCAATTTGATGTTCCTGAAAGAGGTTTTTCTACGCGTTTTGATGCCGATTTGGATATGAGAATGAGCAAAAGAAATGAACTCGATGCGCACAAAGTGATTAATGAGTATGATGATGCCAATTTAAAAAGAGTGTTTTTGGATTATGGCGAATTAAAAGCAGCGCCGGCCATTGCCAGAACCATTATCGAAGCCAGAGAATACAAAAAAATCAATACAACTGACGAATTAAAAATGGTTTTGGCCAAATTTTTACCGGATCAGTTTAAAAATAAAATCTTGGCTCAGATTTATCAAGCGATTAGAATTGAAGTAAACCAAGAGATGGAAGTGTTGAAAGAGTTTTTGGAACAATCACTTGAAATATTAAAACCGGAAGGAAGATTAAGCGTGATTTCCTATCATTCTTTAGAAGATAGATTGGTAAAACGCTTTATGAAAAATGGCTTATTTGAAGGAGAACCGGAACGCGATTTCTTTGGAAATTTTTCAGTACCGTTCAAGTTGGTTGGAAAACTAATTGTTCCTGACGATGCTGAAATCAAAATCAACAACAGAGCGCGTAGTGCCAAATTAAGAATAGCAGAAAAGCGATGAAAAAAGGAGTTTACAGCATATTAAAAGCCCGATTTCTAGTCAATGAAGACGCTACCAAAAACTGGCGATTCATACTGTTTTTGATTCTGTTAGCGATTTTGATGATTGCTAACGAACACAGGTACGATCAAAAGATTTTTAGAATTGCCGAGTTAACCAATGAAGTGAAAGAATTGCGCTCAGAGTTTGTTGACAACCGCTCCGAATTAATGAAATTAAAAATGGAATCGACCGTTTCCGAGAAAATGAAAGAAAGAAATATTTTCCCTTCATCGGTTCCGCCACAAAAAATAAAAATTAAAAAACCGGTAGAAAAAACTTTCTTCCAAAAATTATGGCAGTAGAAGATAAACATATCTCTTACCGAATTTACTTAGTTGCTTTCTGTCTTTTTCTGATGGCTTTCGCAATTGCTTTCAAACTCACCAAAATTCAGTGGGTTGAAGGTGACTATTATAGAAAATTAGCCAAAGAAAGAACAGTGAAGAACTTCGTGATTCCAGCGAATAAAGGGAATATTTATTCCGCTGACGGAAGTTTGCTCGCTACTTCTATTCCGAATTATAATATCAGATTTGATGCAATCGCACCAAAAGTTGAAGATTTTAAAGAAAATGTAAAGCCATTGGCAGATTCATTGGCTAAAATGTTAGGTAAGCCCAGCAGTTTTTACCATTCTCAATTGACTATGGCCAGAAACAACAAAAATCGATATTTACTGGTTGCGCGTGATTTAAGTTATACACAATACATAAAAATTAAGAGTTTTCCCTTATTCAATTTAGGAGCTAATAAAGGCGGAATGATTACCGAACAAGAAACGGTTCGCGAACATCCTATAGGGAAAATTGCGGAAAGAACCATTGGTTACGAAAGAATCACTCCTGATGGAAAACCGGACGGAAAAGGAATTGAATGGTCTTTTAGAAAATATTTAAATGGAAAAGACGGCAAAGTTTTAAAGCAAAAAATTGCCAAAGGACAATGGAAGCCTATTCGTGATGTAAATGAAGTTGATCCGCAAGATGGTTATGATGTGATTTCTACGATTGATGTTTATATACAAGACATTGCGCATCATGCTTTGTTAAAGCAATTACAAGAATTCAAGGCAGAACACGGTTGCGTAATTGTGATGGAAACCAAAACGGGTAAAATCCGAGCGATTTCCAATTTGGGAAAACTAAAAGAAAGCGATTCAACTTATTTTGAAACCACCAATTACGCCATAGCGGAATCACACGAACCGGGTTCGACCTTCAAATTGGTTGATATGATAGCCTTGTTAGATGACGGTAAAGTGGATACGAGTAAAGTGTACGATAGCCGCGGCGGTATTGTGGAATATAGAGGGAAAAAAGTACGCGATTCACACGAAGGCGGTTATGGAAAAATTTCTTTAGGAAGAGGTTTTGAGGTTTCTTCCAACACAGTTTTGGTACAAGCCGTTTATGAAAATTATAAAAACAACCCAAAAGAGTTCGTTGACAGAATTGATAGAATGGGTTTAAACAAGCCGTTAGGATTGCCATTCCAAGGAGAAGGCAAACCTTATATACCGCAACCCGGCGACAAACATTGGAGTGCAATTTCACTGCCATGGATGGCTTTTGGATATGGTGTTTCGGTAACGCCTTTGCAGACTTTGACCTTGTATAATGCCGTTGCCAATAATGGTGAAATGGTAAAGCCACAATTTGTTTCAGAAATCAAAGAGTGGAATAAAGTCATCAAAAAATATAACAAAGAAGTCATCAATCCAAAAATCTGTTCGGATGAAACGGTTAAGAAACTAAAAGCGGTTTTAGAAAATGTAGTCAAAAGAGGAACAGGTTCCAAATTGTATTCCAAAGATTTTTCGATGGCAGGAAAGACCGGAACAGCGCAAGCCAATTACGGTAAAAACAGTGGAAACGACAAACATTATATTTCTTCTTTTGTTGGGTTTTTTCCAGCGGAAAACCCTAAATACTCTTGTATAGTTGTCGTTCACAAACCAAATACTTCAGGCAATAATTATTACGGAGCCGATGTGGCCGGACCGGTTTTCAAACGCGTAGCTCAAAAGATTTTTACCGATGCGCCATCAACGAATGAAGTCAAAAATCTGAACCAAAAAATCGCCAAGCAAGAGAAAGCCTATAAGGTTTACGAAGACAAGTCAAACATAGATGGAAAAACGATTCCAAATGTAAAAGGGATGAGCGGCATGGACGCTGTGGCACTTTTGGAAAATATGAAAGTGAAAGTAAAAGTCATTGGGTTTGGAAAAGTGAAAAGACAATCCATTCAACCCGGTTCCGCTTTAAGTAAAAATCAAATCATCATACTCGAATTATCGTGATTATTTTAAAAGACATATTATACAAAGTTGCTATCGAAGTCGTAAAAGGTTCGACCGAAATGACTATTGGCAAAATAGAATTCGACTCGCGAAAAGTTCAAGAGAATGATATTTTTGTGGCGATTCGCGGTTCGGTTTCAAATGGTCATGATTTTATTGAGAAAGCCATAAATCTTGGTGCCACCGTTATCGTTTGTGATACTTTGCCGGAAGTTATTGTGACCGGAGTGACTTACATTCAAGTAAAAGATACTAATTCGGCTTTAGCATTTTTAGCTTCTAATTATTACGGCAATCCGTCACAAAATTTAAAATTAGTCGGAATTACCGGAACAAATGGTAAAACAACAATCGCTTCTCTTTTGTTCCAATTGTTTAAAAAAGCGGGTTACAAAGTTGGCTTGTTATCGACCGTAAAAATCATGGTCGATGAGACGGAATACAAAGCCACACACACAACTCCGGATTCCTTAACCATCAATTATTATTTGGCGGAAATGAATGCGGTTGGTGTTGAATTTTGCTTCATGGAAGTGAGTTCACACGGTATTCACCAAAAGCGTACCGAAGGGTTACATTTTTCAGGTGGAGTTTTTACCAATTTGTCGCACGACCATTTAGATTATCATCCAACCTTTGCAGAATACAGAGACGTAAAAAAATCATTTTTTGACCATTTGCCAAAAACGGCTTTTGCCTTGACCAATATCGATGACAAAAACGGTCTGGTAATGTTGCAAAATACCTTTGCCAGAAAATTGACTTATGCCTTAAAATCCTATGCCGATTACAAAGCTCAAATCTTAGAAAATCAATTGTCAGGTTTGTTATTGAAAATCAATGAAAATGAAGTTTGGGTTAGGCTGATTGGGACTTTCAATGCTTATAATTTATTGGCAATTTTCGGAACAGCGGTTGAATTAGGATTGGACAAATTAGAAGTATTGCGTTTGCTTTCTGAATTAGAAAGTGTTTCGGGTCGTTTCCAGTTTATCGTTTCCAACCAAAAAATCACAGCGATTGTAGATTATGCTCATACGCCGGATGCTTTGGAAAATGTGTTGAGCACCATAAATGATATTCGTACGAACAACGAAAAATTGATAACCGTAGTGGGTTGTGGTGGCGACAGAGACAAAGCCAAAAGGCCAATCATGGCGAACATTGCAACAAAACTGAGCAATCAGGTCATCATAACTTCCGATAATCCTAGATCCGAAGATCCAATTGATATTATTGCGGATATGGAAAAGGGCGTTGAGCCTCAAAATCACAAAAAAACCTTGTCGATTGTCGATAGAAAACAAGCCATCAAAACCGCTTGTCAATTGGCTAGCCCAAATGATATTATCCTAATTGCAGGAAAAGGCCACGAAACGTATCAGGAAATTCAAGGCGTCCGCCATGATTTTGACGATATGAAAATTGTAAAAGAACTATTAGAACAGCTAAACAAATAAACCTATGTTATATTATTTATTTGAATACCTCGACAAAACCATGGATGTACCGGGAACAGGAGTTTTCCAGTACATTACCTTTCGTTCTGCTCTAGCCATTCTTTTATCGCTGATGATTTCGACCATTTATGGTAAAAAAATTATCAACTTCTTGAGAAACCAACAAGTAGGCGAAACGGTTAGAGAACTTGGATTACAAGGACAAAATGAAAAAGCGGGAACACCAACAATGGGTGGATTAATCATCATTATTGCCACATTGATTCCGGTAATTTTGTTGACCAAATTGAATAATATCTACATCATCCTTTTGATAGTAACCACACTTTGGATGGGAACTATCGGATTTATTGATGATTACATCAAAATTTTCAAAAAAGACAAACAAGGTTTAAAAGGTATTTTTAAAGTAATTGGGCAAGTTGGTTTAGGGCTAATCGTAGGTTCGGTACTATATTTTCATCCGGGCGTAACCGTTAGAGAAAAAGCCACAATTGTTACTAACCAAACAGAGAACATAATTTCTCAAGTACCGGTTGAGCACAAATCAACTACGACAACTATTCCATTCACCAAAAATAATGAGTTAGATTATGCCAAATTTATTGAATGGACTGGCGAAGGATATGAAAACTGGGCATGGTTGATTTTTATTCCGATAGTAATTTTTATCATCACTGCGGTTTCGAATGGCGCCAATTTAACCGATGGAATCGACGGATTAGCAGCAGGAACTTCAGCCATTTCCGTACTCGCGCTCGGAATTTTCACTTTCGTTTCGGGTAACGTTATTCTCTCAGGTTATTTGAATATCATGTACATCCCAAATTCAGGGGAAATGACGGTTTTTATTTCGGCATTCGTCGGAGCGTTAATCGGGTTTCTTTGGTACAATTCTTATCCGGCATCGGTATTTATGGGCGATACCGGAAGTTTGACCATTGGCGGAATTATAGCCGTTTTGGCGATTTCAGTTCGTAAAGAAATGTTGCTACCGGTATTGTGTGCCATCTTTTTTGCCGAAAACTTATCCGTGATTATGCAGGTTTCCTATTTCAAATACACCAAAAAACGCTTTGGCGAAGGGAAACGAATTTTCCTCATGTCGCCATTGCACCATCATTACCAGAAGAAAGGCTATCACGAAAGTAAAATCGTAACCCGTTTTTGGATTGTAGCCATACTGTTAGCAATCGTTTCCATAGTGACTTTAAAATTAAGATAATGCAAAGATTGGTAATACTTGGTGGAGGAGAAAGTGGTGTGGGAACCGCCATTTTAGGAAAGAAAGAAGGATTCGAAGTTTTCGTGTCCGATATGGGAAAAATAAAAGAAAAATACAAAGACGTTCTTAATCAATATGAAATTAAATGGGAAGACGAACAGCACACAGAAGATTTGATTCTGAATGCCGATGTCGTTATGAAAAGTCCCGGAATTCCCGATAAATCGCCACTGGTAAAAAAACTGTTGGAAAATGGAATTTCAGTCATTTCCGAAATTGAATTTGCTTATCCGTTTACCAAAGCCAAAACCATCGGAATCACCGGAAGTAACGGGAAAACAACAACAACAATGTTGACTTACCACTTGCTAAAAGAAGGCGGATTGAATGTTGGATTGGGCGGAAATATTGGTAAAAGTTTTGCTTGGCAAGTGGCCGAAGAAAACTACGATTGCTATGTGTTGGAATTGAGCAGTTTTCAATTAGACGGAATAATACGTTACAAACCTGACATAGCGATTCTGACCAACATTAGTCCTGATCATTTAGACAGATATGAGTACAAATATGAAAATTATATCGCGTCAAAATTTAGAATAACAATGAACCAAACTGAAGATGATTTTTTCATCTATGACGCCGATGACGAAGCGATTTCAGAGTGGTTACAAAACAATAAAACAAAAGCACAATTAATTCCTTTTTCACTATTACAAACTTTTGAAAACGGAGCCTTTATAAAAAACAATATTATGGACATCATCATCAACAACGAGGAATTTGAAATGAAAACAGCGGACATTTCTTTAGAAGGAAAACACAACATGAAAAACGCTATGGCTGCCACTTCTGTCGCCCAATTGATGAAAATCAGAAAGCAAACCATTCGTGAGAGTTTGTCCAATTTTCAAGGGGTAGAACACCGTTTGGAAAAAGTACTGAAAATTCAAAATGTTCAATACATCAACGACAGCAAAGCAACCAATGTAAACGCAACTTTCTTCGCATTAGACAGCATGACAGTGCCAACGGTTTGGATTGTCGGTGGTGTCGATAAAGGAAACGATTACAGTGAGTTGATGCCGTTAGTGCGCGAAAAAGTTAAAGCAATTATTTGTCTTGGTTTAGATAACAAAAAAATCATCGATGCCTTTAGTGATGTAGTAGATATGATGGTGGAAGTGGACAACATGCGCGATGCCGTAAATACTGCGAAACATTTAACCGAAAAAGGTGATGCAGTTTTATTGTCTCCAGCTTGTGCCAGTTTTGATTTGTTCCAAAATTACGAAGACAGAGGAAACCAATTTAAAGTAGCAGTTCAAAATTTGTAATAGTAACATGAAAGAGCTAATTCACAGTTTAAAAGGAGATAAAGTCATCTGGGCATTCGTTGCCTTGTTGGCGTTGTTTTCGTTTATGCCGGTGTTTAGTGCGAGTAGTAATTTAGCTTACATGCGTCACGGTTCCGGAAATGCTTTGACGTATTTGTTAAAACACGGAGCGCAAGTTTTAGTAGGGTTTTTTATTTTATACAAAATTCACAAAGTACCGTATCACTATTTCCGAACGATTTCACGACTATTGTTGCCGGTCGTTTGGGTGTTGTTAATTTATACATTGCTTAAAGGAACCATTATCGATGGTGCCAATGCCAGCCGCTGGATCCAAATTCCGTTTATCGGAATAACGTTTCAAACGTCAACTTTAGCCTCAATAGTATTGTATGTTTTTGTTGCGCGCTATTTGTCCAAAAGCCGTGAAACACCAATCACATTTCAAAATTCATTGTGGGATTTATGGACACCGGTTTTTATAACGGTAGTTTTAATTTTACCCGCCAATTTATCCACGGCAGCTTTGATCTTTTCAATGGTTTTGATGTTGACGTTTATTGGTAAATATCCATTAAAATATATCGGAATTATTCTGGGCGCCGGAATTATCGGCTTGACCTTTTTTATTTTGGTAGCCAAACAATTCCCTGAAGCTTTTCCAAATCGTGTAGATACTTGGATTAACCGTATTGATAATTTCACCACAGACAAACCCGATGAAGATGATTACCAAATCGAAAAGGCCAAAATCGCTATCGCGTCAGGTGGTGTTTATGGATTAGGTCCGGGAAAAAGTGTGCAGAAAAATTTTTTGCCACAATCTTCTTCCGATTTCATTTATGCCATTATTGTTGAAGAATACGGATTGTTCGGAGGTATTTTGGTATTGTGTATGTACTTGCTTTTGTTGTTCCGATTTGTCGTTGCGGCTCACAAATCCAATTCGCTTTTCGGAAAACTCGTCGTCATCGGTTTGGGTTTCCCGATTATTTTTCAAGCAATGACCAATATGGCGGTCGCAGTAGAATTATTACCGGTAACCGGACAAACATTACCCTTGATTAGTAGTGGAGGAAGTTCCATTTGGATGACTTGTATCGCACTCGGAATTATTTTAAGTGTGACCAAAAAAGAAGAAGAAATTGCAGAGGAATTAGCTGAAAAACAAAAGAGAGAAGATGCTTTACAACGCATGATTGACAAGCAATTGCAAGAAGAGGAAGAAGCTGACTCGAGCCAGAATGGCGAACAGGCGAAGCAAAAAATAGAACTGGAAGGTTTTTCAATCGAAGACAAAGCCAATCCATTGGAACCAATTTTGAAGAAATAACAAATGAGTAAATTAAAATTCATATTAAGCGGCGGCGGAACAGGCGGACACATTTATCCGGCGGTTGCGATTGCCAATGAATTAAAGTCTCGATTTCCGGAAGCGGAATTTCTTTTTGTAGGCGCCAAAGACAAAATGGAAATGCAAAAAGTGCCTCAAGCTGGATATAAAATCAATGGTCTTTGGATTGCCGGTTTGCAACGAAAATTGACCTTACAAAACGCCATGTTTCCCTTAAAATTGGTAAGTAGTCTTTTGACTTCGCGCCAAATTTTAAAAAGTTTCAAACCCGATGTGGTCATCGGAACCGGTGGTTTTGCCAGCGGACCGTTATTGCAAATGGCCAATAGTATGGATATTCCAACCGTGATTCAAGAACAAAATTCGTTTCCCGGAATTACCAACAAACTGTTGAGCAAAAGAGCCAATACGATTTGTGTGGCGTATGAAAATTTGGAACGATTTTTTCCAAAAGAGAAGATTGTTTTCACAGGAAATCCCGTTCGTCAGGATTTGCTGGATGTGGAAACCAAGACAGAAGAAGGAATAGCTTATTTCAAATTAGATACCAATAAAAAAACCTTGTTGGTTTTGGGTGGGAGTCTCGGGGCAAGAAGAATAAACCAATTAATCGCAAAAGAACTCGATTTTCTTTTAGAAAGCGGTGTTCAGGTTTTTTGGCAATGCGGTAAATTGTATTTCGACGAATACCAACATTTCAACGAAAGAGAGAATGTTCAAGTGGTTGATTTCATTGACAGAATGGATTTGATTTATGCGGCAGCCGATTTCGTGATTTCGCGTGCAGGAGCATCGTCAGTTTCTGAGTTGTGTTTGGTTGGAAAACCAACGATTTTTATTCCGTCACCCAATGTGGCCGAAGACCATCAAACCAAGAACGCGAAAGCGATAGTTGATAAAAATGGCGCCATTCTTTTAAAAGAAAGCGAATTGGATTCAACGTTTGAAACCACTTTTTCAGATTTAATTTCCAATGAAGACTTACAGCTAACTTTAAGCCAAAACATAAAAAAATTAGCCAAACCCAACGCCACAAAAGACATCGTAGAAGAAATAATAAAATTAATAAAATCATAGTAACTCAGCCACTCAGCTACTCAGTAAATAAAATGAATCTAAACCAAATCCATAACGTATATTTCATCGGCATCGGAGGCATCGGAATGAGCGCCTTGGCTCGTTATTTCCAAAACATCGGTAAAAATGTTTCGGGTTACGACAAGACGCCAACCATGTTGACCGACGAGTTGATTGCGGGCGGAATGAACATTCACTTTGAAGACAGTATTGGTTTAATTCCAGAAGAGTATTATGTTGAAAATACGTTAGTAATTATCACGCCGGCTGTTCCCGTTTCGCACTCGGAATGGAATTACTTTTTGGAAAGAAATTATACAGTAAAAAAACGTGCGGAAGTGTTGGGAATCATCACCAAAGACACGTTTTGTTTCGCCGTGGCCGGAACACACGGAAAAACAACAACGTCTAGTATTCTCGGTCATATTCTTTATGAAAGTGGTGCAGATGTCACTGCTTTTTTAGGCGGAATTGTAGAAAATTATCATTCCAATTTAATCGGAAACGGAAAAACAGTTACCGTTGTTGAAGCAGACGAATTTGATCGCTCATTTCTGCATTTGCATCCGGATATTGCTTGCGTAACCTCGATGGATGCGGATCATTTGGATATTTATGGCGATGCAAACGCCATCGAAGATTCATTCAGGGAATTCGCAGACAAAGTAGAAAATAAAAATAATTTATTCGTGCCAAAAGGTTTGCCGCTCGAGGGCTTAACCATTGGAATCGATGAAGAATCAACCTATAAAGCTTTCAACATCCGAATCGAAAACGGATTTTATGTTTTTGATGTGCAAACGCCCTCAGAAACGATTCGCGATTTGAAATTCGGTTTGCCGGGAAGACATAATTTAATGAATGCCTTGATGGCTTTAGCAATGTCTAAGACTTATGGTACCCCAACCGAGTCCATTGCCAAAGCCTTGGCTTCATTCAAAGGAATCCAACGCAGATTCTCCTATCAAATTAAGACAAACGACTTGGTTTATATAGATGATTATGCGCATCATCCGACAGAAATTAACGCTGTGCATCAAGCCGTTCGTGAGTTATATCCGAACCAAAAAGTACTCGCCATTTTCCAGCCGCATTTGTTTAGCAGAACCAAAGATTTTGCTGATGATTTTGCCAAAAGTTTGTCGCAGTTCGACGAAATTTTGTTGTTGGATATTTATCCGGCAAGAGAATTACCGATGGAAGGAATTACGTCAAGTTGGTTGCTTTCCAAAATGGAAAATTCAAATAAAAAATGGGTTGCAAAAGGCGATTTAATTCCGTCAATTTTGGAAAGCAGCGCTAAAATAATTGTCACCATCGGTGCCGGAGACATTGGTGAATTAGTTCCGAAAATTAAATTGGCTTTATCATGAAAGTTTTTACTTGGATAAATATCAGATTAGTATTGATGATTACCCTCGTAATCTTCCTGTTTTCGTTCACTTCGCACCGAAATGCCATGCGGAAAGTAAAGAAAACAGAGGTTGTTTTTGTGGGTGAAAACAGTCTTTTTTTGAAGTCTGAAACGGTTAATAAATTGTTAATAGAAAAAAATCAGGACCTAAAAACTATCAATAAAGATGGGTTAGATTTGAATAAATTGGAAAAGTCTATCAACAATCATCAGATGATTCAAAAAGCTGATGTTTTTGTGAGTGTTGATGGTGTTTTAAAAGCAGTGGTGGAACAAAAAACACCAGTCGGCAGAGTGTTTGACGAAACAGGTTCTTTCTATATTGATTATGAGGGAAATAAAATGCCTTTATCAGATAATTACACCGCCAGAGTGCCACTGTTATCGGGGGAAATTACAGCAGTAAAAAAAGAAAAATTGTCTGAAGTTTTGAAGAGAATAGCCGAGGATGATTTTTTGAAAAAAAATATCATTGGTGTACAAGTTTTGCCTAACGGTAGCTTAATTATGGCGAACAGAAATTACGATTATCAAATCGATTTCGGTATAACAATTAACATCGAAAGAAAATTTAAGAATTATAAAGCCTTTTTTCAGAAGGCGGTTTTAGATAGCACTTTGGACCAGTACCGAAGAATTAATTTGAAGTTTACCAAGCAAGTGGTGTGCATTAAATAGAAGATTATGGAAAAAGAGAATATTGCAGTCGGATTAGACATTGGGACAACCAAGATTGTGGCCATGATTGGCAAGAAGAATGAGTATGGAAAGTTGGAAATTTTAGGTGTCGGTAAATCGAAAAGTCTCGGAGTGGCTCGTGGTGTTGTAAATAATATTACCCAAACGATTCAGTCAATTCAACAAGCAGTTCTTGAAGCAGAAAATAATTCAGGTTACAAAATAAACGATGTGGTAGTGGGCATTGCCGGACAACACATTCGCAGCATACAACACACCGATTACGTTATCAGAACAAATCCTGAAGAAGTAATCAGCGGAAGAGATATCCAATTGCTAATCGACCAAGTTAACAAATTAGCGATGCTTCCGGGAGAAGAGATTATCCACGTTTTGCCACAAGAATTCAAAATCGACGGGCAGTCGGAAATCAAAGAGCCTATCGGAATGTACGGCGGAAGATTGGAAGCGAGTTTCCATGTAGTAGTTGGACAAGCATCATCCATCAGAAACGTTGGAAGATGTATTCAAAGTTCGGGTATTGAATTATCAGGATTGACTTTAGAACCATTGGCTTCAGCAGATGCTGTTTTAAGTCAGGAAGAAAAAGAAGCCGGCGTTGCCTTAATTGACATCGGTGGCGGAACAACAGATTTGGCCATTTTTAAAGATGGAATCATTCGTCACACCGCGGTTGTGCCTTTTGGCGGAAACGTAATTACAGATGATATCAAAGAAGGTTGTTCGATTATCGAAAAACAGGCAGAGTTATTGAAGGTAAAATTCGGTTCAGCTTGGCCGGGGGAAAATAAAGACAACGAAATTGTATCCATTCCCGGTTTGAGAGGAAGAGATCCAAAAGAGATATCGCTTAAGAATTTGTCGAAAATCATTCACGCAAGAGTAGTGGAGATTATCGAACAAGTGTTCACCGAAATCAAAGCTTACGGCCACGAAGATCCGCGCAAAAAATTAATTGCCGGAATCGTATTAACCGGCGGTGGTTCACAATTGAAACACATCAAACAATTGGTGGAATACATCACGGGAATGGACACCAGAATTGGTTATCCAAACGAACATTTGGCAGGCAATTCGGGAGAAGAAATTTCAAGTCCGTTATTTGCCACCGCAGTTGGATTGGTAATGAACAGCATCGAAAACAATTCGAATAGTGCTTACAAAATTGAATTAAAAGAGGTAGCTCAGGAAGCGCCGAAACCAATAGCACAACAACCGGTTTTTGAACCAAAAGAAGAAGAGGTTTCGAATGAAGTAGTAGTAGAAGAAAAACCCGAGCCAGAGACTACTGAAAGTAAAATCAGGCGCTCGTTTTTTGACCGCTATGTAGACAAGATTAAAGATTTTTTAGATAACGCAGAATAGAATAAATACCTAACACCAAAATAGTATGATAAGCAACTCAGAATTTGGAAGCATCTCATTTGATTTACCAAAGAATCAATCAAATGTGATCAAAGTAATCGGTGTTGGTGGCGGCGGAAGTAACGCTATCAATCACATGTTCAAACAGGGAATCAAAGGTGTAGATTTCATCGTTTGTAATACCGACTCACAAGCACTTCAAAACAGTCCGGTGCCGAATAAAATTCAGTTGGGTGTAAACTTAACCGAAGGACTTGGCGCAGGCGCAAATCCCGATGTAGGACAACAATCCGCATTAGAAAGTGTGGGCGACATTGAAAAAATGTTGGACAGCAATACCAAAATGGTCTTCATCACAGCCGGAATGGGCGGTGGGACAGGAACCGGTGCTGCTCCGGTAATCGCACAATTAGCGAAAGAAAGAGATATTCTAACCGTTGGTATCGTTACGATTCCTTTCCAGTTTGAAGGCAAAGTTCGTTCGGAACAAGCGTTGTTGGGTGTTGAGAAATTAAGAAAACAAGTAGATTCTTTGATTGTTATCAATAACAATAAATTGAGAGAAGTGTACGGAAACTTAGGTTTCAAAGCAGGTTTCTCTAAAGCTGATGAAGTGTTGGCTACTGCTTCTCGTGGTATCGCAGAAGTAATTACACACCACTACACACAAAATATCGATTTAAAAGACGCAAAAACCGTATTGGAAAATAGTGGAAGAGCCATCATGGGTTCTGCTACTGCTAATGGCGAAAATAGAGCAAAAGATGCTATAATTTCTGCCTTAGATTCTCCATTGTTAAATGATAATAAGATCTCCGGTGCCAAAAACGTATTGTTGCTTATCGTTTCTGGTAATAATGAAATCACCATTGATGAAATCGGAGAAATCAACGACCATATCCAATCGGAAGCCGGTCACAATGCCAATATCATCATGGGTGTTGGTGAAGACGAAACGTTAGGAGATTCAATTGCCGTAACTATCATTGCTACAGGTTTTAATCAAGAACAACAAAATGGACTTTTAAACATAGAAGCCAAGAAAATTGTTCATGCTTTAGAAGACGATCAAAAATTGGTGCGCGACTTAACCCAAAAAACGGTAGAAGTTTTCCAAACCAACACTGACTCGCCAACCCGAGGCGAAGCCGAATTGAACGGAGCTAAAGCGGAAGTAAAAGAAGAAAAAATCGTATTCGAATTAATCGAAGAAGAAGTTGAAACACCAACTGCTCCGACTGCTATTGATGATAACGAATTAATTGCAATGAATCAATTCATCCGCAACTTAGATGTGACTTTCGAAATCGTATCGCCTATCATGGACATCGATTACAAAGTAACAACACCAGAAGTACGTGAGATGAGAGTGGTTGAGCCACAAAATATCATTGAAGAAGAGCAAATCACTTTCACCTTCGATATGCCGGCTGCAACGCCAGTATTTGAGAGAGTAGAAGTTGTTGAAGCTGTTCAACCAGTAGAAGAAAGCCGAATTGTTTTCGACCTTTCTGACGCCAATGACATTGTGGTAAACGAGCCTGTACAGTTTGTTCCGGTAACGGAGTTGAACGAAGGTGGTGTGATTAAATATTCTTTGGAAGAATACATGGAGTTGGAAAACGACTTGCTAAACTCAAAACCGGTTGCTAAAATCGTTGAAGAGCCAATCGCTGAGGAATTAAACATCACCATGAAACCGGTTGCCGAAACCGAAAAACCACAAACAGCTTCAGTAAACTATTTTGACGATGCTTCTCCGGTAGAAATGACCATTGAAGAAACTTTGAAACACAGAGCTGATGAACGCAGAAGAAAATTAAAAGAGTTCAATTACAAATTCCACAACAATCCGTCAAGAATTGAGGAAATGGAAAAAGAACCAGCTTATAAAAGATTAGGGGTTGACCTGTCAAACAACGCCGGCAATACTTCAAATTCAAGAATGTCTTTGGGAACTGATAGTAACGACGATTTGCAAATCAGAACCAATAATTCCTTCTTGCACGATAATGTAGATTAGTCTGCCATTTTTCTAATCGGATGACCCGAAAATTGCTTTGCGATTTTCGGGTTATTTTTTTAACTTCGCAGTGCTTTTTGAGTAGTCCTGATTTTAATTGTGAGCGAAAGGTTCGGGCTGTTTCAGCTAACCATTTTCCTGCTTTCCGCAGTATCTCTTCGAGGATACTTGCTACAATCAGGGCTAAAGAGCCAATCATTTTTAGAGAAATCTAAGAAGTCTAACACACGAGCGTCAGCGAACTGACGCAGTAATCTAATAATCTAAATATGAGTTTAGAAACACAAATCATGGACGAAATGAAAAACGCCATGAGAGCCAAAGATACAGTCGCTTTAGAAGCGTTAAGAGCGATTAAATCGGGTATTATTTTAACCAAAACCGAAGCAGGTGCCAGCGAAACTTTATCTTCTGAAGACGAAATCAAATTATTGCAACGTTTGGTAAAACAAAGAAAAGACAGCGCTAATATTTATACTGAGCAAAATCGCGCCGACTTAGCTGAACCTGAATTAGCGCAAGTAGCCGTAATCGAAAAGTTCCTGCCGGCACAATTATCAGAAGCAGAAGTGGAAGCAATCGTTTCGAAAATCATCACTGAAGGTGGGCTTTCAGGTATGGCTTCCATGGGACAAGTTATGGGGAAAGCCTCAGCAGCCTTGGCCGGAAAAACGGATGGTAAAACCGTTTCGACTATCGTTAAAAAATTATTAACATAATATAGTCTAACTCTCTAAAATGGCTCCGTAGTTCAACTGGATAGAATATCAGATTTCGGCTCTGATGGTTGCAGGTTCGAACCCTGCCGGGGTCACACATAAATAGAATAGCCGATAAAATGTCCAAGTTTACTTGAGCATTTTATTGGCTGTTTTATTTTCAAAGCGGAGCTTTGTCTGGGAAGACGAAGTCAACCCTGCGTATTTTCAAAACGTAAATTTATAATTTGTTGAATAACTTATCAATTTGCTTTTGAGTTAACCATACTGTTGTTCCGCCTTCTTCGCCATTGTTATAACTTATCTTCATCTTCACGCTGGCAATATTCATGGCTTTTGTGAATTGAAGGCTCACTGTTTCATTGGGCAATTCAATCTTAATATCTTCTTTCGGTTGAGCTGTAAGACCATCTTTGATGACAGTATAAAATCCTTCTAAGGCATCATCAATATCTTTAAAGCTGAAGGTTTTGAATTCAGCTATTTGGGGCTTATTGTTATTCTGGTATTTAAAGGTAACTAAGTCACCAGTCTTCGTAATTTCTACGGTACTCAAAGTCGGTGTTCCCACCTTACCGATAAGAACTGGTTTTGCTTCAGTCTTGGCAACCTTTATTTGGGCGTTGGTTGCAAGGACAATAAATAGAAACGATAATAATAGTATCTTTTTACTCACAAGAGTTGATTTTTTTTGGTGTTCGTGAATCTTCGATTTCATAGTGTAGTAAGTTTTGATAAAAGTAAAAAAAAAATCTTATTTGTTGAAATAAGATTCTTTAGTGTTTCATTTTGTTACACGACAGCCGAATCAATCCAATATAAAATTTAAAGTATATTGTTCGGTAGAAACCCTTCGCGTTCATATTAAAAGCTAAAGAATTTCTTGAGCTTTTTTTATATCTTTAGCCAATGGGTATTCTTATTATGGTTTTTGTCTTAGGAGCAGGTTTCCTATATTCTTTCATGTTTATCATGAGTTTTTTGGATGATATTTCGATTGCTATTTTGAATCGACCGCTTTATGTTCATTTGTATATGAATACCAAAAAGATAAACGATGATGAGGAATTTTTCCTAAGGCAGAATTTTCCTTTCTACAGCAAACTTTCAGACAAGCACAAAGTATATTTTCACCACCGCTTGGCCTCTTTTAAGGAGAAATATGAATTTATTCCCAGAGAAGATATTGTAATTACAAGAGAAATGCAAACGCTGATTGCCGGAACTTATGTGATGCTGACTTTCGGAATGCGACGTTACTTGATTGATACTTTTGACAAAATAATAATCTATCCCGAAGAATATTATTCAAATAATACGGAACAATACCATAAAGGAGAATTCAATCCGAGAATGAAGGCGGTGGTTTTTTCATGGAAAGATTTTATTGCAGGATACGAAATCGATAATGACAATTTAAACTTAGGAATCCATGAGTTCTCTCATGTTATTCATCACCATAGTTTGCGAAGCGACGATGGTAGCTCGTTGGCTTTTCGAAAACAGCATAGTCGACTTCATAAAGAAGTAAATCATCCGCCTAACCGACAAAAATTAATAGATTCCGAGTACTTTCGAATTTATGCTTACACCAATCATTTTGAATTCATTTCAGTGATTATTGAGCATTATTTTGAAACACCTAATGAATTTAAGATGCAATTTCCGGAATTATTCCAACATGTCAGTAAAATGCTGAATCATAAACATTAATGGTTACCAAAACTTAGCATATAAAAACACCAAAATCAACATAATGGCAAAAGCACTAATATTAAAAGAAGCACTTGTTTTAAAAGTGTTTTTGTGCAATATGAAACCTTTCGAGTCATCCTCGCCTTTGTTTTGTATCCAACTTATAGCCATAATAATGAGTATAGTAATTAATGTGGTGTAACCCATTTGGTCTAAGAATGGAATGTTGGGAAATACCGATTCTAATGAAGTGCCATTAGCCCAACCTTTTGGCCCGACTTTGAAAAACATTGCCACCGGAATCGATAGTAGAGCACCCCAAATAGCTGCTTGGTTAGTGGTTCTCTTCCAAAATAATCCCAAAAGGAAAATGGCTAAGATGCCCGGACTGACTACTCCGGTATATTCTTGGATGAATTGAAATGCTTGGTTGATTCCGCCTAAAAGTGGCGCTACAATCGCTCCAATCGCCAAAGCTACCGCAGAAGTTATCCGCCCAACTTTAACCGTGTTCTTGTCATCAGAATTTTTGTTGATGTATTGTTTGTAAATATCCATGGTAAAAATAGTGGAAGTGGAATTCAACATAGAAGCAAGTGAAGAAACTATCGCCGCTGTTAAAGCTACAAAAGCCAATCCTTTTAAACCGGCAGGCAAAAATTGAATTAACCAAGGGTAAGCCTTGTCAGCAGCGCCATCACTCGGAATGTTTAACAAACCTTCGGTTCCCAATCGGGCTAACATCTCAGGATCATTAACAATCACAAAGGCGGCAATCCCCGGAATTACTACGATAAATGGGATGATTAACTTTAAGAAGGCGGCTAACACAATTCCTTTTTGTGCTTCTTTTAAAGATTTTGCTGCCAAAGCTCTCTGAATAATATATTGGTTAAAACCCCAATAATAAAGATTGGCAACCCAAAGTCCGCCAACTAAAACTCCAATTCCCGGAAGATTGATATATTGTGGATTTGATTCGTCCAATATCATGGAAAATTTTTGTGGTGCTTTGTCGTAGATGATGCCCAATCCATCTAACATTCCGTTTCCGTTAGAAACAGTATCTAAGGCTAAATAGGTGGTTGCCAATCCGCCAAAAATTAGAAAAATCACTTGTATGGCATCGGTCCAAGCAATGGAGGCCAAACCTCCGTAAATAGAATAAGCTGCCGCAAACAAGGATAATCCTAAAATCGCATAAAACATATCAACACCCATGATGGTATTCATAGCCAAAGCACCTAAATACAATACCGAAGTGATATTTACAAAGACATACAAAGCCACCCAAAATACGGCTAAAATGGTTTTTAAATTAGTGGAAAATCGCTTTTCAACAAACTCCGGAATGGTATACAATCCTTTCTCAATAAAAATAGGTAAAAAGAATTTTCCAACTATGATTAAAGTGATTGCAGCCATCCATTCGTAAGAAGCAATTGCCAAACCAACAGCATAACCAGAACCAGACATACCAATAAATTGTTCAGCCGATATGTTTGCAGCAATCAAAGAAGTTCCGATTGCCCACCATGGAAGAGATTTACTGGCTAAAAAATAATCCTCCGCATTTTTTTGATGTCCTTTTTTATCTCTCGACATCCAAAGACCAACGCCTAGGATTAAAAGTGCATAAGCGATAAATACGATATAGTCAATGGTTTCAAATCCTGTGTTCATATCTGGTTTTTTAGTGGTTTTGTTTGTAGTGAATGTTTGGTAAGTCTCTTAAAATTTTTGCACTTTGTTCCGGTGAAATATCGCGTTGTGCTTCGCCGAGCATTTCGTAGCCCACCATAAATTTCTTTACAGTCGCACTGCGTAATAATGGCGGATAAAAATGCATGTGAAAATGCCATTCGGGATGCGAAACCCTGTCGGTTGGCGCTTGGTGAATACCGGAAGAATAAGGAAAAGACATTTCAAAAAGATTGTCGTATTTCACCGTAATCCCTTTGATGATTTCGGCAAAAGCTCTAGTTTCTTCATTACTCATCGCGATGATATTGCCAAAATGCCTTTTGCTGATAATAATCGTTTCATACGGCCAAGTTGCCCAAAAAGGAATCAAAACTACAAAGTGCTCGTTCTCTAAAACGATGCGTTCCTGTTTTTTTAATTCTTGTTCTAAATAATCTTTAAGTAAACTAGTTCTGTTTTTTTCGTGATAGATACGAAGGTTTTTTTGTGTTTTTTCTACTTGTGTCGGTAAAGAAGATTGCGCCCAAATTTGTCCATGCGGATGCGGATTACTGCAACCCATAACGCTTCCTTTGTTTTCGAAAATTTGAACATAATTGATAAAATCGTGGCTGCCCAACTCGATGTATTGTGCTGCCCAGGTTTGGACTACTTTTTCAATAGCTTCGACTTCCATCTCGGGTAATGTCAGGTTGTGTTTGGGGGAAAAACAAACGACTTTATTAATGCCGCGTTCCGGTTTTAATTGGAACAAAGATTGATTTTTACTTTCAAAAATTACTTCTTCTTTTAACAAAGCTGAAAAGTCATTTTCAAAAACATAACAATCGGCGTAATCTGGATTTTGTACGCCATTGGCACGAACATTTCCGGCGCATAAATAGCAAGCTGCGTCGTGTTCAGGTCGATTGTCTTCATGAACGGTTTCTTTTTGGCCTTGCCAAGGACGCTTGGCGCGATGTGGTGAAACCAATATCCATTCGTCTAGCAAAGGATTGTATCTTCGGTGTGGATGTTCGTTATGGCTGAATTGTGTCATTTTCGGTTTTGTAAAGCGAGGTACCTTTTGATATTTTTACTTTGTAAGCTTTTAATTCGATGCCAAAAGCGTTGCGGTATTCGGCTGAAATTTTTTCGATGAGTTCTTTTTCTGAACCTTTTTCAATTAAATTAATAGAACAACCACCAAATCCGCCGCCCATCATTCTTGATCCTAAGACTGATTTTTTATGCTGAACCGCATCGACTAAAAAGTCAATTTCGTCACAACTTACTTCATAGTCTTTGGACAAACCTTCGTGGGTTTCCGACATTAATTGGCCTAATTTTTTAAAATCTGAATTCGCTAATGAATCTGCTGCATCTAAAACACGTTGGATTTCTTTGACCACAAAATGACAACGTCTGAAAATAACTTCTCCCAAAGTTGCTTTCAGTCTTAAAACCATGTCTTCCGTACAATCTCTGAAGGTGTTTACTTGTGGAAAATGTTGTTTTATAATCGCTAATCCTTGTTCCACTTCTTGTCTTCTGACATTGTAGCCCGAAGTCAAATGGGTGTGTTTTACATTGCTGTCCAATAAAAGTAACGAATATTTCTTGAAATCAGCTTTGTAATATTGATATTCCAAAGTATTGCAATCGAGTTTGATGACGCTGTTTTTTTTGCCAAAAACCGAGGCGAATTGGTCCATAATACCACAATTCACACCGACAAAAGTGTGTTCCGATTTTTGACCGATAAGTGCGATTTCTTCTTTGGTTAAACCCAAATTGAACAGTTTGTTCATTGCGTAACCAATACCACATTCTAAAGCGGCTGAGGAAGAAAGTCCCGCGCCCATTGGGATTGTGCTGCTGAATACGATGTTGAAACCTTTGGTCAAGCCTTTGCCTTTCAATTGGTGCAATACGCCTAAAATGTAGTTGACCCACATTTTGTCAATAGGTTTTAATAGGTCGTTTAAATCAAATTGGTAAGCTTCGTTTAAATCTTTGGCTACCAGTGTACATTCTGAATTGTTATTTTTTGAAATCGCAAAACAGATGTATTTATTGATAGCGGCGGGCATTACAAAACCATCATTGTAATCAACGTGTTCGCCAATGATATTGATTCTTCCCGGTGACAGGAAGATGGTTTCGGGTGTTTTTTGAAAGATCTTTTCAAAATGTTCCGTTGTATGTTGGATTAATTTCTTCTTCATGAATATTGAAACGAATTTTTTATTTAAGTGTGATTGTGACTGAAGCTGATTTTAAGCCGTTGGCTTTTGCTTCTAAAGTTACTTTCCCTGATGTTTTTCCAGCTAAAATGATTACTTGACATTTTCCGTTGAACGTACTTCTTTGCCAAGCGCCATCTCGGCATTTATCCGGTTCGTGAGAACTTGGATCACCATTGCCCACGCCAATGATTTTCGCATCTCCGGTAAGGTAAAATTTTACCATATTATCGGCAATAGGCACTTCGCGTCCTTTGTCATCCGTAATAGAAATGTTGACTACTGTAGCATCTTTTCCATCGGCGGTTAAAATGGTTTTGTCTGGTGTCAACACTACATTGTAGGCAGTTCCGGTGGTTTCTACTTTTGATGTTATTTTTTTACCTTTTTTGTAGCCAATGGCTTCCAGTGTTCCAGGTTCGTAATTGACTTGCCATTTCAAGTGGCTGTTTCTTGGCATTGTTTTTTTGCCTAAAGTTTTTCCGTTAAGAAATAATTCAACTTCCTCTGCATTTGAATTTACCCAAACATCGATTGGTTTACCCATTTTTTCCGGCCAGTTCCAATGAGGAGAAATGTGTAAAACATCTTCTTTTGTCCACCAACTTTTATAGTAGTAATAAATGTTTTTCGGGAAACCACAAACATCCATAATTCCGAAATGCGAACTGATATTTGGCCATTTATAAGGTGTTGGTTCCCCACGATAATCGAATCCTGTCCATACATAACCGCCAAGCCAAAAATCGTTTTCGGCGGCTAATTTCCACCAGGTTTCGGCTTTACTTGCCCACCATGGATGGGTAATGTCTTGATCGGGTACATAAGCTCTAATGCTGTCTTTTTCATAAATGCCACGAGTCGTTACCGTGCTTCCCATTTCGGTTCCGAGTAAAGGTTGGTTGGGATGATCACGATGGTAATCAGCTACAGCATATTCACGATAATTGAAACCGCGAATTGGAATTACTTCGTTTACTCCTTTGTAATCATTGGCCATATCAGCGGCATAAGTACTGGTTCTTGTTGGGTCTAAATCTTGTTGAATGGCTAAAAGGGTTTGTGCAATTTTTTTACCGTAGTCGTTGCCTTGAATGTTTTGTTCTTCATTTCCTATGGACCATAAAAATACGGAGGGATGATTTCTATCGCGTTTGATTAATCGTTTGAATTGGTCTACATATTCCGGACTACTATTTAACAAACGTTGCTCATCTATAACCAACATTCCTAAGCTATCACAAGCGTCCAAAAGTTCGGGAGTTGGTGCATTGTGGCTTGCTCTATAACTGTTTGAACCCATTTCTTTCAATAACTTTATGCGATAATATTGCATGTAATCGGGTAATGCGCTCCCAATTCCGGCGTGGTCTTGGTGGTTGTTGGTGCCTTGAATTTTGAGGTGTTTTCCGTTCAAGAAAAACCCTTTATTGGCATCGAATTTTACGGTTTTGATTCCGAAACGCGTTTTGGTTTGGTGTATAATTTGGTTTCCTGATTTTACCACTGAAATCACTCGGTACAAATAGGGATCTTCTAACGACCAAAGGCGAGCATTATTCAAATTTAATTTTTGTTTAACGGTTGTGTTTTTATGAATGCCCAAAGCAATTTTTTGCTCTGAAGTTTTGGCTAAAACTTTTCCGTTTCTATCAGTAATATAGGCGTAAACCGAACCGTTTAAAGTTTTTAAATTGTTGTTTTGAACGGTAGTTTCAATGTTTACTATTGCATTTTTTCCTTTTACTTCGGAATGTACAAAAATACCGTCTTCCGGGATAAAAACTTTATCGGTTATGTTTAACCAAACATGTCTGTAAATTCCGGCGCCTTCGTAGAACCAGCCTTCATATTGTGTGGCATCAACTCGAACAACCAATACATTATCGCCTTCAAAATTGATATAATCAGTTACATCATAAGAATTGCCAACGTAACCGCTAAAATTGGTGCCGACATAAAATCCGTTAATCCAAATTTCGGCATTTCTGTAAATTCCATCAAATTGAACTTCGAAGCGTTTGTTGCTTTTTGATTTATCTACTGTGAAATGTTTGCGATACCAACCAATACTAGTTTCTGTATAGATTCCGCCAACTGGTTTGTAACCATGACTGTCCATTTCTACTTGAGGAGAATTTACAAAAGGAAGTTCCACAACCCAATCGTGAGGAACGTTTACTGAAGTCCATGTAGTATCAACAAATTTGGGATTGACCACTGTGGTAGCAAAGACATTTGATTTATGCAACAAAGCAGTTTTACTGTAATCAAAATCTTTTTCCGGATTAGCGGAATGACCAAAATGGAACTTCCAATCTTCGTCAAGACTTATTTTTTCTTGTGCTTTTACAGTTGAAAAATTTAATATCAAACAAGAAATCGATAAGAATACTTTTCCTAAAGTAGGGGATAAAATATTTTTCATATTTTTAATTTTCTTTAAAAGCATCCAAAGCTGGTGAAGGTTTGCCATCCGCTTGCCAAGCACTTAAGGCGTAATGACTCCAGCTTCTGGCACCTTGTGGTTCCCAATATAGAACGCCAATTCCTTTGTTGTTTGGTACATTTTTTACGGCTTTAATGGTAGCTGCTAAAAGTTCGTAGGTGTTTTGCACTTTGTCATCTTCGCCACCAACTTCTACAATCATTACTTCTTTTCCGTAGCGTTTGGCCATATCGTTTAGGTTGAATTGTAAATCGGCTATGGTTTCACTATAATCTTTTTTAATCCAATACGGATAGTAAGACAATCCAATTACGTCATATCGCACTTTTTGTTCCGTAGCATTGTCGAAAAATTTTCTGAATTTGGCGTTGTTGTTTCCTTCATCGACATGCACAATTACTTTGATGTTTTTGTCAACGGCTTTGACAGCATCGTAGCCTTTGTTTAATAACTGTCCGAGTTGTTTCCAATTGTCTGTGCTGCCTTCCGGCCACATCATACCGCCGGGAATTTCGTTTCCGACTTGTACCCATTCCGGGGTAACACCGGCGACTTTTAGCGCATTGATAACGTCAAAAGTATGATTGTAAACATCGTTTAATAATTCAGGGAAAGAATGTTTTTCCCAAGCTTTTGGTTTGAATTGTTTCGCCGGATCAGCCCAAGAATCAGAGTAGTGGAAGTTAATCATAATTCGGAAGCCCATTTTTTGGGCGCGTAATGCCATAACTACCGTTTCTGCTGCACTGCAATGACCGCTGGCTTTGTCATCATTTGGATTCACCCAAACACGTAAGCGAATGGAGTTCATCCCACGGTCTTTTAGTAATTGAAGACAATCTTTTTCGCTGCCGTCGGAATCGTAGAATTTATAGCCTGTAGCTTCCATTTGCGGTAACCAACCTACATCGGCGCCTTTAGCAAAATTGTTGTCTTGAGAATTCACAGTCACTGTAAATAGTAATGTTACAGCTATGATTTGAAATATCATTTTCATAATTAATTGGCATTAAACACCTCCATAACCGGAAGTGAATTGTTGTTGAAATCCCATAAGGCTTGGTTTTCCCATGAAGAACCATTGGTTGATGTTGGTCCTCTGAAAGCTATCCATTCGCTTCCCCAATAGCAAAACCCAATGCCGTGAGTACTTTGATTTACTGTATTTTTTATAGTGGAAAGGAATCCTTTTTGGCCAGTTTCTGTTGCCGGAAAAGCAGGTAGAATTTGACTTGGTAATCCGATAATGTTGTTGGTATAATCATTGTATCCGAAAGTAAACGGGTAAGCGGTCTCGGCTATTATTACTTTTTTATCATACAATTGACCCAAAGTATTCATGGTATTTTGTAAAGTAACCAAACTGGTTCCGTGCCAAATAGGATAATAAGAAAGACCAATATAGTCATAATCAATGTTGGCTACTTTACTGAAATACCAATCTGAACCTGAAATTCCGGCGTGGTGTAACATGATTTTTGTGGTTGTAGATTTGCTTCTTATGGCTGAACTTGCGCTTGAAACGAGTTCTAAATATTGACTTTCGTTAGTTGATAATCTGCCTTCCGGCCAAAGCATACCGTCATTGGTTTCGTTTCCGATTTGGATTATGTCGGGATTAATTTCGGTCATCACCAAATTGGTGTAATCCGTAACGGCTGTTTTAAGATTGGTAAATGTCATGCTTTGCCAAGCCACTGGTTTGGTTTGATTTCCCGGATCAGCCCAAGTGTCAGAGTAATGAACGGTTAGCCAAACTTTTAAACCTGCGGCTTTTACTCTTAGAGCAAAGGCTTTTACTTCTGCCATGCCACAATGAGCATCTGACGGGTTTTGCCAAAGGCGCATTCGGATTGCATTACAGCCTGCATTTTTTAAAGTGGTAATTGCATCTTCGTTTACTCCGTTGTGTTTGTAAACGGTGCCTTCGCTTTCGATTAAGGGTAAATAAGACATATCGGCACCACGAATAAATTCGTCTTCCACAACAGGCGGTTCCTGTTCTGAGTTGCTGTCAGAGGAACAAGAAAATAACGAGATGGAGAATAAAATAAAAAGTAACTTTTTCATAATTATAGATTTTGAAATTTGAATGTCGTTTGGTGTAAATATTCTTCGTTCTTTCTCAAGACTGAGTTTGGAAAATGATTATGATTTGGTGCGTCGGGAAAATTTTGTGTTTCAAAACAAATAGCACTGGTTGGATGATAATCGGTGTTTTCTTTTCCTTTTATTTGGCCAAAACAATTGCCGCCAACATAAATGTGAACTCCGGGTTGATTGGTGGAAACTATCATTTTTATGTTAGAGTTTTCGCTGTAAAGTGTAGCCGCTTCTTTGCTTTCTAGAACAAAAGTGTTGTCAATGGATGTTGGACAATTTTTAAGACTTGAGAAGTCGAAAGCGTGATTTTTTAAATTAATATAATTTCCGGTTGGGATTAATTCTTTTGTGGTTTCCAGTATGTTTTTGGCATTGATAAAAAGCTTTTGATTGGCTATGTCCTTTGAATGTCCGTCAAGGTTGAAATAACTGTGTTGGGTTAAGTTGATTATAGTGTCTTCGGTTGATTTGGCCTGAAAAGTCACTTTTAGTTCGTTGTTTTCGGTTAAAGTACAAGTAACTTTTACATTTAATTCTCCCGGAAAATTCTCTTCGTTATCAGCACTTGTATATTCTAATGTGATTGAAGGGTTTAATTCTGTTTTAATTGAGCTTATTTCCCAAAGTTTTTGGCTAAAGCCATTTAATCCACCATGAATTTGATGCGAATTGTGATTCTTGGTTAGCTGTATTTTTTCTCCATTCAATTTAAAAGCAGCATTGTTAATCCTGCCGGCATATCTTCCCACAACGCTTCCCAGATATGGAGCACTAGGTAAATCAAATGAATCGATATATTTTTCCAAGGTGTCAAAGCCCAAAACGACATCGATTTTTTCTCCGTTTAAAGTAGGAATTTTTAATGACGTAATCGTTGCGCCATAATTGATTACCGAACATTCCATGCCTTTTTTGTTGACCAAAGTATAGCAAAGAACCTCTTTATTGTCAGGAGTTAATCCAAACAATTTCGCATTTTTATTATTGTAAATTTGTGAATAACGATTTTTTATCATAATTTTTTTATCAATCCGATAACGAAATTATTGTTTTATCTTTTTCGTCCATACCACTACCTACCAGTTTTTTTGTAACTTACCACCAGTTAATTGTATTTAGATGAAAATCATTAATATAAACAGTCAATCAGCCCAGCCAAAATACAAACAGATAGTTTTGTCTGTTGAAATGGCTATTGCCGAAACACGATTGAAACGCGATGACAAATTGCCTTCTGTGAATAAAGTAAGTTTAGAGTTTTCTATTTCTCGTGACACGGTTTTATTGGCCTATGACGAACTGAAAAAAAGAGGTATTATTTATGCGGTTTTAGGTAAAGGTTATTATGTGAAAAGTGTTGAGTTTACTCTAGAACAAAGGATTTTTTTGCTATTTGATGAGTTAAATGCGTTTAAGGAAGATTTGTATACTTCCTTTATTTATCATGTGAATAAGAACTTTCAGATTGACATTTTCTTTCATCATTTCAATTTGGAGATGTTTAAAAAATTGGTCAATGATAGTAAAGGCAATTATTCGAAATACATCATAATGCCATCCAATCTTGAAATTCCGAATGATGTTATTAAGGCATTGCCTTTGAACGATACATACATTTTAGACCAAACCAATGAGGCTTTGAGTGAATATCCTACAGTTTATCAGGATTTTGTAACGGATATGTATGATGGACTAATGGATGGATTAGAGAAAATAAAAAACTATGACGAGTTGATATTGATCTTTCCCGGAAATAAAGAACCAGTTGGAATGGTTGCCGGTTTTTACAAGTTTTGTTCTGAAAATAAATTCCAAAATTCAGTTGTGTCGACTTTTGAAAATGACGAGATTAAAAAAGGTAGTTTGTTTATTATTCCAAGTGACAGGCATTTGGTGAATGTCATTGAGCAAGCTAAAACTCAGAGTTTGGTTTTAGGGATTGATTACGGAATTATATCCTACAATGATACTTCGTTGAAAAAGGTAGTAGAAAATGGCATTACTACCATTTCAACTGATTTTAATGAAATGGGAAAAATTTTGGCCGAAATGATTAATACTAATTTGAAGTCGCACATAAAGAACAACTCCAAATTAATATTGCGGCATTCTATTTAAGAAATTTTATAACGTTGTGATTTTTTTCAAATCGGCTATGGTTTGAATAGGATGTTCTGCTTTGAAAACAAAGTTTCCAGCGACTAAAACATCGGCTCCGGCTTGCACCAATTGTTTCGCATTTTTATCAGTAACACCACCATCAATTTCAATGATGGTTGACGCATTTTTGCGGATGATAAGTTCTTTCAACTTCTCAATTTTAGAGTAAGTGTTTTCAATAAAAGATTGTCCGCCAAAACCCGGATTTACACTCATGAGGCAAACCATATCAATGTCTTTGATGATATCTTCCAAAAGCGCCACATTCGTATGCGGATTCAAAGCAACACCGGCTTTCATGCCTTCGGCTTTGATGGCTTGTAAAGTTCGGTGTAGATGCGGGCAAGCTTCGTAGTGAACGGTTAAAATATTAGCGCCTATACCAGCGAAAGTTTTGATATATCGGTCAGGATCAACAATCATTAAGTGGACATCTATTGTTTTTTTTGCGTGTTTAGAAATGGCTTCCAAAACAGGCATTCCAAAAGAGATGTTCGGAACAAAAACACCATCCATAATATCGATGTGGAACCAATCGGCTTCACTGGCATTGATCATTTCGATATCACGTTGCAGGTTGGCAAAATCGGCTGCGAGCACTGATGGTGCAATAATTGTGTTTTTACTCATAGTAGTTATTTTTTTATTAGCATTCGTGAATCGCATAAAAGCGATTTCATTTTAAGAATGATGTTGTGTTGTTGATGCAAAATTAGTTTTTTAACCGCAAAGTTCGCAAGGTTTTTTCGCGAATCCCTAAGTTTCGGGACACAAAGAAAGTTTGGGTTGAATTTTAGCAGGGTTTGCGTGAAGGATTGAGCCTTTGTTTGAGCTCTTTTTAGTTATGGAATAACTAAAAAAGCGAGTGGTGAAAGCCTGACCTGAAAGGGCACGCCATAAAAAATAAAACTCCGGAAACCCGAGCGTAGCGAACAGACTGGAGTTTTATTTGCCACGCAAAAAATAAAACTCCGGAAACCCGAGCGTAGCGAACAGACTGGAGTTTTATTTGCCACGCAAAAAATAAAACTCCGGTAATCAGCCGGAGTTTCAATCATCAATCAAAAAACGAACAGTTAATCAGACTGTTGTTGTCGTTATTAGGATTATCCTAAATATGTTTTTAAAATTTTACTTCTTGAAGTATGTTTTAATCTTCTAATGGCTTTTTCTTTAATTTGACGCACACGCTCACGAGTTAAATCGAAAGTTTCTCCAATCTCTTCTAGAGTCATAGGATGTTGATCGCCTAAACCAAAGTACAAACGTACAACGTCTGCTTCTCTTGGCGTTAAGGTTTCTAGAGAACGTTCAATTTCAGTACGCAATGATTCGTGAATTAATTCTCTGTCCGGATTTGGCGATTCGCCTGAACGTAAAACGTCGTAAAGGTTAGAATCTTCTCCTTCTACAAGTGGTGCATCCATAGATAAGTGACGGCCGGAGTTTTTCATAGACTCTTTTACATCATTTACGGTCATGTCTAATTCTTTGGCAATTTCCTCAGCAGAAGGTGCGCGTTCGTTAGATTGCTCTAATAAGGCGTACATTTTGTTGATTTTATTGATAGAACCAATTTTATTCAAAGGCAAACGTACAATACGAGATTGTTCCGCTAAAGCTTGAAGTATAGATTGACGAATCCACCATACGGCATATGAAATGAATTTAAAACCACGCGTTTCATCAAAACGTTGCGCTGCTTTTATCAAGCCTAAGTTACCTTCATTAATCAAATCGGGAAGAGTCAAACCTTGATTTTGGTATTGTTTTGCTACAGAAACCACAAAACGCAAATTAGCTTTGGTCAATTTTTCCAAGGCTCTTTGATCTCCGGCTTTAATTTTCTGTGCTAATTCAACTTCTTCATCGGCAGTAATTAAATCTACTTTTCCAATTTCTTGTAGGTACTTGTCTAAGGAAGCAGTTTCACGATTGGTTACCTGCTTGGTGATTTTGAGTTGTCTCATTTAATGTATCTCCTTTACTTTAAAGTGTTCAAGTGGTTGTACGTGTAAAAAAACAAAAAAGTTACAAAACCATAATGTTTTTTTAATCAAACCGGTCTTTGTACTTCTTGAACAGACTGTTCATTACCAATAATACGACCCCGACACCCAATAAAACCAAGGCTCTAATCAAAAAATCAGTGTTAGATAAATCAAAGAACATTAATCTTACAATACAAAGGCCAACTAAGGATAAAGAAACATAACGGAAATATTTTTCCTTGAGCATGATGCCCAAAATCAACAATCCTAAGGCTTCTAAAATCCAGAAGAAAGTCAGTATGCCTTTGTCGAATGAAAGATATAAGAAACAACCAATACTTAACGTTGCCGGATAGATCATCAGGCTGTTTTTGAGATTGAAATTTTCCATCCATTTGTAAGCTAAATAAATATAAATGCCCAAAAGCACGAATATTAAAAGATAAACCGGCAAGAAGTTAGGTTCGTAAAAATGGAAACTGATGATGCCCAAATGTACATTGGCCAATAAATAATACACAATGCTGATGTTCTTTTGCGGACTGATTTTTCGAAAATGCAAATACAGATTTAAGATAGCAGTTGTTGCCCAAAATACAGGAAGCCATTTGTGCTCCAATTGAGAGAACATGATAATCGACAACCAAACATTCAGTACAATTTGGTAATTGGATTTTAAGGTTTCAATAGCTTCTTTTTTACTTAAAAGAATAACAAACAAGATTCCCATGACAACACTTCCTAATTGAAGCGTCCAATCGATTACTTCAAAATTGTTGAGTTTGTTAATGCTAAAGAATACGGAAGTTATGATTCCTAATAAACCAATTCCGGTAGCGAAATGAAGTTCTGTTTTGATTTTATTAGAAGTGATTAACCAGAAATTCAGTAACGCCAATCCCATAAATAAGACCGGAAGATATTTGAATTCGACTTGGATGAATAATAAAACTATTATCCAAAGGTTTTGCAGGTAAGGCAATAGTTTTGTGAAAAGTTTGCTTTCTTCTTTTTCGGTTTTTAATAATAAATAGTAATAGCCAATTGATATCAAAATACTAGCGGCTTGAGTGATATAAAGAATAGTTTTGTCAGTCGAATCAATATGGTCAATCGCTTGATGAATAGAGAATGCAACACCTACAATCATTAGTATAAAAGCATAGTTGTTATAGCGTTTAAACTCAATGAATTTTTGGAACGAAAGGAAGCTAATTATAGCTAAAACTGATAAAAGCACCGAACTGTATTCGATTTGTAAACAACAAAAACCAAATAACAGCGAATTGAAAAGTAATAATTCTGAATTCAAAAGATTAAAATGGTTCCAATTGGTAAGCGTTTGCTTCGCCTGTTCGCTAACGCTCGAGTCAGCCGATTTGTTTTTGATTCTTTTGGCAAACAAAACATAAACTTCGACAATGGAAATTCCTAAACAGGTTAAACCGATTTCAGTATTGGTGAGTTTCCAAGAATGCCACAGCAATGTAAAGCTTCCTAAAAAGGCCAAGAAATAATAGAAAAGATAGAGTAATGTTTCATTTTCGACTACCAAATACTTCTTTTTGAAATTGAACCACAAAAATTCATGATTGAGTAAAGCAATGCCAAACAAACTAAAAATATGCAGTAGGTAATAATCTGATAAATATTTGAAAGACAACACCACCAAAACCGCATTGGAACCCAAAATACACAAGAACGGAATGAGAAAGACATTGTTGTAAAAGCGTTTTAGCGACCAGTTGAAACCAACAACAGCGAACAAACCTAAAGCAAACACTAAATCTGTGTATGATTGCTCTTGAGTGTTTAGTAAAAGTATTCCCGTGAATAAGCTCAATCCTAAAAAGAAGAGTCGTCCAATGTCAAATGTTTTGGAATCATAGGTTCGTTTCAGCAAACACCAAAGGAATCCCAAACCAATTACAATATAATAGAAGGAATTGCCAAATGCATCATCCATTTTCAGAATGACAAACATCGAAAACACTATTGAAAGCAATCCGTTTAAACTCAAACTCTTTTCGCCAAAAAATGAATCGACCGTTAAATATTCTTTCTTAATTACCGAGAAAATCGGTACAGCAAGTGAAATGATGGTCAGGGCAATTAAACTGGCTAAAGCACTCGTGATTTGGGTTTGTTCCAATGAACTACTGTATAGTAAGGCGGAAAAAATGATTAAAGCAAACGCCATAAAATGATTAATGCCGAGGAATATTTTATACAGCAAAGCTTCTTTTTGTTGGTAAACCGCAAACAAGCAAGCAATCGTAATTAGATATAAAATACAAGCAATAATATCAACACCAACATTCCAATCATTCAGCATGATAATACTTAGCGAAAAAAGGATAAAAGCGACCATTCCGTCTAAGTTATAAAGCCAAAATATCTTTTTCTTACGCGCTTTAATCGCCATAAAGAAACAAATAATCGCTCCGGCAAACAAAATAAAAGTTTTAAAATGACTTCCCGTAGAATGTAGAATTAAGCCAATGGCGAATAAAATCCAATTGGTTAAATGTGTAATAAAAGCAGCTTTGTCAAAATGCGTGTTTTCGTAAACACTTCTATATTGCATAAACATGCAACTAGCCGAGACCATTACGATTCCCAGAATAGCAAAGATGTTTTGTGTTGTGGTTAAAGTTGTTCCTTCGGCATTGAACCAAATATCGAAAATGATGAAAGCAATAATCACAATCAGCAAATGATATTCCCATTTTTCTTTATAAGACAACACAATTCCGATGGTTGATGTAATGGCTGCTAAGATAAAAGTGACCAATAATTTTTCGGGAATGACGCATAAAATCAGTAAGCTCAAAACCACATGAAGTGACAAAAATGTTTGCTGCTTGATGATGTAACCAACGTATAAATTGAGCGCAATTCCGAGTCCGATTAAAGAATAACCAAAGCCATTGTTATCAATAAATGTCAAGGCTTCTATTTGTGAAGCACCAAAACAACCAAACAAAAACAAACTCGCGCCGGCACTTCGCAACCAAAGTCCGGTTTTGTTCCATTTTTCTTTTTTGGCCAAAATGTAATACGAACCAATGAGTAAACCGGCGTACAACCACAAGATTAAAACCCTAAAAATCGGCTCGACTTTTAATGCCGTATAAATACTCAAATAGCCAATGCCAAGCACCATAATGGCGGTTCCGAGAATTCCGGTCCAATTGTCGGCAAATTGCTTTTCCGCTTTTTTTAACAATAGAGAAAAAGTACTTTCTTGATAGATTTTCTCTTCAATAACTTTTTCAGGATAAACTTCTTCAACAATTGCTTTTGGCTTTTCAAATTTTGGTAATGGATGGCTTTCGTAGTTTAGTACCGGTAATTCAGGAATTTTTATTTCCTCAATTATCGGTTGTGGTTTGGGAACGGGAATGTCAATTGGAGTAATGGTTGTTATTACTTCTTCAGTTACAATTTCCGCTATTGGCTGAATAATAGTGTTAGTGGAAAGGGTTTGGCTTTCAATTGGGTTTTTAAGTGCTGAGACTTCTTTTTTTAAATCAGCGAGGTCTACAGAATATTTCTCCAGAATTGATTTTAAAAACTTATGGTCTCTTCTTAAATTATAGAAATTATTGAATAAGAAAAAAATACAGATTACTAAAATGAAAATGATAAACCCCATAATTCACAAAATTTAGGTTAGTTTTTAGAATAACAAATCGATTTGATTGTTTAAGCGTTGCAAATAATAGTCAACTTTTTGATTTGCTTTATTGAAAAAGAGCTTTCGGTCACGCGTTCCGGAAAGATTGAGTGACTTTGAGTTTTTCATTTGGTATTTAAAATATTCGGAAGCATTTTTGGTGGTATCCAAATCCTCCGTAATGAAATAGCCTAACAACGTATAAGGAATGAAAAGCTTACTTTTGACCTCGTTTTTGACCAATACGCTATTGTTTAAAATCAATAAATCATTTTGGTACAAATGGTATTGAATGTCATTTTGACTCGATTTTTCTTCAATATTGAGCAACATTCTTTTAACATCCTGATAGAGTTCGGTCGCGTTGTTAATGCTAAGTAAACCCGATTCAAAAAAGTATAATATTTGTTGAATCGTACTGTTAATCGTGGTTTCATTCCAAATTTCATGAACTGTAGCTTTGGCAAAAACGTTTTGAATTAGAGAGGAATGTTCTTGAAGTTGGCTGGAAATGGTAAAGCTTTCAAAAGAAGGAATGTTCTCTTTTCCGATTAAAAGATTAAGCCATACATACAATTTAAATTTGGAAAGCAAGCTTCCGCCAATAGTGTAAAAAAGCGGAATGTCTTTGGCAGAATAAAAAATGGAGAGATTTTCGGTATTGTTAAACTCACTCAAATGCGCCGCAGAATCTCGGAAGTACTGAACCAAATCGGCTTCCGAATTGACTTCTTTGGTTTTTTCAACGACCATTTTCTTTTCATTGTTGAAAATTGTGTCTAGCGACAAGTTATAATGTTGGCAAAGTAAAATAGTTTCGTCAATAGAAAACTTACTTTTTCCCGAAACCCTTCTGTGTGCCGCATCATAACTAATGTCTAATGCAACAGCAACAGCATCGTTTAAAGAACTCGATGTGGAAATCTGTTTTCGAATCTCGTTAAGAAGTGTTTCTTGGTTGTTCATATTTGCGATAATCACAAATGTAAAAATTATTTTAATTGCTTTTCGTTAAAATTATTGTAAATATCACAATAGTTTTGATTTGAATTTTAAAAATCAAATTATCATGAAAACAAGAATTTTATTGCTTTTGATTTTAACAACTAAAATCATTTATGCTCAAGACACCATTGTTCAACAAAACAGCATTTACCAACAACGATTTACTCCGGTCGAACAACACGCGCAATTTTTTGGCTTTACGCCAATGTCAAAAAAAATAAACAAAGTAAATTTTGCCTTCGGATTTGGCCATGTAGAAAACAGACGAATTGCCAATCAAACAATTAATGGCTTAAATTTAGAAGTAAATCCGGCACCAATTGCCGGTGTTTTTGTGGCTTTTTTGGCAATTTTGCATTTACCGGATGTCATCGGAAATGCGGATTTGTCATCCCGTGGCGGCGGAGAAGGATTAAGAATAAAAAATTGGGAGCATACGCCACATGTAAAAGTCAACGGTTTAAATCTGAGTACAGGTTGCTTTTTTACGACGGCTAGTATGAATGGTTTGAATATTTCATTAGCCAATAAATTTAATGATTTTAATGGTTTATCTGTAACTGTTCTTGGCACAATGATAGACCATCAAAACGGTGTTTCTGTTGGGGTATATAATGCTAACAATTCTTTAAAAGGAGCAACTGTTGGTCTTTTCAATCAATCCTACGAATTAAAAGGTGTTCATGTAGGTTTAATAAATGCAACCAAATACAATCGAGGTTTGCAAGTTGGTGTTTATAACCGTTCGTATTCCAAAGGATTTCAAATTGGTGTTTGGAATAAAAATGCCAAGCGTTCGTTTCCGATATTGAACTGGTAAAAATCAAAAACCCCGATTTCAAATTAGAATCGGGGTTTTATCAAATTAACTAACTACCACAATCATTTATTTAAAATGGTATACCGAATGCCCGTATGAATTCCGAAGAAATAAGGTTTCGGATTGCTGTTGTCAAAGGACATGATTTGATAATTGAACATAGGTTCGGCAAAAATCTTAGCGTTTTTGAAGATTTCATAGTCAAGTCCAAATCCGATGTTGGTTGAAGCAGAAGTGTCCATAATGTTATTCATTTTACCAATCTGTTGGCTGTAACCGTTATTTGTTTTGATGGAAACGGAATTTTTATCAAGTATTAAATAACTGAAACCCGCAATACCATACAGTCCTATTTTTTTGTCCCAAAACTTATATTTCAGTTCCAATGGGATTTCGGTATAACTTATTTCTTGTGTGATATCCATTTTCTCGGCATTATTTGAAGCGATGTAGATGGTTTGATTCGTTAAGGTTGGATGGTATTTTATACCGGAATAATTTTGAGTATTAACCGCAACGTTTTTGGTGGTTGACTCCAAAGCAATTTTGCTGTAACCAATACGAATACTCAGTTTTTCGCCTATTTGATAAGTCAATCCCAAACCATAGCTCATCGTAATTGTAGAACTTTTAGAAATACCATCTAATCGACGGTCTAATGTTGATTTTTTGGCAAAATGACCATAAATAGTTGGCGATACAAAAGCATCTATGTCAAACTTTCGAAATGTTTTTGCACTGTCCGTTTCCTTTTTGTCTTCAGGATACATGTTGATGTTTTTCGTTTTTTCTTTGTCTTTTTTGGATGCAAGTGAATCCGTTTTTTTAAGATTTATTTCCTGAGTTTGATCTACTGAACTTTTGTTTTGTAATAATGTTGGGTCAAAAAGGGCAGTGGAGTTTGGTTCAGTATTGACTTCGTTTGGGTTTAAGGTTTCTTGGGTGGTTTTAGATGCTGCTTTTGTTTTTTTAATAGGTTTTTTACTTTTTACATTTGAAAACTGATTTGACTTTTGTTTAGATAATTTTGAATTTTTTGACACCGAATGGCTATTTTGGCTGTTTTTTACAGAACCTTTTTTGCTTTTGGCACTAGTCGAATTGCTGTTTTTAGGATTGTTTTTATTCCCGACAGTATGAATGTTATTTTCGTCTTCAACGACATTTCGATTGTTTAAATTGGAGTTTAAATTGTCATTATCTGCATTTCTTTCATTAGAATTGTTGGTATTTGTTTCTCTGTTATTGCCATTTACAATGATAGGTTCGTTTGAATCTTCTGGAGATAAAGTATTAAAATCTACATTTTGATTATAGACATATAAAGCCGCAATCGCTCCAACAAGAAGTAATCCGATGGTTTTTGTCCAAAAGAAAAAGAAACCCATTCTTCGCTTTTTTTTCTTTTGAAGTTCGTAACTAATGCCATTCCAAACATTTTCTCTTGGCGTTTTTTCCAGAGAATTCAGTTTATCGCTAATGGCTTTTCCGATATCTTTTCTATTTTCCATATTTCATATTCATATTATGGATTGGGGCAATTGCCTTAATTTGTTCTTTTAAAATCATTTTGGCTCTGTGCAAATTTGATTTTGAAGTACCAACCGTGATGTTTAGCATTTCGGCTATCTCGTTGTGCGAATAGTTATCCAATTCATACAAGTTAAAAACCAGACGATATTGATTAGGTAAGTTTTGAATCATAGAAAGAATTTGGTCTAACGTAAATTCTTCTAACTCATTTTCTGTTACATCAGTATCTTGAAAGTCAGTTTCTTTAATCGGTGATAGTTGATATGATTTTTTGTAACTGTCAATGGCTTTGTTGATGGTGATTCGTTTGACCCAACCTTCAAAAGTGCCTTTGCCTTTATATTGTTTGATGTTGGTGAAAATCTCAATAAATGCATTGTGCAGATTGTCTTCCGCTTCCGCTTCGTTTTGGCAATACTTTAAACATAGTGCAAAAAGAGTGTTCTTATACAAATGGTATAATTCTTCTTGCGCTTTGCTGTTTTGCTTTTGGCAGGCCTTTATTAAATCTTCTAAATTCAAAAGTGTTTTTTTAAAATAACGAATGCATCTTACTTTATACAGTTTTTGGAGTCGAAACTTTTGAACTCACTACATTTTGCCCATTTGAAAAATCAATAGTTTTTATTGGGATGACATCAATCTCGGTTGAATCCCAATATACAACATTTGTAAAGTTGCCAGGGTTTTGTTGGTGTAAATTGGTATAAAGCAAAGCTAGTTCATTTTCGCTGGGCAAAAACCAATCTTTTTTACCGTTTAATTGATAGCCTAGCGCTTCTTTGGCTATTCGTTCAATCAAGCAGAACAACTTATCGTCTTTATGAATTAAATCTTTAGCATTTGGAATGACAATACTGTCATCGAGGTCTTTGTAACTATTGATGATAAGCATTATAAATAGCAAAGTGGCTATTTTTGAGAGTTGTATTATTTTTTTCATAATAATAGGTTTTTATCTAAAGTCATTAAAAAATGAAAAGGTTGCGTTAGCTACTAAAAATAAAAAACCCAACTCATTACTGAGCTGGGTTTTAGTATGAATTAATATATTCTGAATTAACCTTGTGGAGCGTCTTTTTTCTCTTCTCTTGGAGGTCTTGGTAAAAGTGCTTTTTTCGACACTTTTTCTTTTCTGGTTTTTGGGTCAACACCTAAGTATTTCACCATAAACACATCGCCCATTTTTACAACGTCGGCAACGTTTTCTGTTCTTTCCCAAGCCAATTCTGAAACGTGTAATAACACTTCGTTTCCAGGTGCTGCAGTATATTCTACTACGGCTCCAAAGTCGAGCATCTTAATTACTTTCACTTCGTAGGATTCGCCCATGGTTGGTTTGAAAATGATAGAATCAATTTTCGCCAATACTGCTGCAATTCCGTCCGGATCAGTTCCTAAGATTTCAACAACACCTTGTTCGTCTACTTCATTAATAACGATTGTAGTTCCCGTAGCTTTTTGTAATTCTTGAATCACTTTTCCACCAGGTCCAATCAAAGCACCGATGAAAGCACCAGGAATAGTTCTCATGATAATTTTCGGAGCGTGAACTTTAACTTCAGTTCTTGGTTGTGCTAACGTTTCAGTCAATTTTCCTAAGATATGCAAACGACCATCACGAGCTTGTGCCAATGCTTGCTCCATGATTTCGTATTTCAATCCGTCAATTTTGATGTCCATTTGACAAGCCGTAATTCCTTCAGAAGTTCCGGTTACTTTGAAATCCATATCGCCTAAGTGATCTTCGTCACCTAAGATGTCAGATAAAACCGCGAAACGATCACCATCTGTAATCAATCCCATAGCAATTCCTGAAACAGGACGAATCATTTGAACTCCGGCATCCATTAAGGCTAATGTTCCGGCACAAACAGTTGCCATAGAAGACGAACCGTTTGATTCTAATACTTCAGAAACTATTCTGATGGTATATGGATTTTCAGCAGGGATCATGTTTTTCAAAGCTCTTTGAGCCAAGTTTCCGTGACCAACTTCTCTTCTTGAAGTTCCTCTTAACGGACGAGCTTCTCCGGTTGAAAATGGCGGGAAATTATAGTGTAAATAGAATTTTTCTTCTCCTTGTTCTGATGGTGAATCAATTTGGTTGGCTTCTCTGGAAGTTCCTAGAGTAGCTGTTGCCAATGCTTGAGTTTCTCCACGGGTAAATAAAGCCGAACCGTGAACAGATGGTAAATAATCTACTTCACACCAGATTGGTCTGATTTCAGTAGTTTTTCTTCCGTCTAAACGAGTTCCTAAATCTAAAGTTACATTACGAACTGCTTCTTTATTGGTTTTGTAGAAATATTTAGAAACTAAATCTCCATTTTCAGCCAATTCTTCTTCTGTAAATAATGCTTTTACTTCTTCTTTTACCGCGTCAAAAGCTGCTGAACGTTCGTGTTTAGCCGAACCTTTGCTTGCAATAGCGTAAATCTTATCATAAGCCGCTGCTTTTACTTTAGCGTAAATAGCTTCGTCTTCTTTTTCTTGTTCATACGTACGCACTTCTTTTTTTCCAAAAGCTGTAGCCAATCTTTCTTGAGCGGCAATTTGTACTTTAATATGTTCGTGAGCAAATTTGATAGCTTCTACCATTTCGGCTTCTGAAATCTCTTTCATTTCTCCTTCTACCATTGCGATAGAATCAGTAGAAGCACCAATCATCATGTCGATATCAGACAATTCTAATTGGGCACGAGATGGATTGATGATAAATTTACCGTCAATTCTTCCTACTCTGGCTTCAGAAATTAAAGTTTCAAACGGAATGTCAGACAGAGCTAACGCTGCCGAAGCGGCCAAACCTGCTAAAGCATCCGGCATAACATCGTCATCATGAGACATTAACTGAATCATCACTTGAACTTCTGCATGGTAATCACTTGGGAAAAGCGGACGCAAAACACGGTCAACTAATCTCATGGTTAATACTTCGTTGTCGCTTGGACGTGCTTCTCTTTTAAAGAAACCACCAGGAAAACGACCTGCTGCGGCAAATTTTTCACGATAATCTACCGTTAACGGTAAAAAGTCGATACCCGGACTTGCTTTTCTTGCGGATACTACTGTTCCTAAAATAACAGTTTTTCCAATTCTTACTACTACAGAACCGTCAGCTTGTTTGGCCAAACGCCCTGTCTCGATTGTGATGCTTCTGCCATCACCTAAATCGATAGTTTCTACAAATAATTGTGGAATCATAAATTTTCCTTTTTTAATTTTACATTGGTCTCCGCCTGTCGACAGAATTAGTTGTGTTGTTGTAGTTGTTGTGTGTAACCCAATGAAAAACCAAAACTTTCTTCGTTGTTTATAAAACAAAAAGAGGCGCGCAAGCACCTCTTTAGATATGTATTATTTTCTAATACCTAATTCTTTGATAATCTCACGATATCTGTTAATCTCTTTTTTCTTCAAGTAGTCAAGAAGACTTCTTCTTTTACCTACTAAAAGAACTAACGAACGCTCAGTGTTGTAATCGTGACGATTTTTTTTCAAGTGCTCAGTTAAGTGAGAGATTCTGAAAGTGAACAAAGCGATTTGCCCTTCAGCAGATCCAGTGTTTTCAGCTTTTCCTCCGTGTTTAGCGAAGATTTCAGCTTTTGTTTCTTTACTTAAATACATTCCAATATTATTTTAAATGATTATTATGTATGAAATGAGGTTTTCTCAATTCGTGTGCAAAGGTAAAAATAATTATTAATTATGAGTTATGAGTTATGAATTATTTTGAAAATAATTTTGCAACTTCTTCATTTACAGACTCTAAAAATCTTTCGTCTGCTTCGGTAAAAGGATCAATCACATGACTGTCGATGTCGATTTGACCTATGTTTAGGCCATTAACAAAAAGCGGCACAACGATTTCCGATTTCACCGTAAAGCTGCAAGCAATATAATTGTCTTGCGCCGATACATCAGGAACGACAAAGTTTGCATTAGATTCAGCCACTTGTCCGCAAATGCCTTTTCCAAACGGAATTACCGTATGGTCTGTTTCGGCGCCAACGTATGGTCCGAGGTGTAAAGTTTTGTTTTCATGATTGGCAAAATAAAATCCAACCCAATTGTAGTAATCTACATTATCTGATAGGAATTGACAAAGGTTTTTTAATTTCACCTCTCTTTCCGAATTGGCATCCGAGAGAATCGTTATTACCCGAGGTTTCAAATTTTCGAAATTCATTTTCAATTTTTTATGCAAAAGTAACGACTGCGCTTTTTTTATTTTATATAAATTTGTTAAAAATTCCATTTTGAAAAATCTGCTACAGCAATACAAACCGTTTTTACTTTTTTTGGGAAAATTTTTGCTGACGTATTTGGTTTTGACCATCATTTATCAATCATATTTAAATCGATTCGATGTTTCAAAAAATGAAGTGGATTCTTTTACTCAACTTGTGGCTAATCAAACGAAATCAGTCTTGACTTTATTTGATGCAACAGCTTATAATGAACAACATCCAACAGAACCAAGTATAAAAATCATTTACAAAGGACAATACATTTCCCGAATTATTGAAGGTTGTAATGCTTTGAGTGTGATTGTTTTGTTTGTTTCATTTGTGATTGCGTTTACCGGTAAATGGAAACAAACGCTTGTTTTTATTCTCTTGGGAAGTATTTTAATTCACATTCTTAATATCGCTCGAATCGCTTTATTGTGTATGGCTTTGTATAGTTTTCCGCAGTATGAACATGTTTTGCACGGTGTCATTTTTCCGTTAATCATTTACGGAGTGGTGTTTTTATTATGGGTTATTTGGGTCAATAAATTTTCTTTACATGCTACAACTACTGCTAAAAAATAAGTCAAAGGTATTTTGGTCATTGTTTCTAATTGGATTATTAATCTGTATTAGACTTTTTGAAGACCATTTGTTTTATGATCCGTTTTTAAACTATTTTAAAAGCGAATACGCTCATGCGAAATTGCCGCAATTCAATGTGTTTAAACTGTTTTTTAGTTTAGGGATGAGATTTTATATCAACTCAGTGATTTCTTTGTTTTTGCTGTATGTGATTTTCAAAGACACCAAAATTGTTAAGTTTTCGATGTTGTTGTATATGATATTAGGCTCAATTCTAATGATAAGCTTCATTTTTGTGCTGACATTCTTTGGCGAAGAAAACAAGATGACACTTTTTTATATCAGGAGATTTTTAATCCAACCGATTTTTATATTGCTATTTATTCCGGCGTTTTATTACCAAAAACAAGTCAAAAAGTAAGCGATTTTTCGTAACTTTACTATTGTGTTGCAAGCTGAAATTTAATTTCGTTTATCATGAAAATAATAAAGCATTCGGGAAATATTGTCGATTTCAATCGGGACAAACTTAAAAGTTCTCTACTTAAATCAGGCGCCAACAAACATGTTGTAGAAGATATTCTGCAAGAGATTGATAAACAAATTTACGAAGGCATTTCTACCAAGAAAATCTACAAGTTGGCTTTTGGGTTGTTGAAAAAGGTTTCTAATTCCAATGCGGCAAGATACAATCTCAGAACCGCCATTCAAATGCTTGGTCCGGCGGGTTTTTTCTTCGAAAAATATATTGCTCGATTATTTCGTTCCGAAGGTTATTTGGCACAAACTAACTTACTGTTGTCGGGAAAATGCGTTGGACATGAAGTAGATGTTGCGGTTAAGAAAAATGAACAGGTAGAAATGATTGAATGTAAGTTTCACCCCAAAAGCGAGACCAATTCGGATGTGAAAGTGCCTATGTATATACTTTCTCGTTTCAATGATTTGAAGGATCGAAACCATATTATTTTTACCAAAAAAGATAAAATTTCAGGTTGTTGGATAGCGACCAATAACCGATTTACAGGTGATGCTATGGCTTTTGCCCATTGTTCCGGATTGCAATTGCTGAGTTGGGATTATCCTGAAAAATCCAGTTTAAGAAAAAGAATTGATGAAGGACAATTGTATCCAATTACTTGCTTGACTACTTTGACTTTGGCTGAAAAAGACAAATTATTGGTGCAAGATGTTATTTTGGCCAAAGAAATCATCAATAATATGGGTGCACTTGAAGAAATTGGATTAAGCCCAATCCGAATAAAAAATGTGATTAAAGAAGCTTCTGAGCTTTGTAAATATATTTAAAATGAAAATCAAATTCTTAGGCGGCGCAGGAACAGTAACCGGTTCCAAGACATTAATCGAAAGCAACGGAATCCGAATTCTGATTGATTGCGGATTGTTTCAAGGCATTAAACCTTTGCGAGAACTCAATTGGGAACCATTGCCAATTTTGCCCAACACAATTGATTATGTACTATTGACTCATGGTCATTTAGACCATTGTGGTTGGTTACCAAGATTGGTCAATCAAGGTTTTGATGGCAAAATTTATTGTACGAGTCCAACTAAAGATATCACCAAATTGATTTTGTTAGACAGCGCTAAAATTCAAGAAGAAGAAGCTGAGCGCGCCAATAAAGAACATTTTTCCAAACACGAAAAAGCCGAACCTTTATACGATTTAGCCCAAGCCGAAAAGGTATTTCCAATGTTTCGAGTTATCAAACCGAATGAAGATGTGGCTTTGGATGCAGAAATTTCAGCGAAGTTTACTAATGCCGGACATATAATTGGCGCTTGTTCTGTCGAATTAACTTTAGAAAATAAAACGTTAGTATTCTCAGGGGATATTGGTCAAGATGACGATGTGTTGATGTACGCGCCGACGAAACCAAAGAAAGCCGATTATGTGTTTTTAGAAAGTACTTACGGCAATCGAATTCATCCTGAGGAAGATGTGAAACTGTTATTGGAAACCTACATCAACAATACGGTTCAAGCAAACGGAACAGTGATTATTCCGAGTTTTGCGGTGGAACGCGTGCAGACTTTGATGTATTTGTTGTGGCAATTAAAAAATGAAGAAAGAATCCCCGACATTCCTTATGTGATTGACACACCAATGGGTATTAGTGTCTTAGATGTGTTTATGGATAATCGAAATTGGCACAAATTATCCGAACAGGAATGTATCGACATGTGTAAAATGTTTACGATGAATTCGGAATACCAAGAAACCATTGCCACAATTTTTGATCAACAATCCAAAGTAATTATCGCCGCCAGCGGAATGATTACCGGTGGAAGAGTATTGAGTTATTTGGAACGATACATTGGCTTACCGGAAACCACAGTAATCATTGTTGGTTATCAAGCCGAAGGAACAAGAGGCAGAAAACTACTCGAAGGCGCAACAGATATTAAAATCTATGGCAAATATTATCCGGTTTTGGCCAAAATTTTAGAAATCGAAGGATTATCAGCACATGGTGACCAAAATGATTTGCTGAATTGGCTTTCGGAATTAAAAGACAAACCGAAAAAAGTGTTTTTAGTCCACGGCGAAAATGAACCGGCAGATGAATTGCGAATTAAAATTCAAGAAAAATATGGGGTTGATTGCTCAGTTCCTTTGATGGGGCAAGAGTTTGAGTTGTAAGTTTTAAGACCATTTTAAGTTTTTTAGAACTGAATATTATTAACTTTGTAACATGAATTTTAAAAAGCACATTAGTATTTTAACCGCTTTGCTGATATTGGTTTCCAATTCGGGTTTGGCGTTTAGTGTGCACTATTGTGAGGGAAAAATTGCTTCCATTTCTTCTGTTTTTTCTAAAGAAGAAGTTTGTGAGATGCCGGTTGTGGTTGAAAAAACCTGCTGCGCCAAAGTTGAAACCACGCACAAAGACTGTTGTTCCGATAAGAAAGTCGACTTAAAAAACAAGACCGAAAAAATAATCATCAAAACGATTTCACTCGATTTTGAACCGGCTTTTTTCTCCGAATATAAAAATCACTTTTTTGCGGTAGCTGATGCGCCAAAATTTGTGGATGATAAAGTGGCTTTCTATTGCGATTCTAATGCGCCGCCGCTTTATAAACTTTATTGCCAATACACTTTTTACGCCTGATTTAATCTGAATTCCGTTCAGGTTCTCATTATTTCTACTGAGGATCATTTGAAATCGAATTAATTTTAAATCAACAACAATGAAAAATATACCGTTATTCCTGACGTTGTTATTTTCTGCTTTGGGATTTTCACAAGAAACTTTGAAACAAGACACTTTGAAAACCGTAACAGTAGAAGGCAGCCGAAAGGGAATAAAAAAATCAATAAAAGGCGCTGCCAATACTACTTTGGTCACGAGCAAAGAATTACTAAAAGCAGCTTGCTGTAATTTGGCCGAAAGTTTCGAAACCAATCCGTCTATCGACGTTAATTTTTCGGATGCTTTAACCGGAACCAAACAAATCAAAATGCTTGGGCTCACGAGTCCATATATCATGATTACCGAGGAGAATATTCCTTCTGTTCGAGGAGCTTCTCAAGCTTACGGTTTGTCATTTACACCCGGAACTTGGGTAGAAAGTATCCAAATTACCAAAGGCGCCGGAAGTGTTGTTAATGGTTACGAAAGTATTTCGGGCCAAATTAATACCGAACTAATCAAACCATTGGGCGACATTCCGTTCTTTTTGAATACTTATGGCGATACCGGAAGTCGTTTCGAAATCAATACCCATTTCAATAAAAAAATCTCGGATAAATGGTCGACAAGTTTGTTCGTTCATGGCAATGCCCGCGTTTCCAAAAACGATATGAATGACGATGGCTTTATGGACAATCCTTTGGGAAAACAATTAAACATCGCCAATCGTTGGCAGTATTACAATCCGGAATCTGGTTGGGTTTCGTTTTTAAATGTTCGTTATATGAACGATAAAAAACAAACCGGAGAATTAGATTTTGATCCCGACAGAGATCAATTGACCACCAATTATTGGGGTTCTGAAATCAATACCGAACGTTTGGATTTTTCCTCTAAAATCGGTTATGTTTTCAAAGATATGCCTTACCAAAGTATTGGTTTTCAAAATGCCTTTACGACACACAATCAAGAATCATATTTTGGTTTGAACCAATATGATATCAAACAGCAAAGTTATTATTCGAACCTGATCTTCAATTCGATTATCAGCAATACGATGCACAAGTTTGCTACAGGTTTAAACTTTTCATATGACAAGTATGCTGAATTCGTAAACTTGTCTGATGTGAGTCGAATTGACAATTCTGTTGGTGCTTTCTTCGAATATACTTTTGATAATAACGACAAGTTCAGTTATATTTTGGGTGGGCGACTGGATTATCACAATAGGTTAGGAGCATTTTTTACTCCAAGATTACACGTGAAATATAATCCTTGGGATAAATCTGTAATTCGTTTTTCTGCCGGAAGAGGAAAGCGCGCCGCGAATATTTTTGCGGAAAATCAAAATCTTTTTGCGAGTTCCAGAACGTTTTCAGTTTTGGATACCAATGGAAAAATTTATGGTTTAGATCCTGAAATTGCTTGGAATTATGGATTAAGTTTTACGCAAAACTTTATGCTTTTCGGGTTGAAAGCCGATACGACCATTGACTTCTACAGAACTGATTTTCAAAACCAAGCGGTAGTTGACGTAATGAATTCACCGCAACAAGTTTTGTTTTACAATTTGGATGGAAAGTCATACGCCAATAGTTTGCAATTGGATTTCAACTTAGAAATTATTAAGCACTTGAATTTGAGAACGGCTTATAAATATTATGATATTTCTACCGATTATCTTTCGGGCAGTTATCAAAGACCTTTGCAAGCGAAGCATCGTTTCTTTGGCAATCTCGAATTTGAAACCCATATCAAAGAAAAAGGACAGCAATGGAAATTTGATTACACTTGGAATTGGTTAGGCAAGCAACAATTGCCCAACACGTCAAGCAATCCGCATCACGACCAATTGCCGGAGTTTTCTCCTTCGTTCTCGACTATGAATGCCCAAATTACCAGAACATTCTCAAGTACTTTTGAAATATATATTGGTGGCGAAAACATTGGGAATTATACTCAGCATAAAGCAGTTTTGGGAGCTGAAAATCCTTTTGGATCTACTTTTGATACGTCAATTGTTTATGCGCCGGTTTTTGGTGCCATGTATTACGCAGGTTTAAGATTCAAAATAAAATAAATAATTGTCAGCATCGAAAGATGTTGAACTAAATTCAACATAAATGAAAAATATAGTTTTAGGAATGATGTTGCTTTTTGTTGGCTTTACAACACAAGCACAAGACACCCGAGGCGGAGCCGAACTGAGCGGAGCTAAAAAGAGCAAGAATGCCAAATACGATATTGAAGTCAACGGTAATTGCGAAATGTGTAAAAAGCGAATAGAGAAAGCGGCTTTTTCCGTTTCGGGAGTAAAAAGTGCAGAATGGCATATTGATGACCATACTTTACATTTGATTATTAATGAAGAGAAATGTTCTCTTATGGATGTAAAAAAAGCCATTGCAAAAGTTGGTCACGACACTGATGAGGTAAAGGCAACAGAGGAAGATTATCAAAAACTTCACGGTTGTTGTCTGTATGAAAGAAAATAATTTTAAAAACTCCTTAACTTTTTAAGGAGTTTTTAATTTCTATTTTTGCCAAAAAACATTTGCTTTGAAAATAATATTCACTTTTATCTGCCTCACTTTTTTTTCTATTGGATTTTCACAACAAATCAAGCAAGATCAGAGAGTTTGGTTTGCTTACACCGGTCAATATAAAGTTTCCAGCCATTGGGGTTATCATCTTGAAGCGCAATTTCGGATGGATAACCAATTGGAACAAAATCAGCAGAATTTATTCAGATTAGGAGCCATTTATTATCTCTCAGATTCTAAGAGTTTAGCCGGAGGTTATGCCTTGGTTAATACTTTTAGTGCTTCTGCGGATGATTTTTTTAAAGAGAATCGAATTTGGGAACAATACCAAGTCAACAAAAAATGGCACAATAAGAAAAACACTATGACAAATAGGTTCCGTTTAGAACAACGTTGGGTTGAGAAAATTACATTAGTCGATAATAATGTTATTTCGTTGGGTTCTGATTATCAAAATAGATTGCGTTATTTGAATCGTAATTTGTTTCATATAACAGACTTGAAATCTACCAATGACGAACTTTATTTGGTATTGCAAAATGAATTTTTTTTTAATTTGGGAAGCAATAAGGTAAATGATAAAATATTTGACCAAAACCGCTTTTTAATTGGGCTCGGACTCAATTACAACAATAATACCCGATTGGAATTAGGTTATCTAAACCACTATATTACTTCTTCATTTTCTGATGATGTGATGAACCATACCGTGTCGATTTCTTTAATTCAAAATCTAGTGTTGCAAAAACCTTAAAATTGGATGTTATCCCAAAAAAAAGCACTAATTTCACGCTCGAATTTTTTACCCATTTTAATTTTATAATCCATGAGTGATTTTGATTGGATGCAATTATTGAATCCTGAGTTTTACATAACCATGACAGTTGGTGGTGTAAAAATTGGGCTTTGGATTGTATTATTTATTGTATTTGCCGAAACCGGTTTATTCGCAGGTTTCTTTTTACCCGGAGACAGTTTGTTGTTTTTAGCCGGAATTTACAGCCGTGATTTAGTTGAGAATTTCACTATTATTGAAAGTGATTTGATTAATGTAAGCTTATTGGCGTTTTTAGTAGCTGTTGCCGGAATTTTGGGAAATATGATTGGTTATTGGTTTGGTTCCAAAAGTGGTTATTATTTATATAAAAAAGAAGACAGTTTTTTTTGGAAGAAAAAATACTTAATCCAATCGAAAGACTTCTTTGAAAGATATGGTGGTAAAGCTATCATCTTTGCTCGTTTTTTACCTGTAGTAAGAACTTTTGCGCCAATTGTGGCCGGAATCGTTACGATGGATAAGAAGAAATTTATGTTCTACAACGTGTTAAGTTCTTTCCTTTGGTCGTTTATCTTAATTTTTGCCGGACATTATTTATATGGTTTGTTTTTAGAGAAGTTTGATATTGATTTGAAACACCACATTGAGAAAATTATAATCATTATTATATTGGTTTCTACTTTACCGGTAGTACTTAAAATGATAAAAAAACATCCAAAAGAGGAATCGGAAAACTAACCAAACGTAGTTTTAAAATTAATCAATTGCCATTTTGAATTCTTTATGAATTAGTTCACCATCAATGGTAAAGCCTTGAATGATGATTTTGTAATTTTTGATATTGGCGTCTTGAAATTCAAATAGAAAATTTCCTTTTTCGTCAGTTAAGATGGTTTGATACCAGTCTACAATTCCGTAATTTTCAAATCCTTTATTGGCAAAACTTTGATACTCATTATTCATAAAACTCGAATTACTTTCGAAACCTTCTTTAATTAAAAATGGAACCGACTTTATAATTGATTTTGAAGTAAAGTTTTTTCTCCTGTAAATTTTGATAATTCCTTGTTTGTTTCTGGTTGAAGGCACAATGGCATTCGCATTGATGTAAATTTCATCAATCTCGACCATGTCCATCATGTCAAGTTCTGCAAATGAAAACAAGACTCTGTCATCAATAAATACTTCGGGTGTTGGTCTTGCGCCTAAAAGAGAAGATATTTGTCTAGAGGTGATGGAAACTTCTCCAGTAGCTGTTCTGTTTACATTAAAACCATTTTGCTCAATAAAAACCAACAAACTTGTGGTGTCATTTTCATCTATTTTGTATCCACGTAGATAAGAATTTCCAAATTTATTTTCATTTACTAAGGTTTTTTTTGGTTTGGCTTTGACCACCACATCTTTTAAATTGATGATTTCTCCGTTGAATTTCGGTAAATCAAATGAAGTGTCATAATCATAAACTTGAGGTTTCGGACAATCGCTGAATGGCGCCAAAAAAGGTTTTTTAAAGGGCTTATTCCTGTTCAAAACTTGTGTCGCGAAGTGGGTTGAAATAACATTTAAATCAGGAGATTTTAACAGTGATAATTCGACAACTGTGGAATCGGCAACGGCTATATTTTCGAATTGATATTCGTTTTTCTTATTTACATCAGATAGCACTAAAATTAAATCTTTAACAGAATATAATCTTACTTTGTAGTCTTCATTATTTTTCAATTCTTGATTTATAGTTCCTTTTATGGTTAAACCAATGTCAAAAGTGTAGCTAGATTTAGGCGGATTGGAAACAATATTTCCCCAATCATATTTAGGTTTACTTTGATTTAGTAAAACCAAATCTAATTCATAATTTTTTTTTCTTGAAGGTTCTGTGAAGTAGTAATTAGCATTGGTAAAACTTTCACTAATATAAGGGCTGATGGTTGAAGAATAAATTAGATTATCTTCAATGTCTAGTGCTTTCGTTTCTTCGGGCAAAATGGAGATGCTTAAGTTTGCATTGGCATATTCTGAATAGCCGGCCATTTTTATTTTACCGTCTTTCTTGAAGTTGGACATTATACTCAAAGGTTTATTTTCCTTTTGATGAACATAAGTGATTCTTTCGCACCATTGTTTTAAATCGTTGTCAATTATTCTGATGGTATTGATGCCTTCAAAGAGGTATTTGTTTGTAATTGACATAGTTTGTTCATAATTGTCTTTATTCAATTGCAACGGTATAATGGATTTTTTATCATCTTGATGAACAACAATGTAAAGTTGCTTGTTTTTTATAAAAGGTTTGGTTTCCGAATTAGTTTTTATTTTAAGAATAGCTTGATCCGAATGTGAGAAATTGTTGACTTCAAGTGCGATGCCAATATTTGAGGCGATGGGTAATTGGGTTTCAATTTTTTTATTGTTTGAATGAAACACCACTTTTATTGGATTATTTGAAGGCATAATTTCAAATTTTCCGTAACCAAACTGATTCAATTTTATGATTTGTAAAATAATACCATTGTTGTCTTGAATTTCAATCTCTGCATTTTCAGAAGTTCTTCCTTGACAATCGGCTAATTTTACACCTACTACATTATTGACGCCCTTAATTAAAGTACCGCCTTCTGGGTTTAGTGTTATGGTAAGAGATTCGTCGGGATTTTTATTTTCTAAAATCGCGCCTTCTGTTGGATTGATGATTTTTATTTTTTGAATTGTTGATTCGTTTTCAAAAAAATTATTCATCCAATTGGTATAGACTTGAATATAATAATCACCGGAATGAAGGTTTTTATCCAGTTCGAACTTTCCTGTAAAAGTTCCGTTATTGGCAAAAAGTAATTTTTCAAACAATTTGTTGCCTTTGTCATCATACAGCAGAGCAAAAACATTGGTGGTGCTAAAAAAGGGTTGCTGTGTTTTTCTATTGACTATGTATCCTTTTAGCCAAATTTTTTCATTGGATAAAAAAGTAGTTTTGTTGAGATGAAGATTGATGTTTTCTCTTTCTAAAAAGAAATATTGTTCAAGAGCTGTTGCGATTTTAGAAACGTTTTCGTCATGGGTTTCTTGACTTTGAATAATGTTTGAAATAAAGAGGACAATTATTAAAAGCAAATTTTTACACATCTCTAAGGGATTAGAATATTCACTCTCAAAAATATAAAATTTTATTTACAAAAGAAATAAAAAAAACGCCCCGAAATATCGAGACGTTTTTGGTGTTTATATTATAAAATATTGGAATTTAAATCCAAAGAAAATTTTACATCATTCCCGGCATTCCACCGCCCATTGGCATTCCGCCACCAGCGTTTTCTTCTTTGATATCTACTAAAGCACATTCGGTTGTTAAAATCATGCCGGCAACAGAAGCAGCGTTTTCCAAAGCTACACGAGTTACTTTTTTAGGATCGATGATTCCGGCTTTTAACATGTCAACGTATTCATCAGTTTTGGCGTTGTAACCAAAATTGGCTTTGCCTTCTGAAACTTTAGCCACGACAACAGAACCTTCCAAACCTGCGTTTTCAACAATAGTTCTCAAAGGAGATTCTACTGCGCGAGATACAATTTGGATTCCGGTTGCTTCGTCAGCATTGTCAGATTTTAAATCGGCTAAAACACTTTTAGCTCTTAAAAGGGCAACACCGCCACCGGCAACAATTCCTTCTTCAACAGCGGCACGAGTGGCGTGTAATGCATCGTCAACACGATCTTTTTTCTCTTTCATTTCTACTTCTGAAGCAGCACCAACGTAAAGTACAGCAACGCCACCGGCCAATTTAGCCAAACGCTCTTGCAATTTTTCTTTGTCGTAGTCAGAAGTTGTAGTTTCCATCTGGGCTTTGATTTGGTTGACACGATTTTTAATCATGTCCGCGTCACCGGCACCGTTTACAATGGTTGTATTGTCTTTGTCGATGGTTACTTTTTCTGCAGTTCCCAACATTTCTAAAGTTGTATTTTCTAAAGTATAACCGCTTTCTTCCGCGATTACTGTTCCACCCGTTAAGATGGCAATGTCTTCCAACATTGCTTTTCTTCTGTCACCAAAACCAGGTGCTTTTACCGCTGCAATTTTCAAGGCACCGCGTAATTTGTTTACCACTAAAGTCGATAAAGCTTCCCCATCAACATCTTCAGCAATGATCAATAATGGTTTTCCAGATTGTGCTACCGGTTCTAAAATCGGTAATAATTCTTTTAATGAAGATACTTTTTTGTCGTATAAAAGAATATAAGGTCTTTCTAATTCAACTTCCATTTTTTCTGGATTGGTAACGAAATATGGAGATAAATAACCTCTGTCGAATTGCATTCCTTCTACTACGTCAACGTAAGTGTCAGTGCCTTTAGCTTCTTCTACGGTGATTACGCCTTCTTTTCCAACTTTCCCAAAAGCAGTAGCGATTAATTCGCCAATCACTTCATCATTATTAGCCGAAATAGAGGCAATTTGTTTGATTTTTTCAGAATCGCTTCCAACGACTTGTGCTTGTTTGCCTAGGTCAGCTACGATAGCTTCAACCGCTTTATCGATTCCGCGTTTTAAGTCCATCGGATTAGCGCCGGCCGCTACATTTTTCAAGCCTTCTTTTACGATAGCTTGCGCTAAAACTGTTGCAGTTGTTGTTCCGTCACCGGCCAAATCATTGGTTTTAGAAGCTACTTCTTTCACCATTTGAGCACCCATATTTTCTAATGGATCCTTCAATTCGATTTCTTTGGCTACGGTAACACCGTCTTTGGTAACGTTTGGTCCACCAAATGATTTTCCAATGATTACGTTTCTTCCTTTAGGTCCTAAAGTCACTTTTACTGCATTCGCTAAGGCATCAACACCACGTTTTAAACCATCGCGAGCTTCAATGTCGAATTTTATATCTTTTGCCATAATATTTTATTTGATAATTTGTTAATTTATTCCACTGCGTTCCATACAATTCGGCTGCGCCTAGGGTCGGTTATTTGAATTAGATAATTGCTAGGATGTCATCTTCGCGCATGATTAAATAATCTTTGCCATCGAACTTTAAATCGGTTCCGGCATATTTTCCGTATAAAACTGTATCGCCAACTTTAACCGTTAAAGGTTCGTCTTTTTTACCGTTTCCTACTGCTACAACTTTACCTTTTTGTGGTTTTTCTTTAGCAGTATCTGGAATAATAATTCCGGAAGCTGTTTGTGTTTCGGCCTCAGCCGGTTCCACAATCACTCTGTCTGAAAGAGGTTTAATATTTAATGCCATAATGCTATGTTATTTGTGTTATTATGATTTTGTTTTTCGTCATTTCAGAAATTGTGCCAAGCCTTAAAAACTGTCATTTTTTCCTAAAAAAAATGCCAGCATGTCAGCGCTGGCATTAGGATAAAGATATGTCTTTATTATTTTTTCTCTTCCGCCGGTTTAGCCGGAGTAGTAGTTGCTGGTGTTGATGGAGTAGCTGTTTTTGGAGCAATTTCAGTTTGGTCAATCACTTTTGAATCTGATTGTCCAACCATGCTTGGGAAACTAATGCTTGACAATAAAATCAAAACAATTAATGCTGTAGCTAAAAACCAAGTACTTTTATCTAAAAAGTCAGTAGTTTTTTGAACACCACCCAACATTTGAGTTCCACCTAGTGAAGAAGATAAACCACCACCTTTAGGATTTTGTACCATCACAGCGATGATTAATAAGAAACAAACTAAAGTTATTGCTGCTAAAAAAATAGTAAACATGATATATTGTAATTAATTGTTATTCTGTTGTAAAATTTTAATATCCGAAATTCGGTCTGCAAAGAAACTACTTTTTTCCGGATATTTCAAAATTAATATTTCATAAGCTTGTATTGCTTTCGAATATTTTTTTTGCTCCAAATAAACTCTGGCCAAAGTTTCGGTCATCAAATAAGAAGTGTCTTCTGCAATTGGCGCTATTACTGGTACTGTAGCGTCTTTGGCGATAGGTGTAATCTTCGGGTTGTTCTCGATGAATTTGTCTATTAAATCGATTTTTTTCTTTTTATCTTCTTCTGCAATCGATATGTTTTTTGAAGATTCTTCTCTAACGATTGGCTTAAATCTCGATAATTGTAACCATTCCTGAAAAGAGTGCTTTTCGTCTTTAGAAAATTCTAAGGGTTTGCCAATTGCTAATTTTACTTCGGCTTTTTGTTCTTGAGAAGGTAATGATTCTTTAATTGACGTAAGAATTGATTGTTCCAATGGGTCAATTTGTATTGGTTTATATTCGACAATTACTTCTTCGATACCAACAACATTCATATTCATTAACTCTTCGAGTTTTTTTTCATACAAACCTTTTTGGACTGAAACAAAAGAATCTGAAGTGATGAAATCAAACAAAATACTTCTATCCGTTGTGTAGGCTGCCGAAATTTTCAGTGCGTAATTATAATTGAAACTATCCTGATTGTACAAATGTTTTAACTTCAACACACGGGCACTTTGGAAATAAGGGAAAGCGCTTAGTACATTGTCTAAGGTTTCCGCATGCCTATCATTGATGGCTTCAGGTTTGTTGAGTAAATATGTGTAATCGGTTAAATTCAAATTTGTTCAGTGTTCAATGTTCAGTGTTCAGTGTTCAGTGTTCAGTTGGATTCTAAATTACAAGAGCTGCCAACTGCGACTGAATACTGACAACTATTTCTACCATTTGGCTAATGTTTCGTTGAAAATATCTTGAGTGATTCGTTCAAAAATGACATCAAGTGCTTCTGTTAGTTGCGAGCCAACTAGTTGGTTTTGACCGCTGTAATCATAGAAGAAAGAAAATCTTTTTTCGAAGTTATCCGCTTCTTTTTTTTTATTGGTAAAACGAACCATAACCGCAATCGTCAATCTGCTTTGTGCTGCTTTTTGATCCGCTGTTGCTGTCATAGGAGTAATTCTGTAATCGGTAATTTCACCCTCATACAACAAATCACCATTGGAATTCGTCAGATTTAAATTGGTTTGATTCTGAATTAAATCCTGCAAACGCAAAGTGAATGTTCTTTCAATTCCGGGTTCTACTAAATCGGAAGCATTTTGGAAATAATTCACCTGAAAGGTTTTGGCGTTTATGTTTCCGCTAGTTCCGGTAAAATTGTATACCGAACAACTGTTAATGCTAAAAGCGATTAGTAAAAGTAAAATGTAATGTATATTTTTCATAGAAGCTTCAAAGATATATTTTTCAATTGTTAATTATCAATTTTCAATTATCAATTGAGTTACAAATCAAACTGCTTAATCTTTCTGTACAAAGTTCTCTCTGAAATCCCTAGTTCATCAGCAGCGGCTTTTCGTTTGCCTTTGTGGCGTTCCAATGATTTTTTGATGAGTTCGATTTCTTTTTGTTCCAATTTCAATACTTCTTCCTCTTCAACGGTTTCGGCATCCAAATAATTTTGATCCTCTTCATCCTCAAATTCTTCTTGTTGTGCTTGATTTTGAGTCGGAATTACATTAACTCTTGGGGATTCTTCGAACGAAATTTCGCTTTCCGGTTCTTTAGCTCCGTAGACTTTTTGAATCAAACTCGGATTGATATCCTGCACTTTTGCGCCGTTTTTCATGAGCTCCAAAGTCAGTTTTTTCAAGTCATTCAAATCGCTTTTCATGTCGAAAAGGACTTTGTATAAAATATCTCTTTCGGTGGCAAAATCACTATCGGATTTCTTTCCGCTAATCACTGAAGGTAAATTGCTTCCTTCAACAGGAAGATAAGATTGTAAAGTCGACAGAGAAATATCACGATTGGTTTCTAAAACTGAAATCTGTTCGGCTACATTTCGCAACTGACGAATGTTACCACTCCAACGGTATTTTTGTAAAAACTGAACCGCATCATCACTCAATCTGATTGGTGGCATTTTGTATTTGTGCGCAAAATCGGCGGCAAATTTTCTGAATAACAAATGAATATCGTCTTTTCTATCGCGTAATGGCGGTAAAGGAATATCTACGGTGCTCAATCGATAATACAAATCCTCACGGAATTTTCCTTTTTCTATCGCGTCAAACATATTGACATTTGTCGCGGCTACAATTCTAACATTGGTTTTTTGCACTTGTGAGGAACCTACTTTAATAAATTCACCATTTTCCAAAACACGCAACAAACGCACTTGTGTCGTCAGTGGCAATTCGCCTACTTCATCCAAGAAAATTGTTCCACCATCGGCTACTTCAAAATAACCATCGCGAGCGTTATTGGCCCCGGTAAAAGCGCCTTTTTCGTGACCAAAAAGTTCACTGTCAATTGTTCCTTCCGGAATCGCGCCACAGTTTACAGCGATGTATTTGCCATGTTTTCTATGCGAAAGCGAATGGATAATTCTCGGAATACTTTCTTTACCAACACCACTTTCACCTACAACCAATACCGAAATATCCGTTGGAGCAACCTGAATGGCTTTCTCCACGGCACGATTGAGTTTTGGGTCGTTCNNTACCGAAATATCCGTTGGAGCCACTTGTATCGCTTTCTCAATGGCACGATTGAGCTTCGGGTCATTCCCGATAATCTCAAAGCGTTGTTTTATGTTTTGAACTGATTCCATTTTTTAATTGATAATTGATAATTAGCAATGGATAATTGATTTTGGTTTAAACCTAATTATCAATTATCCATTATCAATTGTTAATTCATTTCGCTGTATCCAACCGCTTCTCCAATCAATGTAGCCGTGGTACAATCACTTATTTTAACCATTACGAAATCACCTACTTTGTAATCGCCTTTCGGGAAAACAGTCACCATATTTTCAGAGTTTCTGCCGCTCCAGTGCTTGTCTGATTTTTTAGATTCTTTTTCAATCAAAATTTCCACCGTTTGACCCAAGAAACGCTTGGTTCTTTTTTCGCTTAATATTTGTTGTAAGTCTACAATGTCTTGTAAACGTCTTTTCTTAACTTCTTCCGGAACATCATCTTCCATTTTTCTAGCGGCCAAAGTTCCGGGTCTTTCTGAATACGCAAACATATAACCGAAATCATATTCTACATATTCCATCAAAGTCAAGGTGTCTTGGTGATCTTCTTCAGTCTCCGTTGGGAAACCTGAAATCATGTCCTGAGAAATCGAACAGTTCGGAATTATTCTTTTGATTTTATCCACCAGCTCAATGTATTCCTCACGAGTATGCTGACGGTTCATTTCTTTCAAAATTCTGGTACTTCCGCTTTGAACCGGCAAGTGAATATAGTTGCAAACGTTGTCATATTTGGCAATCACATGCAATACCTCTTCATGCATATCTTGAGGGTTTGAAGTCGAAAAACGGAAACGCATTTTTGGAAACGCAATCGCGCATTGTTCTAACAACTGAGCAAAATCAGTCGCTGTGGCTTTCTGTATTTCGGTGGCTTTGTCGAAATCTTTTTTTAAACCGCCGCCATACCAAAGGTAACTATCGACATTTTGGCCTAAAAGACAAACTTCTTTGAAACCTCTGTTCCACAAGTCTTGGATTTCTTCTAAAATACTTTGCGGTTCACGACTTCTTTCTCTTCCACGGGTAAAAGGCACCACACAAAACGTACACATATTGTCGCAACCACGTGTAATCGAAACAAAAGCATTCACACCGTTGCTGTTCAAACGAACCGGTGAAATATCGCCGTAAGTCTCATCTTTAGAAAGGATAACATTAATCGCGTCGCGACCTTCTTCTACTTCTTTCAATAGATTCGGTAAATCCTTGTAAGCATCAGGGCCAACAACCATATCAACGATTTTTTCTTGTACCAAAAATTGGTCTTTCAAGCGTTCCGCCATACAGCCCAAAACACCCACTTTCATTCCCGGATTGATACTGCGTTTTACCGCATTGTATTTCTCCAAACGCTTTCTAACGGTTTGTTCAGCTTTGTCTCGGATAGAACAAGTGTTGACCAAAACCAAGTCGGCTTCCTCTAAATTCTGAGTCGTATTATAACCTTGCTCGGTCAAAATAGACGCTACAATTTCACTGTCCGAAAAATTCATCGCACAGCCATAGCTTTCTATAAATAGTTTTTTAGTGTTGCCTTCTTTATATTCCAGCACCATACTGGTACCTTGTTTTTTCTCGTCAATTTCCTTTTCCATAAAAATAATCTTCGCTTAATCGTCCCGACGATTCGGGAGGCAAATATAATACTAAATTATAAAATATGACAAGATGGCAGAGGTGGTTTAACAAAATGTTATATTTGATCTATCTCGTAATAAAACATACTTATACCATCTCGTTGTTTTCTTCTAATTTTTTTTATCGAATGATTTTCAAAAAAATCTTTGTCAAAGGAATTATTCTCTTTAAATTTTTTGAGGAAATTCGGTGTTATAGCTTTTACTTTATTGAATTTGTAATTCACAAAACTATTATCTTTAAAAGTTGTGTCATTGAATATTACACATTCACTAAATGTTACCTCAATAAATTTATTATTATCAAATTTGGTGTTGCTAAAAAGACCGACAAATGTGGAATTTTTAAAAACATTATCACTAATGTCCATACTCTGAAAAAGGTTTTTAGAAAATGAAATATTTGTAAACTCATTATCGGAAATGAATTTTACAAAGTAAAAATCATCATTGAATTCTATATTTTTGAATCGGGAACTTCCGTAAAATGAAAATGAATAGTTAAAAAGATAATTATTTAATTTACTGTCAGTAATAATTTTAGAGTTTAAGTTAAAGTTAGATAGGTGAAGAAATGTCCAAAATGTATTGAAAATATTTATTGACTTTTCCATTGAAGATAGTTCGCTATTTTGATAATCATATTTTAGCAAGAAGTCATTTTTCAATAAGTCGTAAAATATATGTTCCGATTGTTTAAAAATAAGCTCTTTTTGTTCATCAGCTTCATTTAGAATGATTGTTTCAAGATTGTTCTTAATTATATCTTCTACTGGTTTATTACCAACTAACTTGTTCAAGTGATAAAAGTAATCTTCAGAGGATTTGTGTATTAAATCTCCATCATTGTCTGTTGTTAAAAGGAATTTTTTGTTTTCTTCCCAAAAATATTCCGCAGTAAGATATTCCCACAATGAATTGTGAAAAAATTCTATTGCCGTTTCATTAGATTTTGTGTTGGATTCCTGAAAATAGAAGCTAACAAGAAGGTATTTGCTAATCTCTTTTAATTTTTCAGGATTGGTTGAGAATTGACTATCGAAACATTCACGTATAAATTTTTTAGTCGCTTCCAATCCTTGAAGCTTGTCCAATGTAATGTATAAATTTTTTGATTGATGAATCTCGAACGCAATTAATCGTATGTATTCTCTGAGGAGTTTTTCATATCTTTTGTAATCTGTCTGTAAACTTTTATTAATATAATTTAATTGACCATTTTTATCCCAGCTCCTTTTTGCTAAAGATGAAAAAATCTTGTTATATAACTTTGCTTTGGAGTCATTTTCGTCAATATCAATGTCAGAAATTGCAATAAAATAGATTATCACTGCTTGTTGTAATAATTCCAAAACATGAATATATTTATCAGTAGATATTATTTTCTCTATTTGGTTAACAAATTTGTTGTCAGGATAAAAGGACTTAAATTTTTTTGAATAATTTTCAATTTGTTTGTTAGAGAGTGTTTTGATTTGAATTATTAGAGATCCATCAATACAAGAATCAGTTAATTTTAAGTAATTTAGTCTTGATGTTAAAATTATTTTTAAAGATTTATTTTGTTGAGAGGTTTTGTTTAGACGATCATAAAGGTTTCTCAAATCAGAATCATTAAGGCCGCCACTCATGTAAGACTCGTCGAGGCCGTCTAAAATCAAAATGCAACTCTCTGTCCTAAAGTTTATTTCTTGATTTAGATACTCATTTATAGTCTGAAAAGGGTTGTCGATAAAATTTCGCGCAATAAGATCTCTTATCTTTATAAAGAATAGGGGTGTTTTAGGAAGTCCTGACTGACTGTTCAAGTAGTCAAATACAACGCGATAACACAATGAGGTTTTGCCTTGTCCAGGCTGACCTAAAATAAATAACATATTATATATTTCATTGCAATCATCATACTTATTTCCCTTTAAAAAGAAATTGTTTATGAAGTCATGTATGTTTATTTCCTTGTCTTTTGTTTCAATAAAACTATATTCATTTAAATGATCATAACCATTGCTCTTGTGAATGTTAAAGTTTGGTTCAATATATAAATCTTTTAGCGTCTCTTTACATTCAGTAACGCTAATTTGTAATGGATTGGTGTATAGTTCTTTAATATTGATGTAATGATCGAGTATTTTATTAAATTTAGTATTGGATTTTATGATTGGGTTTTCAAAAAAATGATTAATTTCTTGATATTTTTCTTTATATTCATGAAACTCTTTTTCTAGATTAGCTCTGAAATAATAAAAATATTGATAATTAAGGTTAGTCGTGACTTCAATGTCTAGTATGCTACAGTACTCTTCAAATATCTCATAGGTTTTATTTAAATACTCTGGATTTGAATAGGTATTAGAATTAAAAAAATCACTTTCAATAATTATTTCCTCTTCGAGTAAACGTTTTAATCTTATTTCTAAGATGGCTTTATCTGTAATTAGACTTTCCTTTTTGTCTATTGCTTTTTGATTGATTTGTTTCGATAATTCTAAAAATGTTCTCTTTGTTGTATTAAAAAGAAGTAGAAATGATTTCATTTCAATTGAAGTTTCAACTTTCAACAATTCTGTTAGTGAAGTTCCAATGTTAAAATCGAAAAGGTTTTTCACTATTTCTTTATAGTTTGGTTTTATAAGGTATTGTGAGCATTTTAGTTTTATTTCCATTGTTGATTTTTTTTTTAAACTGTACAATTTCAAATATAAGAAAATTTAAGTGTTGAATAAATCTAATCTTTTTAAGTCAATCATCGTTAAAAAACTACACTAAATCGGTATTTTAAAAAAAACGTTTACTTTTGTCCGCAGAAACAAACCGAATATGGCAAAGAATTTAGTTATCGTGGAGTCGCCGGCAAAGGCAAAAACAATCGAAAAATTTCTGGGAAGTGATTATCAGGTAGAGTCGAGTTATGGGCACATTGCCGACTTGCCATCAAAAGAAATTGGAGTAGATGTTTTGAATGGTTTTAAACCCAAATATGAAGTCTCCGCAGATAAAAAAGCCTTGGTCACCAAATTAAAAGGATTAGCCAAAAACGCCGAAATGGTGTGGTTGGCTTCCGATGAGGACCGCGAAGGAGAAGCCATTTCTTGGCACTTGGCTGAAGAATTAAAATTAGAAAAAAACAAAACCAAGAGAATTGTTTTCCACGAAATTACCAAAACCGCGATTCAAAAAGCGATTGAAAATCCACGTGGCATCGATTACAATTTAGTCAATGCCCAACAAGCTCGTAGAGTTTTAGACCGATTAGTTGGTTACGAACTTTCTCCCGTGCTTTGGAAAAAAGTAAAAGGCGGTTTGTCTGCCGGACGTGTACAATCGGTATCGGTTAGATTAATTGTAGAACGCGAAAGAGAAATACAAGAGTTCAAAGCAGTCGCTTCTTATTCGGTTACAGCAGAATTTACCAACGAAGCCGGAAAAGTGGTGAAAGCCAAATTGCCAAAAAACTTCGCCACCAAAAAAGAAGCAGAAGATTTTTTGCAAAAAAATATCGGTTCCACTTATAAAGTAGCCGATTTAGAAACCAAACCTACTAAGAAAACACCGGCTGCACCGTTTACAACTTCCACTTTGCAACAGGAAGCGGCTCGTAAATTATATTTACCCGTTGGAATCACCATGCAAATCGCGCAACGTTTATATGAAGCCGGATTGATTACCTATATGAGAACGGATAGTGTGAACTTGTCTCAAGAAGCGCAAGCCGCAGCACAAGCCGAAATTACCAGTTACTATGGTGCTGAATTCAGTAAGCCAAGAAACTTCAACACCAAATCAAAAGGTGCACAGGAAGCTCACGAGGCGATTCGCCCAACCGATATGTCACGTCACACAGTGAATGTAGAAAGAGACCAAGCCCGTTTATACGAATTGATTTGGAAAAGAACTTTAGCCTCGCAAATGAGCGATGCCGAATTGGAAAGAACCAACGTTAAGATTGAAGCTAATAATCATTCTGAAGTTTTTCAGGCCACAGGAGAAGTAATCAAGTTTGAAGGTTTCTTGAAAGTATACTTAGAAGGAAGTGACGACGATGAAGAAGAGCACGAAGGGATGTTGCCTGCGTTGAAAGTTAATGAGAAGTTGACCAACAATAATATCACTGCAACAGAAAGATACACGCGTGCAGCCTCTAGATATACAGAAGCTTCATTAGTAAAGAAATTGGAAGAATTGGGAATCGGTCGTCCATCGACTTATGCACCAACGATTTCTACTATTATCAATAGAAACTATGTCGAAAAAGGAAACTTAGAAGGCGTAGAAAGAAAATATGTTCAGCTTACTTTGAAAGACAGTAAAGTGGACGAAAAGATTTTAAAAGAAAATACCGGTTCCGATAAAGGGAAATTGGTACCCACAGATATCGGAACCATCGTTAATGATTTCTTGGTTAAAAACTTTGCTGCGATTTTGGATTATAATTTTACTGCGAAAGTAGAACAAGATTTTGACGAAATTGCGGAAGGAAATATCGATTGGGCGACAATGATGCAGGATTTTTACAATAAATTCCATCCGAATGTTGTTGAAGTCGAGAAAAACGCAGATCGTGAAAGCGGTGAAAGAATATTAGGAATCGACCCAAAATCAGGCAAACCGGTTTCGGTTCGTTTAGGAAAATTTGGTCCTATGGCTCAAATTGGCGATGCCGAAGATGAAGAAAAACAGTTTGCAAGTTTGCGTCAGGAGCAGAATATCGGAAACATTACTTTAGAAGAAGCGTTGAATTTATTTTTGTTGCCAAAAAATCTTGGTGAATACAAAGGTGAAGAAGTGGAAGTGAGCAATGGTCGTTTCGGACCGTATGTTCGTTTCGGAAAACAATTCATTTCCTTGCCAAGAGGCGAAGATCCATTGGATGTAACGATGGTTCGTGCACAGGAATTGATTGATGAGAAAGCAAAAGCCGATGCGCCAATTGCGGTTTATAAAGATATGGATGTTCAAAAAGGCGTTGGTCGTTTTGGGCCATTCTTAAAATGGAACGGAATGTTCATTAATGTCAATAAAAAATACAACTTCGATAATTTATCACAATCTGATGTAGCAGAATTGATTGAAGAGAAACTGCAAAAAGACATCGACAAAGTAATCCACAATTGGACAGCGGAAGGCATTTTGGTTGAGAAAGCCCGTTGGGGAAAATCAGTCATTACCAAAGGCAAAATCAAAATCGAATTGAATAAAGATGTTGATGCTACGAAGTTGACTTTGGAACAAGTCCAAGAAATGATTGCCAAGAAAACGCCTGAAAAGAAAACTGCTGCTAAAAAACCGGCTACCAAAAAAGCCACTGCTAAAAAAACACCTGCTAAAAAGAAATAAATTATGGAATTCGATTTTCTGTCGCCGATCAATCAAGAGATGCTACAATTTATAAACGGATTGTCTTCTCAACACTTGGGAAGTAAAGTCGCATTTCATACTGAGAAAGATTTTCCGGATACTGATAAAGTAAAGATTGCTGTTATTGGTGTTTTAGAAAACCGCGGTGATTTAAAAGCTTTTGAAGAGGTTAAGCTGAATGCTATTCGGAAAGAATTGTACAGCTTGTTTCCGGGTAATTGGCAGAGTTCTATAGCTGATTTAGGGGATATACTTCCCGGAAATTCATTGGAAGACACTTTTTTTGCTTTACAGAAAGTTTGTGCCAAATTAATCCGAAAAGGTGTAATTCCCATTATTATTGGTGGAACTCAAGACCTGACTTATCCATTGTACAGAGCTTACGACAGTTTAGAGCAGATGGTCAATTTGGTTTCTATAGACAGTAAGTTTGATATAGGTAAACAGGAAGAAGGAATCACTTCCAATTCTTATTTGTCAAAGATAATATTGGATGAGCCAAATAACCTTTTTAACTTCAGTAATATTGGCTATCAAACCTATTACAATTCACAAGAAGAAATTGATTTGATTGAAAAATTATATTTCGATGCATACAGATTAGGAGAAATTTCAAATAACATAGCTTTATCTGAACCGGTTTTTAGAGATGCCGATATTGTTTGTGTAGATTTAAATTCTGTAAAGTCCTCAGATTCAGGAAATTTAATTAACTTTACTCCAAATGGATTTGACGGAAAAGAAATTTGTAGTCTGTCAAGATATGCCGGTATAAGCGATAAGGTTAGTTCTTTCGGACTGTTTAACCACAATAATAGTAAAGAGGAATCTGTGCTGATTGCTCAGATGATTTGGTATTTTATAGAAGGTGTCAATTATCGCTCTAATGAATATCCTTTTGGAACCAAAGAAAATTATCTGAAGTACATCGTTCCTTTGGAGAACGAAGAATTGGTTTTTTATAAAAGCAATAAAACAGATCGTTGGTGGATTGAAATAAACTTTTTTGCAGGGCAACACAATAAACTGAAAAAAAACTCGTTATTACCTTGTTCGCATGATGAGTATTTAGCTGCTTGCAATCATGAAATACCTGAAAGATGGTGGAAAGCACAAAGAAAAAACAGTATTTAGTAGAAAAATAAAATAGATTACAAATAAAAAGCGTATAAAAATATAGTTTATAACTTACAAAAAAATATAAAAAAGGTATTTTGACAGATAAAAAGTGCTTTTTATCGATAAAAAGTTTTTTTAATAACTTTTAAAATTCTATTTTTGAAAAGTCAAATTATACATAAGAGGCAAGCATAATAAAATTTAGTATTATTTAATTGCTTTTTTGAAAAATAATAAATAGGTTTACGCCCTTAAAAATAAAACATTCAAATAACCCCAATTTATATGAAGAAGGTCATTGTATTCGCATCAGTTTTAGCTTTATTAACGAGCTGTGGACGATCAAGCGACAAAGGTGAGTTAGTAGGAGTTAAAGGAAAGAAATGGCATCCTGAGAAGCCGTTTGGTATGACTTTGATTCCGGGTGGAGCATACATTATGGGTAAATCCGATGACGATTTAGCCAATGTACAAGACGCCCCAACTAAAACGGTAACTGTTAGAGCATTTTATATGGACGAAACAGAAATCACAAATAGCGAATACCGTCAGTTTGTGGAATGGGTAAAAGACTCTACAATTAGGGTTCGTTTGGCTATACTCGCAGATGAGGTAGGGCAAACTTCGGGATCAGGTGGAAAAGGAAAAGGTAAAACTGCCGGAAGTATTGGAGATTTTGCTTTCAATGACGCTGATCCTGCGAAAATGACGCCTTACGACAAGTATATGTATGAGAATTATTACAGTGTTGGGACTGACGATGATCCTTATGCGGGAAGAAGATTAAACAGAAAAGTTAAATTGATAAAAGATACTAGTAAATATCCTGATGAGTATTACTCAGAGGTTATGGATACTATGTATTTGCCAGTAGCAGAGTCTTTCAACGGTTTAAGGACTGTTGATGTTAAAAAATTAAAGTTCAGATATTCTTGGATGGATATTCAAGCTGCAGCAAAAGCTAAAGTAGGGAAAAGAAGTTCGTTTATTAGAACAGAACAACAAGAAGTTTATCCTGATACAACGGTTTGGATTAAAGATTTTGAGTATTCTTATAATGAGCCAATGCACAATGATTATTTCTGGCACCAAGCCTACGGAGAATATCCTGTAGTTGGTGTGTCTTGGAAACAAGCAAAAGCATTTTGTGCTTGGAGAACACTAAACAAAAACTCTTATATCAAATCTAAAAAGAAAAAGAATAGAACAGATTTGATCAATTCTTTCAGATTGCCTACTGAAGCAGAATGGGAATATGCAGCTAGAGGTGGTTTAGAATCTGCTACTTTTCCTTGGGGTGGTCCTTATGCTAAAAATGACAGAGGTTGTTTCTTGGCTAACTTTAAACCAAACAGAGGAGATTATGCAGCTGACCAAGCGTTATATACAGTAGAAGCAAAATCATACGAGCCAAACGGTTACAATTTATATAACATGGCAGGAAACGTTGCAGAATGGACAGACTCATCTTATGATGCAGCAGCCTATGAGTATGTTTCTTCCATGAATCCAACAGTACAAGATAACAAAAACATGCGAAAAGTGGTTCGCGGTGGATCTTGGAAAGATGTTGATTACTTCCTTGAGAATGGAACCAGGGATTTCGAATATGCTGACACAGCCAGAAGTTATATTGGCTTCAGAACAGTACAAGATTATATGGGAACTCAAGTGACCAAAAACGGAAAAGCACCTAGAAAGTAATTTCAAAACCAACTTAATTATATTTAACTTAACTAACTAAAATTTTTATTATTATGGCATTATTAAGCAAAAAAGCAATGAATTTCGCTTACGGGATGGGAGCGGCGGTTGTAATCATCGGAGCACTATTCAAAATACAACACTGGACCGGAGCAAGTGAAATGCTTATTATTGGACTTTCAGTTGAGGCATTAATCTTCGGTTTATCGGCTTTTGATCCGGTAGATAATGAATTAGATTGGTCATTGGTATATCCTGAATTAGCAGGAGGAGAAGCAAAAGAAAGAGGGAAAAAAGAAGATCCAAAGGATGCTCAAGGTTTATTGTCTCAAAAATTGGATAACATGTTGAAAGAAGCAAAAATTGATGGTCAATTAATGGAAAGCTTAGGAAACAGTATCAAAAATTTCGAAGGAGCTGCAAAAGCAATTTCTCCAACTGTTGACTCTGTTGCTTCAACTAAAAAATATGCTGAAGAAATGACTAAAGCAGCGACTCAATTAGAAACTTTGAATGGTTTGTACTTAGTACAATTACAAAGTGCTGAAAGAAATGCAAAAATCAACGACGAAGTTGCTGAAAACAACCTTAAATTAAAAGATCAAATGCAATCGTTAACATCTAACTTGTCTACATTAAACAATGTATACGGTGGTATGTTATCTGCTATGAGTAACAAAGGATAATTAGTTTTTGAACTATATTTATTAACAAAACAATAACTAATTAGAAAAAATGGCAGGAGGAAAATTAACCCCTAGACAGAAGATGATTAACCTAATGTATTTGGTTTTCATCGCGATGTTGGCATTAAACATGTCCAAAGAAGTATTGACTGCTTTTGGATTAATGAACGAAAAATTTGAAGGAGTAAATAAATTCTCTGAAGAATATAATACCAGTTTGTTAGGAACTTTAGAACAAAAAGCGGAAGATGATCCAACTCGTTTTAAAGCACCATTAGACAAAGCAAACCAAGTTAAGGCTATTTCGAAAGAACTTTATGATTATTTAGGAACAATCAAAAATGATGTTTCTAAAGAATTTGAAAGAGAAAAAGATGGTAAATTACCATACGAAGCAATGGACAAAGGTGGTTACATCGATGAAAGTTGGTTTGAAGGTGACAGATATTCAAAAAAAGGTAACGAAATCATCGCCAAAATTGAAAAATACAAAAAAGATGTAACCGCAGTTTTCGGTAATGATGTAAAATACCAAATCATCGTTAATAAAATTAATGAGAAATTTAATTTAGGTGATGTAAAAGATAGTGAAGGTGTTACTAAGAAATATTTATCTTATCACTTTGAAGGTTTCCCGGCAATAGCGTCTATTGCAAAGTTAACAAGTATGCAAAATGACGTTCAGGCTACTGAGCAAGATATCTTCAATGCTTTAATTGGTAACACAATTGCTCAAGCTGCATCTTTGAAAAACTTCCAAGCTATGGTTGTTTTAGAAAAAAATGTATTCTTTGAAGGTGAAACAGTAAAAGGTAAAGTAGTATTAGGTAAATATGATGCTAATACTGTTCCAACTAGTTTCTCAGGACCGGGTAAAATCGAAAACGGACAAGCAATCATCTCGATGACAGCTGGTGGTGTTGGAGAAAAAACCATCAACGGTACATTCTCATTCATGGAAGACGGTAAACCGGTGCCATTAAAGTTTGAAGGAAAGTATGTGGTTGTACCTCGCCCAAAAACCGCTAATATTTCTGCTGATAAAATGAACGTAGTATATAGAGGTTTGGATAACCCAATGACTATTTCATTTGCAGGGATTGGAGATAATTATGTTAATGCTTCTGCTACCGGTTTGTCAAAAGCCGGAGGAAATGGAAAATATAACTTAAAGCCTGGTTCTGGTACAGAAGTTGTTGTTTCTGTTACTGCAAAAATGCCTGATGGAACCACTGCTTCGGATAAAAAAGTATTCAGAATTAAAAACATTCCAGCACCTGCCGGTGCAATCGGTGGTGTTACTGGTGTTCAAAAAGGAGCTAAATCACGTTTAGAAGTTTCTACCGTTAGTGCTGAACTTCAAGATTTTGTGTATGATTTGAAATATGAGGTAACTCGTTTCAGCTTTAAAGTTCCCGGTCAAGCAGCTATCATCGTTAGTGGAAGTAAAGTGAATGCTCAATGTAAAGCTGCATTGGCAAGAGCTAGCAAAGGTGATCAGGTATCTATCTTTGATATTAAAACAAGAATTATTGGAGCATCAGGAATTGTTCCTAAAGATGCAGCACCGGTAATTTACGAAATACAATAATTTAAGTTGATAGAAACCTACTTAAATAACTTATATTATAAACATTATGAAAGTTAAAAATCTTTTATCAGTAGTTTTTGCAGTTGCAATAAGTGCTTCAACTTTTGCTCAGTCAAATTTGTTGAATTCCAAAACTCCGGATGAGATTGGAAAGAAAACGCCTGCCCAGTTAATTTCTGACAATGACAAACCATTGCCTTATGGTTATGTTCACGACAGAGACGTATTGATGGGTAAAACCATTTGGGAGTTTGTGGATGTGGATGAAAGAATTAATTTTCCTTTGTATTATCCTATCGATACTGCGTTTGTGGGTAAAGAGAGAAGGTCTTTATTTGATGTGCTTGTTAAAAACATCAAGAACGGAAAGATAACTGAGGTTTATGTAGATGATTATTTCAATGCTAAAAAGACTTTCAAAGATATGGAGACTTCATTTACTTACATTGATACTACTGATGCAGGGAAAGATGAAATTAATAATTATTACGATGATTACATGTCAGGTAAAAGAGTACTTGATCCTCAATTTATCAATAAAAAAGAATTGGATGCCAGTTATATTTCTGGCTACAAGATAAAAGGATATTGGTATTTTGACAAACGTCAAGGTGAATTGAAATATAGATTGTTGGCACTTTGTCCGGTAACTCCGGAGGCAAGAGATGCCGGAAATGACAATGCAGATGTTATTGATTTATTCTGGGTTTATTTCCCTGCTGTAAGAGACATATTGCATGATGCTAAAGCTTTCAATGATAAGAATTCAGCCATGCCTATTACCTTTGACCACTTATTGAATTCCCGCAGATTTAATGGGGTGATTTATAAAGAAGAAAATGTATACGGTGACAGAGAAATTCAACAATACATGAAAGAGAATTCTCAAATGCAGCTTCTGGAATCAGAACGTATCAAAGAAAAGATTCGTAGTTTCGAGTCTGATATGTGGAATTACTAAGAAAAATTTCTAATTACAATATAAAAACTCTCATCTTTACGGTGAGAGTTTTTTTTAGTTTAACATTATGCTTGATTATATAATAGTTGGTTCAGGTTTGGCCGGAATTGCTTTTGCAGAAACACTTATGCAAAACAATAAATCTTTCGTGGTTTTTGACAACCATTCTCAAAACTCTTCTAAAATAGCCGGCGGCTTATACAATCCGGTTATTCTTAAAAGATTCAGTCAGGTTTGGAACGCTAATGAACAACTGAATTTAGCCGAAGTGTTTTATAAAAAAATAGAAACTAAACTAAATACACAAGTCGATTTTAAAATACCCATTTACAGAAAATTCTTTTCTGTTGAAGAGCAAAATAATTGGTTCGCCGCTTCGGATAAATCTAATTTGGCGCCATTTCTCTCAACGGAAATTGTCTTTAAAAAATATTCCGCTATTGATTCTCCTTTTGGTTACGGCGAAGTCTTACATACCGGTTATATAGATACAGAAGTGTTGTTGAATCAGTATCACGCTTATTTGAATAGTTTTAATTTATTTAGGAAAGAAGCTTTTGAATATAAAGACTTGGAAGTTCTTGAAGAATATATTCAGTACCAAAATCTAAAAGCCAAACACATTGTATTTGCTGAAGGCTTTGGAATGCATGCTAACCCATTTTTTAAACATTTGCCACTCGATGGAACGAAAGGTGAATTATTTATCATTAAAGCGCCTGATTTGGATTTGGATGTCATTGTCAATACCAGTGTCTTTATTTTGCCTTTGGGTAATAATCTTTTTAAAGTTGGCGCCACTTATAACTGGGAAGACAAAACCGATTTGCCAACAGCTGAAGGTAAACAAGAACTCATCGATAGAATCAAAGAAATCCTGACTTGTAACTTCGAAATTATCGATCATTTTGCGGGAGTTCGACCAACCGTAAAAGACAGAAGGCCGCTTTTAGGTTCTCATCATGTTTACAAAAACATTCACATTCTAAATGGATTAGGAACACGAGGTGTAATGTTGGCGCCGGCGATGGCTTTGGATTTATATGATTATATCGAAAACGGAAAGCCTTTGGATAAGACTACTGATATTAAAAGATATGGTTTAGCAAAGTAGTGTTTTGAATGATTGATTTCACACAAGACAAAACCTAATTAGCCCCGATGGCAGTGGCACGAAGTATAACGAACAGCGGGAATAGGGTTGCTCAAAAAATGCCCAAACCATTCGCTCCTACTTCTTAACCGCATTCTTATCAAAATGCACAAAAATATTGATGTAAATATTTCGAGCCAGCCTTGCTGTTATAGGCATCAATGCAATTAAAGCTACTATAATAGCAATAAATGAAGCAATTAAATCTAAACCAATAAATACTTTTGCAATGATGAAAGCGGCAACGCCGATGGCAACCGTTAGCGCATAACTCACATACATCGCACCATAAAAAAAGGAAGGTTCAATTTGATAGTGTAATCCGCAATGGCTACAATTTTCATGCATATTGTAAATATTTTTCAGATTATACGGATTTGGGTCAACATACATGCTTTCTTCTTGACATTTCGGACAACTTCCTGTTAAAATGCTATTTAATTTGGATCCTTTTTTTAACATTTGCAAAAATTTTAATTTTATTAGTATAAACACTTTAGCTTCGGGTTTACAAAGGTACTTTTTAGAAATCTTTTTACCTGTAACTTTTGTAACAATTCATTATGTTAAACATACACAATTTATCGGTTTCGTTTGGTGGTACGTATCTTTTTGAAGAGGTAACTTTTCGATTAGGTTCAGGTGATAGAGTAGGATTAGTGGGAAAAAACGGTGCCGGAAAATCGACCATGCTCAAAATTTTAGCCGGTGATTTCAAACCTGATAGCGGCCAAATTGCTACCGAGAAAGAAGTAAAGATGGGTTTTCTTCGTCAGGATATCGATTTTGAACAAGGAAGAACTGTATTAGAAGAAGCTTATGAAGCGTTTGTGGACATAAAAGTGGTGGAGAAAAAGTTAGAGAAGATCAACCATCTTTTGGTGACCAGAACCGATTATGAAAGTGAGGAATACGCTCAAATCATTGAAGATTTATCCGATTACACGCATCGTTTTGAATTGCTTGGCGGTTATAATTATGTAGGCGATACTGAAAAAATCCTTTTAGGCTTAGGTTTTAAAAGAGAAGATTTCGAAAATCAAACTGATACTTTTTCGGGCGGATGGCGCATGCGTATCGAATTGGCCAAATTGTTATTGCAATCTAACGACATTCTTCTACTAGATGAGCCGACGAATCACTTGGATATCGAAAGTATCATTTGGTTAGAAGGTTTTTTAAGAAATTTTCCGGGCGTAGTCGTAATCGTTTCGCACGATAAAATGTTTTTAGATAATGTAACTAACAGAACTATCGAGATTTCCCTTGGGAAAGCTTACGATTTCAACAAACCGTATTCTCAATATTTAGTATTGCGTGAAGAAATTAGGGAAAAGCAATTGGCTACCCAAAAAAATCAAGCCAAGAAAATTGAAGAAACCGAAAAACTAATCGAAAAATTCCGTGCCAAAGCTTCTAAAGCTTCGATGGCGCAATCGTTGATTAAAAAATTAGATAAAGTAGAACGTATTGAAGTCGATGAAGATGACAATTCAGTAATGAATATTTCGTTTCCGGTTTCCATGACACCGGGAAGAGTTGTGATTGAAGCCGAACATGTAACCAAAGCCTATGGCGATAAAGTGATTTTAAAAGACATTTCGCTTTTGGTGGAAAGAGGTAGTAAAATTGCTTTCGTTGGACAAAATGGTCAAGGAAAATCGACTTTCATCAAAGCCATTGTAAACGAATTCAAGTACCAAGGTTCGATAAAAATGGGACATAATGTGCAAGTTGGTTATTTTGCCCAAAATCAAGCCGAATATTTAGACGGGGAAATTACGTTGTTAGAAACCATGACCAATGCCGCAACGGATACCAATCGTTCGAAAGTGCGTGATATGTTGGGTTCATTTTTATTCCGTGGAGATGATGTTGAAAAGAAAGTTAAAGTGCTTTCCGGAGGCGAAAGAAACCGTTTGGCGTTGTGTAAACTATTATTGCAACCCATCAACGTGTTGCTGATGGATGAGCCAACGAACCACTTAGACATCAAATCGAAGAATGTTTTGAAAGCCGCATTGCAGAAATATGAGGGCACATTGCTGTTAGTTTCGCACGACAGGGATTTTCTTCAAGGCATGTCGAATTTGGTTTACGAATTCAAAGACCAAAAAATCAAAGAATATTTAGGTGATATCAACTATTTCTTAGAACAGCGTAACGCAGCCAACATGCGTGAAATTGAGAAAAAAGACGTAGTGGTGAATAACAATTCGAATAAAGAAAACAAAAGCTTGTCTTATGATGACCAAAAGAAAAGCAAATCGTTGCAAAATCGTCTAAGCAAAATAGAAAGTCAAATCAAACAACTCGAAATCGACATTCAAAATGATGACAAAGAATTGGCTTCCAATTATGACAAACACATCGAAAACGCAAATTTCTTCACGGCTTACAACAAAAAGAAAGCAGAATTAGACAAGCTACTCGAAGATTGGGAAATTGTGCAAGGCGAAATTGATTCGTTGTAAATTACAAATTAAGAGATTAAACCAATGCTTTTAGAATGCGCAATGGCCTCTGAACTTTTCTTGAAATAACACACTTTTACATTTAGACTTTCTAAGTTTTTCAAGGCCAAAACTGCTTTCTTTTTTTTGGAACTTCCGGTTTGTCTGATGTAAACCGCTTTGACATTTACCGGGAAAATTTTGCAGATATTTTCATACAAATAGGGGTCGTGTTGCGAGTCATCACCCAAAAGCGTGTATTGCAAATTGGGATAAAATTCTAAAATGTGTTTGATTTTTTCAAACTTATGGTTGTGATCGCCGCGTCCGGTTATGAATAAATCAGTTAAACTGGTTTTAATGTCTTTTAGTAACAATACCGCTTTGGGTAATTGATTGATTTCGGCAAATTGGGTAATAAATCGATACAAATTCCATTCACTACTCGAGACATAAAAAAAGGCATTTTTTTCGGTCTTGTCTTTTTTTCCTGCATTACTTAAGGCATGATAATGTTCAGCGACATCTTCAAAAACTTTTCGGTCATAAACATTTTTAAACAACAAAATGTATAATTTTTTTAACGGATTTCTGGTATGCGACACCAAAAAAGTATCGTCAATGTCTGATATAAATCCGTAATCTCCTTTATGAGGTTTTATAAAACTGGCGGTTTCTTGGATTTCTTCGTTATTATAAAAAATACTTACACTATAATTTATCCAACCAAAATCTGATTTTTCGGTAAGCGGAATGCAAAATTTAAAATAACCATCGTCCAATGTTTTGGTATGGATTTTTTCTCCGTTATGCTCGAGATAAACATCTGCATTGGCTTGTGTTTTAATCCGAAACATTTTGATTACTGAAGTGGCATTTTTAAAATTCTTCTTTTGAAAATCGTAATCTTCTTTAGAAGTAGGTTTAAAAACATGACCCATGACAATTAATTCTTGGTCATTGGCATATCCGCGATATAATTTCAGAATGGGCTTCATTAATTGTCTACATTTGAGTTTCGATTGACAAATTACAAATTATTTAGAGAATACCCTTTAGGGCCATGAAGAAGAAGTATATTTTAGTGATAAATCCAATTTCTGGAGATGTAGATAAAAGTGAGATTTTGAATAAAACTTTGGCTTTCGCCGAAGAGTTTCAGGTTGAGATTATAGTTTATGAAACGTCTGGTGAAAATGATGGCGAAGTCATAAAAACACTTTATAATTTGCACAAACCGGAACGTATTTTAATTGCAGGTGGCGATGGAACTATCAAAATGGTTGGCGAAGCTTTAGAAAAACAAGATGTAATTTTCGGAATTCTTCCGGCCGGTTCAGCCAATGGATTGGCAGTAGATTTGAATTTGCCTGCGACTATGGAAGAAAATCTTGCGGTGGCATTTCACAATCATTTTATGGAAATGGACATGATTTCTATAAACGGAAGAAAAAGTATTCATTTAAGCGATTTGGGTTTGAATGCCGAATTGGTGAGAAACTATGAAAACGGTTCAACACGCGGAAAGTTAGGTTACGCTTTACAAATAATTACGACTTTAACGGAGTTGGAAGAGCCTTTTTCGGTCAAAATTACAGCCAATCATCAAACAACAGAATGTACGGCAAGAATGATTGTAATAGCCAATTCTCAAAAATACGGAACCGGAGTTACCATAAATCCAAACGGTATAATGAATGACGGAAAGTTTGAGATTGTAATTTTAAAAAATCTCGATTTAATGGTTTTTGGAAAAATTATTACTGGAAATATGCCCGTAGATTTAGAAGATGTTGAAATTATTTCTACTGATAAAGCCACTATTACAACAACTTCTCCGGTTAGTTTTCAAATTGATGGCGAATATATAGGCGAAGAAACCCATTTGGACATTAGAATTTTGCCTTCTCAAATGAAAGTGGCTATTCCTTAAAATCTTTATTTAAAAGGATGACGCTGTTGCCAAGCCAAAGTAGGCTCTAATTGTGGGAATATTTTAGGCATTAATTTATTCACCCATTTATTAGTGTGATAAATAAAACCCGACATCAAAATAGGCTCGGCGCCAATAGAACTCTTGATTTCTAATGCGGTTCTTCCAAAGATAATTTTTTCAAATCGGTTTTCAATACCAAATTTGGTCATGTTGTACAGCATATTCAAATACAGCATTTTTTCCTTTTGGACTTGGTTGTCATAACCTAAGAAATAAGTTTCTAACACATTGCCATTCAAAAGCAGTGTGTGAAATCCAATTAATTCTTCGTTTAAAAAATAACCAACCAATTTAAATCGGTCACCACATTGTTTCTTAAAAGAGGAGAAATGATTTTTGGACAAGAAAAAAGTATTAAAGGGCGCATTTTTGGCAACATGATGATACAATTCGTAGATGCGTTTTTCGCTCTGAATTATTTCTTCCAACGACAATTCTTTAATCGTAATTCCTTCCGCTTTTTTATGGGAGCGTTTGTATTGATCTCGGTATTTTTTGGAAAAGGCGGCAATATAATCTTCATTGGTTTGCCAATTATTCTTCAGCTCAAAAATCATATTAGGTTGCGTGTTGAACTCGTATATATTTGAAAACTGGTGTTTTTTTAATTCGTCTGCACAATGTTGGTAGAAGTCTTTAAAGGAAACAATGTGTATTTTGATTTTTTGCTCTTTAAAGTATTTCGTGATGGCATTGGCACATTCTAATAGTAAATCACCAATATCTTTAAAATCGATTTCTTTAGTGAACTCATAACCGTTTTGCCCGGTAATCATGTTGTTACCTAAGAATAAAACGTGAGAAGCAAAATTTTTAAAGACAAAATTCCGAGCATAAGTTTTGAAACACTGATCTCTTTCGCCAAACGATTCCAGTTGGTTCAAATTGAGATATTGTGCCAGCGCCACGCCAATAAGTACTGACTTTTCATAAATACCAATGTAAAAACACTGCATGTTTGTAGGTGCAGAATCTTCAAGCACTTTTAAATAATGGGTTTGCAAAAAAATATTTTCGTGAGCAACCTTGTCCCAGGAATCTGGGAGTTGAGTAGTAGAAGAGTAAATCTTAAATGAATGTGTGTCCAAAGTAAAAAAAATCGCTCCACAAATGTAGAGCGATTGGTTTATAATAAAATGTTAAACTATTTCCAGCCACAGATGATAGCGCCCATAATCGTCATCGATACAATCCAATAACCGGCATTTACCAGAATGTATTTCCATGATTTTTGTTCGAATAAACCGTTTATGGCAGTAATCGGCAAGGCTAAAAATAATCCCGACATAAAGCCGTGTAAAGCACCGTGTTTGAAAGTTCTGAATTCATTACCATAATCCGCTAAGAAAGCAGAGTAAGAGGGTTTTGCTGTAGTTACAAATTCTGGTCCGCCAATCATTCCTAGTGCACCAAGCTGATGAACTACCAAAGCCGGCATAAGAAAGGCCAACATTAAGGAATAAAAAATAGTCAAGCCGAAAACTTTCAACATATTGGATTGTTTGGCTTTTTCTTCGGTCATTCCGGTTTCATTCATCCAAATGGTTCCGAATACTTTCGGGTTGTACCATACAAATCCAACTACAAGTGTAACTAGTGCTGAGACAAAAACTGCGTAAAAATTAAATGGCATAATGTTAGTTTTTAATTGGTTAGTGTTTCAAATGTATAAAATATTTTTTAATCTCATTTCCTCTGTAAGGAATTGTGATGGATTGTTAAATTTCAATAGTATTTGTAAGATAAGTATATTAAAATTAAAACATGAAGTGCATTTCATCGATTATATTTGTTTTTAAACGACAGTTCTTATAGTTTTACGTCGTCATTAACCTCAAATCTAAGTGATATGAAATCTATTTTTACTTGTTTAGCTGTGCTTTTGGTTTCAACCTCAGTATTCGCCGAAATATCTTCAACAGAAAAAAATGCTTTGATCAAATTATACAAAGCGACCAAAGGTTCACAATGGACCAACAAATGGGATTTAAAATCACCAACCACAACTTGGTACGGTGTTGAAATCAAAAACGATAAAGTTATAGGGATAAAATTAATGAACAATAACCTTGTAGGAGAGTTGCCAACAGAAATAGGTGATTTGACTTCCCTAGAAGTTTTAAATTTGTTCAGAAATGATATTTCTGGTGTTTTACCTGAATCTATAGGTAATTTAAAAAGTTTGACTAAATTGAATGTTGCTTTCAATAAAGTAACAGGTGCTTTGCCGGAAACATTAGGTAATGCTTCTCAATTGAAATCAATCGAAATGCATATGAACAGACTGACAGGTGTTTTGCCGGTAAATATTGGAACTTTAACAAATCTTGAAACGCTTTCTTTATTTAATAATGAAATCGAAGGTGCGATTCCAACTTCTTATTACCAGTTGAAATCTTTAAAAGTGTTGTTACTAAACAGTAATAAATTGACTGGGAAATTAGAGAAAGAAGTATCAAACCTTTCTTCTTTAGAAACCTTAAGTTTATTTGAAAACAAAATGGACGGACAAGTACCTTTCGATTTAGAAAAACTACACAACTTGAAAGAGATGAATATTTCTTACAATATGTTCAACGGTTTTGTTTCAAGAAATTTAGCTAAACTGGATACTTTAAATATGACGATGGTCAATGAGCAAGGTGTTGCTACTACTTTAAAAGTGAGTATAGATAAAAACTCAGCATTTGCTGCAGATGAATAAGATGTTTTGTGTTGGTTTATTAAGAAGAAAAAGGTCTCAACTTATTGTTTGAGACCTTTTTTTATGATTTATTCCGCAGCTACTAGTTTGGAAGTGCTTCGGTAAATGAATTCATTATAAATATGTCTTCGGGCAAAACGACTTGGTGATTCAGCGTTTACCATTTTAATGTAAATAGGTCTAAGAACACCAAAGTATTCAAAAGAATTGCCGTCTAAGAAAGTAATATACAAAACACTATTTTCATAATAAAAATCAGCAATGTTAGTGCTTGTAGTGATTCGTGTATACTCAGCTTTGTCTTTTTCCAAAGTTTCAGGGGCTATACTTACCAAGAAATGATAAGCCGCAATGATTTCTTTACTTTTTTCTTCTGCTGCCAGACGTTCAGCATCATCTGTAATAGCATCCGGATGTGAATCTTTCATGCTGTTTCTGTAAATGGTCTTTAACTCTTTAAGAGTTGCTGTCTTTGTAACACCAAGTAACGCTCTGTACTCGACAATTTTTTTCATGTTCATAAGAATACTTTTGATAAAAAAAGAAAGCCACTCTTTTCAGAATGGCTTCTCTTCGTAGCGGGAACAGGACTCGAACCTGTGACCTTCGGGTTATGAGCCCGACGAGCTGCCTACTGCTCTATCCCGCGATGTTTCGAGTGCAAATATACAACGAATATCAACACTTGCAACAAAAAAGATAAAAAAATCTTTTTTCTTCTATTGGACTGATATGACTACCTTTGCAAAAATTAAATCAAATTACATGTCACATAAAGCCGGATTCGTTAACATAATCGGTAACCCAAACGTTGGAAAATCAACCTTAATGAATGCTTTTGTTGGGGAAAGATTATCCATCATAACTTCCAAAGCTCAAACTACACGTCACAGGATTTTAGGCATCGTTAACGGAGAAGATTTTCAAGTGGTGCTTTCAGATACTCCCGGAATTATCAAACCGGCTTATGAAATGCAGAAATCTATGATGGACTTTGTGAAATCGGCTTTCGAAGATGCTGATGTGTTGATTTACATGGTCGAAATAGGCGAGAAGGAATTAAAAGATGAAGACTTTTTTAATAAAATAATTCATTCTAAAATTCCGGTGTTGTTGCTGTTGAATAAAATCGACAAATCCAACCAAGAAGAATTAGAAGAGCAAATTGAGTTGTGGAAAGCCAAAGTGCCTAATGCAGAAATCTTTCCAATCTCTGCTTTAGAAAATTTTAATGTTAAAGAAGTATTCGCCAGAATTTTGGACTTGCTTCCGGTGTCGCCACCGTATTACCCTAAAGATGCTTTGACGGACAAGCCGGAACGTTTCTTTGTAAACGAAACCATTCGTGAGAAAATCTTAATGAACTACGACAAAGAAATTCCATACGCAGTAGAAATCGAAACCGAAGAATTCTTAGAAGATGAAAAAATCATCCGAATTCGCTCCGTAATTATGGTGGAACGCGATACTCAAAAAGGAATTATCATTGGTCACAAAGGCGCTGCTTTAAAGAAAGTCGGTATGCAATCTCGTGAAGATTTAGAGAAGTTCTTCGGCAAGCAAATTCATATCGAATTGTATGTAAAAGTCAACAAAGACTGGAGAAGCAATGCGTATCAGTTGCGTCGTTTTGGGTACAACCAAAAATAATTACTCTTTGATGATGTCCAAAAAGATGGCTTCGAGTTCATCCATTTGTTCATGACCTTTTTCTCGAATCTGTCGGGCAATAACATAAAGTAAAAACCAAACAATCACCATGATAAACATCACGATGAAATCCATTAACATGGGTTCGTTAAGCGTGTAATTAGAATAAGCAAACATGCCAAATAAGGTAAAAATACCGGCGACTATGAAATGCAAAAACATAAACATCGTCCAAAGCGTTTGATCCGGACCAAACAATCCTCTTATGTGAGTGGCGTTTTTTTCATTACCTTCTTTTTCCTCTAATTCTACGCTTAAATGCGGCGACCAATAGTGTTTTTTTTCACCCGAAAAGGTAAACTGAACGTGGTTGTTTCTCACTTTCATTACGAAGTCAGTAGATTGGTTCTTTTGTCTGTAATTGACAAATTTCTCTCTGACGACAGCTATGTTTTGTTCGAGGTCTTTAAAAAACCGTGGACGAAGTCTAACCTCATGTTGGGTATCCATAAAAACGATTTTTTGGATGTTAATACGATACTAAAAGTAATAAAATAATTGAATTTGTGCTCTTTAATACTACCTTTGCACCATATTTAAAATGATTATGAACAATATTGTAGCCATAGTTGGAAGACCAAATGTTGGGAAATCGACTTTTTTTAACCGTTTAATCAAAAGAAGAGAAGCTATCGTCGACTCGGTTAGCGGTGTAACTCGTGATAGAAATTACGGTAAAAGCGAATGGAATGGAAAAGAGTTTTCTGTAATAGATACAGGTGGTTATATCAAAGGTTCGGATGATATTTTTGAAGGTGAAATTCGCCGTCAGGTGGAATTGGCGATTGATGAAGCCGATGCGATTATTTTCGTTGTCGATGTGGAAGAAGGTATCACGCCTATGGATGCCGAAGTAGCTAAGTTGTTGCGAAAAGTAACCAAACCAATCTTATTAGCTGTAAACAAAGTAGACAATGCGATGCGTGAAAAAGACGCTATCGAATTTTATAATTTAGGCTTAGGGGAATATTTTACCATTGCCAGTATCAGCGGAAGCGGAACAGGAGATTTGTTAGACAAATTAGTAGAAGTATTGCCGGAGTTACCGGAAGTTACTGATGAAGAGGAAGCTTTGCCAAGATTTTGTGTGGTAGGTCGTCCTAATGCCGGAAAATCATCTTTTATAAATGCGTTAATCGGTGAAGACCGATTTGTAGTGACCGATATCGCCGGAACAACTCGTGATTCGATTGATACCAGATACAACCGTTTTGGTTTCGAATTCAACTTGGTTGATACCGCCGGAATTCGTAGAAAAGCCAAAGTAAAAGAAGATTTAGAATTTTACTCCGTAATGCGTTCAGTGCGTGCGATTGAGCATTCTGATGTTTGTATTCTTTTGATTGATGCGACTCGTGGATTTGAAGGACAAGACCAAAGTATTTTTTGGCTGGCCGAAAAAAACAGAAAAGGCGTTATCATCTTAGTAAACAAATGGGATTTGGTAGAAAAAGACACCATGTCAACCCGTGATTACGAAGCCAAAATTCGTGAAGAATTACAACCGTTTACCGATGTGCCAATCATCTTTACTTCGGTAATAACCAAACAACGTTTGCTAAAAGCTTTGGAAGAAACGGTAAAAGTTTTTGAAAACAGAAAACAGCGTATTGCAACCTCAAAATTCAACGACTTTATGTTGAAATTGATTGAAGCTTATCCGCCGCCGGCCTTGAAAGGAAAATATGTAAAAATCAAATATTGTATGCAATTGCCAACACCAACACCACAATTTGTGTTTTTTGCCAATTTGCCGCAATATGTAAAAGAACCATACAAGCGTTTCTTAGAAAATAAAATCCGAGAAAACTGGGATTTCTCAGGCGTACCGATTGATATTTACATCAGAGAAAAGTAAAGTAAAGTCAAGTGTTTACAGATAACACTAATCTGTTAGTATTATCTGAAAATGTTAAATTTTTCGTAAGAAATTTTCACGTCACATACTAAAATAAGAATTTAGCCGTTATTAATCTTTCTAACTTAATAACAGCTATTTTTTTATGCCAAAATCTCTCTACCTCGTTTTAGCCTTTTTTATTACTTCTATTACTTTTGCACAATCAACAATTTCACTCAAAGGAAAAGTAGTTGATGAAACCAACAAATTACCTATCGAATCAGCAACAGTCTATTTGACTTCAGTCAAAGATTCTTCTGTGGTTGATTATACCATTACCAATAAAGTAGGTGGTTTTAATTTTAAGATCAGAAAATCGGATAAGCCGGTTTATCTTAAAATCTCTTACGTCAGTTATCAGGATTTTAAAGAAGACAAAGTTTCTTTAGAGGTTGACAAAGATTTTGGAATTATCGAATTAAAAGAAGCGGTAAACGCTCTTAACGAGGTAGTGATAAAATCTGAAATTCCACCGATTAGAATTAAAAAGGACACTTTGGAGTTCAATGCCGCTTCGTTTAAAGTGGGTGCCGATGCCAATGTTGAAGCCTTGCTCAAACAATTACCCGGAGTTGAAATCACACCGGAAGGTAAAATCACAGTCAATGGTCAAGAAGTCAATAATATTTTGGTCAATGGTAAACCGTTCTTTGGAAAAGATGGTAAGATCGCCACCCAAAATCTACCGGCTGAAATTATTGATAAAGTGCAAGTCGTTGATACGAAAACCAAATCGGAAGAAATTTCAGGTGAAGCTTCGGGTTCGCAAGAAAAAACCATTAATCTTACCATACAAGAGGACAAAAATAAAGGTCTTTTCGGGAAAGTTGTCGCCGGACATGGTTCGGACAAACGGTATGAATCCAGTTTGTTACTCAATTATTTTAAAGGCGAACAGAAAGTAAGTGTCTTGGCTTCATCCAATAACATCAATTCCATTGGATTCTCTATGGATGAGGTTTTTGATAATATGGGCGGTGGAAGAAATTCTTCGATTTATTATAACGATGACGGAAGTTTTGGGATCAACAATATGTCATTTGGTGGCAATCGCGGAATTACTCGTTCCAATATGGTCGGAATAAATTATCAAGACAAATGGTTGAAAAAAATTGACCAAAGCGGCAGTTATTATTTTTCAAATGCCGAAACTGAAAATGCCAACCGAACGAATAGAATCAACCTTTTGCCGGAAGGTAGAACATTCACCAATTCTAATACTATCACCAAAAACGGTAGTAATGGGCATAACCTCGATTTAGATTTTGAAATCAAAATAGATTCCTTGTCGACTATTTATGTCAATCCAAGTTTTCAAAGAAATAAAAGCTATAGTAAATCTTCCAGAAATCAAATTACGACTAATGAAACTTTTGATGAGTTGAATAGCAGTACCAATGAAGATTACAATGATAATGAATTTACTTCTTTTGGCGCCGAAGCCAGTTTCAGCAAACGTTTTTTAAAGAAAAACCGCGGATTATCGGTTAATTTTGAATCGGAATTTCAAAGAAGAGATGATTTTGTCAATACCAATTCGGCTACGCTTTTTGCCGATGCCACGCCGGATGATATCCGGAATCAGAATCGATTTGAAAAAGACAACAATGATTTTATAAAATTGGAAGTACGTTTTGGCGAACCTTTAACCGATTCACTTCGACTGAGTTTAACCTCTGAAGTAACGTATCGCAACGTTAAAAACAACTTGAATACCTTTGATTTTGACGGCGCAAATTATGATGATTTCAATGATTTGCAATCCAATGGTACATCGTCAAAAGCAACTACTTTTTTTCCTTCAACCGGATTGATTATCAGCAAATCTAAAACCAACGGTAGAATCAACTTCGGACCTGAATTTGTCACTTTTGATGCTCGTTCCAACTATTTAGGATTGACCACCAATAGAAATAAAAACTATGTTTATCCAAGAGTTAAAGGATACATCAGTCACCGTATGGGCAAATCAAAATCGATTTATTCTTTTTATGATTATGGCGTGCAATTGCCACAAGCGAACCAAGTTTTGCCAGTTGAGAATTTGTCAAATCCGTTGAGCACTTTTGTAGGTAATGATGATCTTCGACCAACACAAAAACACAATTTGTACTTTAGTTTTAACGATTATGATTATCAGTCACGTTCCGGTTATTATCTTTATTCGGGCTTTGATTTGAGTCGAGATGCCGTGGTTTCCTCAACCATTTTTGACGATAATTTTAAGTCGACAACGACTTACCAAAATGTGGATATGGTATACAATTCCTATTTAGGATTTAATTGGAATAAGTCCTATAAAAAGGAAAAGAGAACCTTGCGTTTTGGTGCGGGAATTAATTTTAACTACAATTCTAATAAAGGTTTAACCAATGCAGTAGCATTTGAGTCAAAAGGTTTACAAGTTAACCCAAAAGTCAATCTGACTTGGAGCATTGACCAATTGATTACGGTTTCGCAAAACTATAGCTATTCTTTGAATAGTACCGATTATGAAAATTATGTAATTGATAAGGCACAAAATTTTACTCATAATGCCAAATTAGAAATCACTTCTTATGTCCCAAAGCATTTTGTAATTGGAAGTGATTTTGGTTACCGTTATAATTCAAACATTGCCGATGGATTTAAGAAAGACTTTTATTTGTGGAATGTGAGTTTAGGCTACAACTTTTTCAAAGACCAATTCTTAGCCAAAGTAAAAGTCTACGATTTATTAGACCAAAACCAAAATGCTACCCGTACGATTTCCCCAACAGCCATTGTTGATGCAGAAAACACGGTATTAAAGCGCTACGTAATGTTCTCACTAACGTATAAACTCGAAAAGTTTGGCGGAAAGAAAAAAGAAGGCGGAATGATGTTTATGGATTAAATAAAAAAACTCGGTCAATTTGACCGAGTTTTTTGTTATTAAATCTGCTGACTGCAACTGCGGTCTAGGAATGAACTACCAACCGCCGCTTGCGCCTCCGCCGGAGAATCCACCGCCGCCAAAACCACCACCAAATCCGCCACCGCCGGAAGAGCCACTACCAAAACTTCCGCCGCCAAATCCGCCACCGCCGCGACCAAGACTGCTTAAGATAATTATGTCGGCTAAGTCAAAGCCACCGCCACGATTACCCGAGTTTCCACCGCTACCGCCTTTGCCTTTATTTTTGGCAATGATGAATATGATAACGATAACGATGATGATAATAGGTAATATAGGCGGGCTTCCTTTCTTAGATTTTTTTCTTTCGCCTTTGTATTTACCCTTGACAACTTCTATAATAGTCTCAGCACCTTTACTTAAACCATTATAGTAACTGCCGGCTTTGAACTCGGGTGTAATCACATTTCTGATGATTTCACCACAAATTCCTGCGGTGAGTCTGTCTTCTAATCCATAACCCGGACGAATACTTATTTTTCTGTTGTTTTTTGACACTAAAATGAATACACCATTGTCTTCTTTGGCTTGACCAATACCCCAATTTTGTGCCCAATTGGTGGAAACTACATCAATACTTTCTCCTTTTAAATCTTCTATCGTAACAACTACAATTTGGGTCGAAGTAGAATCTGAATATCTAACAAGATTTTCTTCTAATTGAATTTTTTCTTGAGGACTTAATAGCTTAGCATAGTCATATACTGAAGTTTGAAAATCAGGTTTTTTAGGTATCGTAAATTGTGCAAAACCTATTTGTGAAACCAAAAGACAAACAATGAGTTTAAGGAAAACGGGAATAGTTATTTTATAGTTCATTCTCCTTTTGATATTTCGTTTGATAATTCATCAGTGTCACCATCTTGGTAAGGAAAGTATTTCTGAAGCTGTTCTCCGGCTCTGAGTATGCCGTCAATTAAACCTTGTTTGTATTGTCCTTTTTTAAAGTTTTTGGTCATCACATCACGAGTACAATCCCAAAAATCATTCGGAACCAAATCGTTAATGCCCTTATCGCCACAAATCACAAAATGTTTGTCTTTGACAGCCAAGTAAATTAAGACACCATTTTTCAACTCAGTTTCATCCATTTTTAACAGATGGAAAACTTCCATCGCACGCTCGAAAGGATCGATGGAAGTGTGTTTTTCAATATGTACTCTAATTTCACCGGAAGTATTTTTTTCGGCCACGCGAATAGCTTCAACAATTTCTTGCTCTTCTTCTTTGGTTAAAAAATCTTCTACTTTAGACATTGTTTAGTTTTTTAAACATCAGATTTCCAAATTACCGCAAACTTCAATCTGTCTTAATTGGTGAAATCTGTGTTAGATTTATTTTTTTAGAATTTTACTTCTACCGGTTTTTCAGCACCTTCAACAGCTTGGAAATAAGCTTTTTCTTTAAAGCCAAATAGTCCTGCAAATAGGCTGTTAGGGAATGTTTTGATGTGCGTGTTGTAAGGTTTAACCGCTTCGTTAAAACGTGTTCTTGCCGTTAAAATTTGGTTTTCGGTACTTGCCAATTCGTCTTGTAATTTCAAGAAATTTTGATTGGCTTTTAATTCAGGATAAGCTTCAACCGTTACCAATAATCTTGATAATGATGATGTTACGCCTGATTGGGCTGAGTTAAAAGCGGCCAACTGCTCCGGAGTAATGTTTGTAGGATCAATTTTTACAGAAGTGGCTTTTGCTCTGGCTTCAATAACTGCTGTTAAAGTTCCTTTTTCAAACTCTGCAGCACCTTTTACAGTGTTAACTAAATTGCCAATTAAATCATTTCTTCTTTGGTATGCCGTGTTTACGTTACCCCAAGATTCATTGATTGTTTGTTCGTAACCAACTGCCGTATTATTAATTCCTTTAACCCAGCTGTAAATTCCAAAAATTACAACTGCTCCAATAATCCAAGGTAAAAATTTTTTAAAATCCATGTTTGTTTTTAATTTAAGGTTTGTTATTAGTTTTTAATTCTTTTTGTTTGTTACAAAAACCAAACCTAAAGTTGGTTCTTGATATTTAATAATTGCGCTTTCACCGTTTCCAGTTTGCTGATGATTTCATACTTGTCCAAAGTTTTCTTTTGTCCTTCTTTCAAATGTGTTTTAGCACCATCAAGCGTAAAGCCTCTTTCTTTGACCAAATGATAAATCAGTTGCAGATTTTTTACATCTTCGGGCGTGAACATCCGATTGCCTTTGGCATTTTTCTTGGGTTTAAGAATATCAAATTCTTTGTCCCAAAAACGAATCAGCGAAGCATTCACATTAAAAGCTTTGGCCACTTCGCCAATGCTGTAATATCTTTTTCCTTCTTTTAACTCTATATGCATATGTTTTATTTTTTTAACTGAACACTAAAAACTGATCACTGACCACTTTTTTAAATTAATCCAGTGATTGATTTTCCTGATTAGCCAATTTAGAAATAACTGTATACTCTGCCGCCGAAATATTCCCGTAATAAAAATTAATCGGGTTGACGACTTTTCCGTCTTTGTGTACTTCATAATGCAAATGTGGCGCTTCACTTCGGCCTGTACTTCCAACGTAACCAATGATGTCACCACGCTTTACTCGTTGTCCACGTTTGACTTTGTATTTACTCAAATGCGCATATAAAGTTAAATACCCATAACCGTGACTGATTTCAATATGATTACCAAAACCCGATTTCGAATTGTCAGCATTAATAACAACACCATCGCCGGTAGCAAAAATAGGGGTTCCGGTTTTCGCCGTGAAATCCATGCCTTCGTGCATTTTACGTACTTTGGTAAACGGGTCGCTTCGGTATCCAAAACCGGAAGCAATTCGCTTCATTTGCTCATTCTTTACCGGTTGTATCGCCGGAATCGCCGAAAGTAATTTGTTTTTCTCTTTGGCCAATTTCAAAATTTCATCTAATGATTTTGATTGAATTGCCAATTCTTTAGAAATGATATCCACTCTTTTTGAAGTATTCACTACTAACTCTGAGTTGTCAAATCCTTCTAATTCCTTATAGCGATTCACACCACCAAATCCAGCTTTTCGTTGTTCCGAAGGGATCGGTGACGTATTAAAATAAGCGCGGTAAATATTATTGTCTCTTTCTTCAACATCAGCTAAAACTTCCTGAACTTGGTCTATCTTTTTATTCAAAATAGCATAACGCAATTTCATCGTTTCAATTTCACGCGCTTGCAATCGGTCTTTGGGAGTTTCTAAATAGGAACTATTCAATAAAACCACAAAACACAGAAAACCAAATAATCCTGATGCGAGTAAAAATAAACCGATGTAACCCAGTTTTTTGGATAATTTCGGCTTGATTTTTCGGTAAGCCAAACTTTCGGTATCGAAATAATACTTTACTTTTTTCGCCATCTTTTATTTTATACTATTTTTGTGCTTGTTTTAAGAAAACAATGGTTATACGAACAAATTTAACAAATGTTTCAGTCAAACCCTAAATTTTAATTTGAAGTAGTTCAAATTAATTGTCATCTTGAGTTCAGTCGAGGGATTAGGAGCGAATGGTTCGGGCATTTTAGTAAATGCTATTCCTGCTTTTCGCAGTATCTTTTTGTCAAATCGAGCGCAGTCGAGATGCGATTAATAAAAAAGGATACTTGCTTCAATCAGGGCTAAAAAGTAAACTATTTTCTTAAATCTATTAATCTAAAGATCTAACAGTCTAATAATCTAAAATGAAATCACAAGACATTCGAAAAGCGTATTTACAATTCTTTGAAAGCAAAGGACATTTAATTGTTCCTTCGGCTCCAATCGTCCTGAAAGACGATCCAACCCTGATGTTCAACAACTCGGGTATGGCACAGTTCAAAGAATATTTTTTAGGAAACGGCATGCCTAAAAGCAAACGTATAGCCGATACGCAAAAATGTCTTCGTGTGTCAGGGAAACACAACGATTTGGAAGATGTAGGTTTCGATACGTATCATCACACCATGTTCGAAATGTTGGGTAACTGGTCATTCGGCGATTACTTCAAAAAAGAAGCACTCGATTGGGCTTGGGAATTTCTAACTGAAGTTTTGAAATTGGACAAAGACCGTTTGTACGTTTCCGTATTTGAAGGCAATCCTGCCGAAAATGTGGCATTCGACCAAGAAGCTTGGGACATTTGGAAACAGTACGTTCCCGAAGACCGAATTATTTTGGGGAACAAAAAAGACAACTTCTGGGAAATGGGTGACCAAGGACCATGTGGTCCGTGTTCCGAAATCCACATCGATTTAAGAACCGATGCTGAAAGAGCAGCTGTTTCAGGTAGAAGTTTGGTAAACGCCGATCATCCGCAAGTAGTCGAGATTTGGAACAACGTTTTCATGGAATTCAACCGCAAAGCCGATGGTTCGTTAGAAAAACTTCCGGCACAGCACGTAGATACCGGAATGGGATTTGAGCGTTTGTGTATGGCGATGCAAAACGTAACGTCGAACTATGACACAGATGTTTTTACGCCACTGATTGCTAAAATTGAACAAATTACAGGATTAAAATACACTTCCAACGAAGTCAAAAATATATCAGAAGAACAAAACAAAACCAATATCGCCATTCGTGTAATTGTGGATCACGTGCGTGCCGTAGCTTTCGCTATTGCTGATGGACAATTGCCGTCTAATACCGGAGCGGGTTATGTAATCCGAAGAATTTTGCGCCGCGCGATTCGTTATGGCTTTACGTTTTTAAATACCAAAGAACCTTTTATCAATAAATTGGTGGAAGTTTTGGCCAATCAAATGGGCGAGTTCTTCCCGGAAATCAAATCGCAACAACAATTGGTTACCAATGTAATTCGTGAAGAAGAAGCTTCTTTCTTGAGAACGTTAGACCAAGGTTTACAATTATTGGAAAATGTAGTGGCTCAAACCAAAGGAACGGAAGTTTCGGGTGCAAAAGCCTTTGAATTATATGATACTTTCGGTTTTCCGAGAGATTTAACCGCTTTGATTCTGAAAGAAAAAGGCATGTCGTTTAACGAAAGTGAATTCGATGCGTCTATGCAAGAACAAAAAAACCGTTCACGCGCCGCTTCAGAAGTTTCGACAGAAGATTGGTCGGTATTAATTCCGGGCAATGTGGAAACTTTCGTTGGTTATGACCAAATAGAAAACGAAGTAAAAATCACTCGCATCCGCAAAGTGGACAGTAAAAAAGACGGTATTTTATACCAAATCGTTTTAGACAACACGCCGTTCTATCCGGAAGGCGGTGGACAAGTTGGTGACAAAGGAACATTAGTTTCCGCCAATGAAACCATTGATATTATTGACACCAAAAAAGAAAATAATCTGATTTTACATTTCGCGAAGCAATTGCCGGAAAATATAAACGGAGCTTTTGTAGCGAAAGTTAATACCGATTTAAGAACATCAACCTCCAAAAATCACTCGGCTACGCATTTGATGCATTTGGCTTTGAGAAATATTTTAGGAACGCATGTGGAGCAAAAAGGATCGTTGGTGAATCCAAACTATTTGCGTTTCGACTTTTCGCATTTTGCTAAAGTTAGTGATGAAGAATTACGTCAGGTAGAAGCAAGCGTAAATGCCCAAATTGAAGCCCAATTGCAATTAACAGAATACAGAAATATTCCAATTCAAGAAGCTTTGGCAAAAGGCGCGATGGCTTTATTTGGAGAAAAATATGGCGATAATGTGCGCATGATTGAATTTGGTGATAGTAAAGAACTTTGTGGAGGAATTCACGTGAAAAATACCGCCGAGATTTGGCATTTCAAAATCGTTTCCGAAGGCGCAGTTGCGGCGGGAATTCGTCGTATTGAAGCGATAACGGGAGATGCCGTTAAAGATTTCTTTACACAACAAGAAAATGCCTTGGTAACCATCAAAGAAACTTTGAAAAATCCCCAAGATACCATCAAAGCTGTCGTTTCGTTGCAAGATGAGAACTCGAAATTGAAAAAGCAAATCGAGTTGTTGTTAAAAGAAAAAATAGAAGGACTGAAAAATGATTTAGTTTCCCAATTTCAAGAAATCAATGGTGTTAACTTTTTAGCAAAACAAGTCGATTTATCTATGAGTTCCACTAAAGAATTGGCGCAAGCCTTAGGAACTTCAAAAGGAAATTCGTTTGTGGTTTTAGCATCGATTGAAGATAACGCACCTAACATTCATTGTTATATTGCTAAGGAATTGGTGGCTGACAAAAGCTTAAACGCCAATGTGGTTATCAAAGATTTAGGGAAATATATCGATGGTAATGGTGGAGGACAACCATTTTTTGCTTCCGGAAAAGGGAAAAATATAAACGGTATCAAAGAAGCATTAGAAAAAGCAATCGATTTTGTGAAATAACACCTAAAATACTCATTTTAAAACCCTTTCATTTTTGAGATGAAAGGGTTTTTTTATTGGTATCATAGGTCAAAAAGTGCTAAACAACAGATATTTTAGTAGTATATCGAATGTTTTTTTGGTTTGGGAAGTGCTTATTTACATTTGAGCCGTATTAACAAAGCCCCAGCAAGTTGATATGATAAACTACTAATGCAATTATGAAAAAAGTTATACAAATTCTTTTAGTTTCCCTTTTAGTTTTAACGTTTACTTCATGTTCTTCGGATGATAATGGAAATCAGCCGGATACTAGTGTTGTATTGCTAAAAAAGATGGAATCTGATGTGATGGGCAATCACGGAGTCTATAATTTTAGTTACAGCGGAAGAAAGTTGACAAAGGTGAACTACGAAATTCATACGCCTGGTATTCAAACAGGTTATGATAAATACTTTTACACTGGTGAATTAATTACTGAGATTAAAACTTTTAACGGTAGCAATCAAAATACTTTCAGTACAGTTTTTACTTATAACGCCAATAATCAATTGGAACAAGTTGTTAAATTGAATTTACAGAACAGTACTGCTACAAAAATGGTATTCACTTATAATTCAAATGGAACGGTTGATGCTTTAAATTATACCGGAACTTTGGAAAGCCAAACAACACTTACTGCAGTTAGTGAAAAGTACTTCATTGAAAATAATGATATCGTACGAATTGAATTTACCGGTTCAATGTCACAAACAGCAATGGACTTCGAGTATGATGCAGCCAATAACCCGATGCGCAATGTAGCCGGAATGGATAAAATTAAATTACATACTTACGACAGCGATGGAAGATATGGAATTACTAAAAACCTTAAAAAAGTAACAACTTATTTTGCAACGGTTCAAAGCTCGCAAGTAGATTTCGAATTGGTATACGATGAAAATAATTATCCTTTGACAAGATATTCTTCAGAAACTTCTCCGGGACCTTTCAACTACAATTTCGAATATTATAAATAAATTAGATCAAACACCATAATCAAACCCAAAACCCTTTCAACTGTCAATGAAAGGGTTTTTTTATTCAGATTTTGTACTTTTGACCCGAGTGATAACGAACAGACGAAGTAAACAAATCAAAAATAAATGAATTTCACCACCAAAGTTCCTGTTGCCGCTTATGAATATCCAATAGATTATAGCTCTAAGATATTGTCTCTTGGATCGTGCTTTGCCGAGAATATGGGAGAAAAGTTCAATTATTTTAAATTCCAAATGACAACCAATCCATTTGGAATAATTTTCAATCCGGTATCGGTTGAGAAGTTGGTGGAAAGTATAGTGAATCAACGACTGTTTACCGAAGCTGATATTTTCTTTCACAACGATTTGTGGCATTGCTATGACGTTCATTCAGAGTTGAGTCATCCTGACAAAAAGGAGTTCTTAGAAAGACTAAATCTAACAATCCAACAATCTAACCATCTAATAATTCAAGCGAGCCACATCATCATTACTTATGGAACTTCTTGGGTTTACCGCCATAATCTGACAAATGAAATTGTAGCCAACTGTCATAAAGTACCGCAAAAAGAATTTACCAAAGAAATCCTATCGCCTGAAATCATTCAGAAATCAATTCAGAATACGATCTCCTTAATTCAAAAAGTCAATCCCGATTGTCGTTTTATATTCACCGTTTCACCGGTACGACATATCAAAGACGGTTTCCCTGAAAACCAACGCAGCAAAGCGCATCTCATTACCGCCATACATAATCTTCTTACAGATGTCACACTGAGCTTGTCGAAGTGCTACTTTCCTAGCTACGAAATCATGATGGACGAACTTCGTGACTATCGATTCTATGCTGATGATATGTTGCATCCAAGCCAAGCCGCGATTGATTATATTTGGATACGTTTTTTCGAAAACTATGTTGCACCTGATTGTTTCGAAACCATGCAAGAAGTTTGTAACATTCAAAAAGGATTAGCCCATCTCCCTTTTAATCCTAACACGGCAAGTCATCAACATTTTTTGGCAACACTTAACCAAAAGATTATCAAGCTACAAGCGCAATTTCCACACTTTCAATTTTAACAAAATACGACATTTGCCGTATTTCCTTCTTCAGTATTTCGCAATAGGTTTGTTATGTATTTAACAACCTAAAACCATGAAAACAATTAAGGCATTATTAGTATTCACATTTCTACTGTTGTCTACTCAACATGTATTGGCACAAAAACCGGTACTAACAGATGAAGAAGCGGTGACTGAAACCGTGACTAAGGAAATTGATGAGGTTTTCCAAGCAGACGATTTCCAAAAAAAGAAAAGCAAAAAATACGCAGATGTCAAAGGCACAATGGTCGTAGATATTGGCGTAGTGCAAAACGGAAAGGTTTCTTCCTTCTTTAAAGTAGACAGCGACATCAAGAACATCGATTTTATCAATTTCATGTCGGGCTACATTTTAGATCACAAATTCAAATTCAAATTGCAAAAGCAGCAACGATACAAAATTCGCTACACGATTACATTTTAACACCTAACAATAAAAACAATAAGTCATGAAGAAAATTACTTTAGTAATGCTGATGCTCTCTCTAGCCATCACATTACCGGCAAACGCCCAGTTTGGTAAATTAATGGGGAAAGGCAAAGGAGCCGGAAAAAAATCGGGAAGTTTTGGTACCGTTTGGGAATCAGAATTTGACAACAAAGCGACGCAGTTAGCAGTGGCTGTAAACGGAGGAGAATATGTTTTAGCAACAGATGATAATTCTGCTACGGTATTAGATGTCAATGGAAAACAAGTTTGGAGTGGTGATTACAAAAAAATCACAACCAATAAAACCAACAAATGTGATTACCAATACATTATCCACAAAGGCAAGGGGAAAGGCGGTTATTTATTTCTCTTTGACGAAAGAAAATTAGGAACGGATAGGGTTGCAGTCCTTGATGTTGCCACTGGGAAAGAGCTATGGAATTCAGAAGAATACCAAAATCTTATTCCTAAAGGAACTGCTGCAAAAGAAGGTTCTGACGAAGGCGAATTGGAAACGGTTAAATACATTTTCGAATTAGATGCTTTTTTAATTTCACAAAAGGCTTCTGTGATTTTGGTTAAAGCCAACACAGGAGAAAAAGTTTGGGAAACCAATCGTTTCAAAGGTGGTGTCGGCAAATATATTTATGATGGTAAAAGAAATGAAATCATCATGATTAATTTTAAACCAACCGCTCTTGGTGCTTTATTTGCCGGTTTTAAGAATCAATTGGTAAAGATTAATGCTACTAATGGAGATATTCTTTGGGATGCAACTTTTCTCGGAACTATCGAAAAAGAATTGGTTACTCGCAGAGCGATTGTCGATTTATGGATTAAAGAGGATAAATTATACATGTACTTAGATGGATTGCAGGTTTACAACATCAATAACGGACAAAAACTTTGGGAAGTGACTTATGAGAATGACATGAAGGGCGCCGGAGGAGGAATGTTCAGCGGTGGAAAACGTTCTAAGATATACAGAACTATAGCGGATCCTTTGTTTACAGACGATGCAGTTTACATTGTAATCTTGGGAACCAGAGACCGAACTAAGTATGTTGAAAAACACGATTTGGCTTCAGGAAAATTACTTTGGGCTTCAGAGAAAATCACGGGTTCATTTTGTATGCCGAATATTTATAAATCAGGAGACAAAGTTTTAGTTCAAGTTGGTGGAAAAGTCCAAGTTCAGGAGTTCAGATTAGAAGAAGTTTCTAATGGCTTCTCAGCCGGAATGGCACTTGGCGGTTTTGGTGGTGGTTCCATGAAACAATGGGTTCCTTATATCTATTGGGATTATAAAGCGCAAAAAAACTCTGTATTGTGTTTGGATGACAAAACCGGAAAAACAGCTTGGCGTTCTGAAAAATTTGACAAACGTATTACCGATTTTATTCTCGAAAACGATAAAACATTATTTGTGGGTGACGGAGATGAGTTTTACGGCTATGACATCGCTTCGGGAAATCAATTGTTTGATGTAAAACACAACGATGCTAAAGTTGGAAAAGCAACTGATGTTATCGATTTTGGAGATAAAGTAGTTGTACTTTCCGAAAAAGGATTGGCATCTTATAATAAAAAAGACGGTTCAAGAGTTTATGCTACAGAAAAGATAAGAGGTGTAGATTATTTCTATGAAATTGAAGGAAATTACTATTTGAGAGATCAAAGAAACAGCAAAAATATTATCTATGGTATTGACATGACCAATGGAGAAACCAAAGGTTCTGTTCAATCTAAGGGTAAAGGCGGAAGCCCAAAATATGGCGCCGGTATCGATATTTCAGATGATGGTGAATTCATCTTCGCTTTTAAAGGAAAAAAAGTAGAAAAAATTAAAGTTAACAATTGAGTTTTTTGAGGAAGTTGGTTGGGACTGCAATTCGTTGCGGTCCTTTCTATTTTAAATAACAATCATTATGAAAAAAATACTATTTCTTTATTCATTCTTATTAGTCTTTTATTCTGCCAATGCGCAACAAGTGCAATGGGCCAATAAACTAATTAAATTTTCATCAGATTTAGGAGGTAAACAGCATGGGATTAAAAGAATTTTAGGAAAGCCCGATGCTTTTCCTCAAGGTGGCAGTAGCCCAAATGCTTGGACACCCAAAAATGCTTTGGATGGTTATGAATGGGTGCAAGTTGGTTTCGAAAAGCCGCAGACTGTAAAACAGGTTGCTGTTTTTGAGAATCTAAATGCAGGTTGTGTTGTAAGTATTTCTGTTGATGACGGATCAGGAAAATACAAACGTGTTTGGTCGAGAAGGCCCAATTATAAAACGGTAATGTTCAAAGCGACTATTCCGGCAGACAGAAACTACTATTTCAAACGCAAAAGAAGAAAGATTCAGGAAAGCCCGGATGTTATTAATCCAGGAGTAGAATATGCTATTCTAGACGAAGCAGTTTCAGGTGTTGTGGCGGTTCGCGTGGAATTTAATTTTGCTTTGTTACCGGGACAAAAAGAAGTTGATGCTATCGGGATTTCCGATACTGAAACACCAATTCAACCTACAGTCAATACTACAGCGGCTTTTGAAAGTTTATCAACTGCCAAAACACTACAATTACCGGATATTGTTCCCACTAGTCCATCGGTGTCTTTTGATGGATTAAAACTTTTTGTAACCGGAATCAGTGAGGTGAAAAATGAGATTTTTTCTTTTACCAGAAATACTTCAGGACAATGGGCTAACAAGCAACTTGAATCTTCGCTCAATACCGGAGAACGTTATAATCACGTAAAATCTATTGGAACTCATTATTTGTTAAAAGGCGGTAATCGCTATACCAAAGGTACGACAGAAACCGGGTTTGAATTGTTTGTAATCAATAATGGAAATTATGAAGCTTTGGAACCAGTAAAAGTGACAGCTTATAACAATTATGACGAAACAGCAGAGGCTTTCCTAACTGCTGACAGAAAGATTTTAATTATGGGTATTGAAACCGATTTTTCTCAAGGCGCCAGCGATTTGTATTTCGCACAACAAAAAGAAGACGGTACTTATGGCTTACTGCAAAATATGGGCAAAGTAATCAATTCAGCGGCTGATGAAGGGATGTGCCAATTGCTGTCTGATAACAAAACGATGTTGTTTAGCAGCGACGGATTCAGCACTTTTGGTAGTTATGATATTTTTGTTTCTTATCGATTAGATGAGACTTGGAAAAATTGGTCGGAACCCATCAATCTTGGTAGTAAAGTGAATACCACAGATTTTGACGGATTGCCTTTTTATGACGAAAAAAATGAAGTGCTGTATTTCATCTCTAGTGAAAATGAAACCAATGTTTTAAAATATGTAAGTGTTCCAAAAGCCAATTTGATGAAAACTAACTAAATACGACAAATGCCTTATTGTTTGCCATTTGATAAAAGTGAAAATTTGCAGTAATAACCTTTAACTTTAAATATTATGAAAACAATTAAACAATTCGGAATCGTTTTAACAGTGGCATTGGCTACTTTATTAACAGCATGTAGTGGAAGCGATGATGGCGGTGGCGGAGGTGGAAATGCATCGTTAGGACAAGTAAAAGCCAAAGTAGCGGGTTCCAATTTCAGCTCTATGGAAGTAGCAACCTTTGCCCAAAAAATCGTTGCAGGCGGAACAACCACTATTATTGTTCAAGGCAGTACAGCGCAGGGCAAGGCAATTCAATTGATTCTTAACGGAACTAACGGTCAGCCGGGAACTTTTGAAATCAGCGATGATGCAGCTATTTCTGCTGTTGCAAGTTATACAGAGCTTAACCAAAGTAATCCTATGAATTCGCCAACTTGGGCAGCTCCTTATGAGGATTCAGGTGTAGTAGGTTCTATTACCATCAGTGAAATAAGCGATACTAATGTAAAAGGAACATTCAACTTTACCGGTAAAAACCAAAACGGAACTGATACGAAAGCAGTGACTAATGGGGCATTCAATGTGAATTTCCAAAACTAATTCATAGAAACATCTTATATAAAAATACGGCGTTTGCCGTATTTTTTTTGGCTTCTTTTTAACCGAATTTTGAAATTTATATTCGACTCAGTATGACTTTTTTTCTAATACTCGTTTTTTTAATTCAAATTGGGCTCATCTTCTATCTGAGAAACAAGATGCTCTCAGAGCGAAATGAGTTTCAATCTAAGCTAAAACCTTTAGAGGAATTTATCATTGAATTAAATAGTGAACACCAAAAGCAATCAATTCAGCTCCAACTTTCAGATGATTTAAAAATAAAGATGAAAGAAGTCAATGTCGCTTTGAGCAAAAATGTTTTCGAGTTAAATTATCAACTCTTGGAAGATTTGTATCCAAAAAAAGAGATTTAGCCATTGAAAATTTTAACATTTTTAATACATTTATGCTATACAATCTCCGGATGAAAAAATTTTACTACTTCACAATCATTGCATTGCTGTTTTCGTTTGAGACAAATGCTCAAGATATTCAAAAAATACTGATCAAAGCATTTACTTCTCAGGATTCCTCCGACTACTATTTTAAAGTAGCCAAGAAAAGCATTAAAAACACAGCCGATGAAGCACAATACTATTTTTGTAAAAATGCCCGTTGTTGTGATTATAACCAATTAGACAGCTCGATAGTTTATGGTTTAAAAGCGGAGAAACTTCTCCTAAATGGCGATTTAAATTCGCTTTTGACACTTTACAACAATCTCTCTAAAGTATACAGAAAGCAAGGTCAGTATGACAAAGCAATAGATTATTCTCTCAAAGGTATCAGAGTAGCAGAAAAAGAAAAAAAGAACAACTGGATAGCTTTTTTTAACGCCAATTTATCATTAACCTATCACGATTTTGAAAGTTATGAAAAAGGTATTTTCTATGGCAAAAAATCTTTAAAATACTGGGAAAGTCAAAAAAAGAAAGACCCAAGTATGATTAGCAATTCATTAAATGCTATCGCCATCAATTTTGATGATTGGAACAAACCTGATAGTGCGCTTTTTTACCACAAAAAAGTATTCAAATACTATAAAGGAAAAGATACTCTTCATATTGGTGAAACCTACAATAATATCGGGAATACTTTGTTGAAGCAAAAAAAATACAAAGAAGCTCAAAAATGGATTAGCACAGCTCTTAAAATCAATGATAAGAACTTTGAAATCAATAATGGTATTAAAGACGGAAATTATTATTACACAAGAGCAACCAATTATACTAATTTGGCAACCATAGCCTATGAATTGGATGATTTTAATAGAGCAGAAAAATTATTTGAAACGGCTCGTGAATATGCTGAAAAAAGCAAAAATGCGGAGAAATTAAGAGATTTTTATTACCACAGAGCACAATTCAACAAGAAAAGAAATAACTTGTCTAAAGCCGTTCTTGATCAAGAACGTTATATCAATATTAGGGATTCAGTTTTTGACATAGAACGCGCCCAAACCTTTTCTGAACTGGAAGCCAAATACCAAAATGAGAAAAAAGAAAAACAGCTCTTACAGTCCAAAGCACAAGTTAGAGAACGAGAATTGCAAATCAAAAATAAGAACACCCAATTCCTAATTCTTGGGTTGATTTCATTGGCCTTGTTGTGTATTATTTATTTAGTTTATCGCCAACAAAAGCTAAAAATCAAACAGCAAGAGCAAGAGTTTGAGCTCAAATCGGCGATAGCCAAAATTGAAACCCAAAACAAGTTACAAGAACAACGATTAACAATTTCCAGAGATTTGCACGATAATATTGGTTCGCAACTAACGTTCATCATTTCTTCGGTAGACAATATCAAATATGCTTTTGATATTCAAAATGCTAAACTCGACAAGAAACTTTCCGGGATTAGCGATTTTGCCAAATCCACCATTATAGAGCTTCGTGATACAATTTGGGCAATGAATAAAAGCCAAATCACCTTCGAAGATTTGCAAACTCGAATCCACAATTTTATCGATAAAGCCAAAGAAGCAAAGAACGAAATTCAATTCAATTTTGTAGTCGATGCCGAATTAAAAGAGCGCCAATTCACTTCCATTGAAGGCATGAATATTTATCGAACTATTCAGGAAGCCATCAACAACAGCATTAAATATGCCGATGCCGAAAAGATTGAAATTCAAGTGAAAAAATCCGAGGACAAAATCCAAATTACCATTGAAGATAACGGAAATGGCTTCGATTTAAACACCACAGAAAAAGGAAATGGCTTGCTCAATATGCAAAAGCGAATCGCCGAAATCAATGGAAAATTCGAACTGCAAAGCTCAAGTTCAGGAACCAAAATCAGCATATTATTATAAGTTTAAGAACATGGAAAAAGGTTTGGTTTTATTCTTTTTATTCCTGATTTCAATATCGGTTAGGGCGCAAAATGCTCAAAATGTTATTGATGGTTTAAAGAAAGATTTAAAAGCCAATCCGGATGCCAAAAGAACCGCAACCATCTATTCTGATTTGACTTGGTATTATTCTAAAATCGACATTGATTCTGCGTTACATTATGGTGGAAAAGCAGCTGTTGAATCTAAGAAATTAAATGATTCGACCTTAATGGCACAGGTTTATAGCGATATAGGGGCGGTTTATTTTATCAAAGGTGATTTTGTCAATTCGAAAACCAATTATTTATCAGCATACAAAATCAGAAAACTCAGAAATGATCAGAAAGGCTTAGCTAAAATCAATAATAATTTAGCCAATATATACGAAAAAACACATCAGTATAAGCAAGCTATGACTTCTTTTTTAGAAGCCTTAGCCTATTTTGAAAATACAAAAGACGAAAAAAACACGAGTATTATCAAAGGCAACATCGGTCTGATTCATCTCAAATTAAAGAACTATCCAAAAGCGTTGCAATACATCAGCGATGTAATTCAGTACCAAGAAAAAAATGATTTCAAGGAAGAATTATGTGTTTCTTGTTTGAACCTCGGGAATGTTTATTTGCACATGCAAGACACGATTAACGCCTTGAAGTTTTATGACAAAAGTGTAAAAGCTTGCACGGCTGTTGGTAACAAAAAAGGGATTTCGAGTGGATTTAACAACATTGCTTCTATCAAATCGGAACAAAAAAAGTCTAAAGATGCTTTGGCACTCTATCAAAAGTCAAAAGAAGTCAGAGAAGAACTCAATTCCAATTTAGACAAAGCCAATTTCGATTTGAATTTGGCTCTAGAATTTGCCAGGAACAAAAAATATGAGAAAGCCAAAAAGTTGTTATTGACCACCAAACCATTTTTTGAGCAAACCAATCACAACGAAAAACTACAGAAGAACTACAAATCTTTAATCACTGTTTATGCTTATTTAAACAAACCCGACAGCGTTGACTATTATTTGGACAAATTGGCGGTTTTAAATGAACAATTATTACTCAGTAAAGTCGAAAAACAAACGACCGAATTAGAAACCAAATACCAAACCGAAAAGAAAGAAAGATTACTCCAAAAATCAAAAGCCGAAATTGCTACGCGTGAATTGGAAATCAGAAAAAAAGAAACCCAGTTTTTGATTTTAGGCTTAATTTCATTGGCATTATTAATCATTGTTTATTTGGTTTATCGCCAACAAAAGCTCAAAAACAAACAACAAGAACAAGAATTTGAACTCAAATCGGCAATAGCCAAAATTGAAACCCAAAACAAATTACAAGAACAGCGTCTTGATATTTCCAGAGATTTGCATGATAATATTGGGTCGCAATTGACTTTTATTATTTCCTCTGTCGACAATATTAAATATGCTTTTGATATTCAAAATGACAAGCTGGATTCGAAACTTTCCGGTATTAGTAATTTTGCAAAATCGACGATTATTGAGCTACGAGATACGATTTGGGCAATGAACAAGAGCGAAATCACTTTTGAAGATTTACAAGCCAGAATCCATAATTTTATTGACAAAGCACAAGAAGCAAAGGAAAATATTAAATTCAATTTTGAAGTTAATCACTCACTAAAAAAAATAAAATTCACTTCTGTTGAAGGAATGAATTTGTACAGAACGATTCAAGAAGCCATTAACAATAGTATCAAGTATGCGAATGCAAGAAGTATTGCTATAAGCATTCAACCAACTGAAATAGATGTTTTAATTACTATAATAGATGACGGAAAAGGCTTTGAGATAGGAAACACAGAATTCGGAAACGGCATCAATAATATGCGAAAACGCATTGCTGATATCGGTGGTTTATTTGATATAAAATCAAGTGTAGATAAAGGAACAGCTATAAGTATAAAGTTGGAAAAGCATTAAATTCCGAATCCAACGGTCTAAGATAAATACGTCATTTGACGTATTTTTTTTATCCTTTTAATTGGTCAAATTTGACTAATCAAGTGGTATTGATTTTTCAAAGAAAAAAACACTTAGGTTGTTTTTATTGTTGTCCTTTTCATTCTGGGATTTATTCAAGCTAAATCACTGGTTTGAAAAGGACTTTTTTTGCAAATCAGTATGTTACTTGAAAAAAAATAACCAAATTTGTTATACAATTTCAAGCCATGTCAACAAGAATAGCCATAGTAGACGATAATGTTTTTTTACAAAAAGCAGTTGCTGAAAAGCTATCTTTTTTTGACGATTTGATTTTAAAATTTACGGCCATCGACGGCAATGATTTGCAGAAAAAATTAGAGGCCAATAAATGCATCGATTTGATTTTGATGGATATCGAAATGCCTGTTTGTAACGGAATCGAAGCTACCAAAATCATCAAAACCAAATACCCTCAAATTAAAATCATTATGCTGACGGTTTTTGATAACGATGAAAATATTTTCAATGCCATCAAAGCCGGAGCAGACGGTTATTTGCTCAAAGAAGTCAATCCGAAAGAATTACATCAAGGCATTATAGAAACCTTAAATGGTGGCGCCGCTATGAATCCTTCCATTGCTTTGAAAACATTGAAATTACTAAGAAATCCGGTTGATTTTGAACAAAAATCGGAACAAGAAATTAAATTAACCACAAGAGAAGTTGAGGTTTTAGAACAACTCAGCAAAGGATTAAACTACAATGTTATTGCCGACAATCTTTATCTTTCACCATCAACCGTTAGAAAGCATATTGAGAATATTTATACCAAATTGCAGGTGCATAATAAACTCGAAGCGATTCAAAAAGCCAAGAACAACAATTTGATTTAAAGTAAATTGAAAGAATATTTTTCTTAAAATACGGCAACTGTCGTATTTTTTTTTGTTTAAAGGCAAGGTAGATTTGTCTCATAACATAAAAATATAAATACAATGAAATCAAAAAATTATTTTTCGAAAATGGTTACGGCACTATTTTTTTTATTGGCATTCAATAGTAAAGCAAATAACGTCGAGATTACGGGAACGTCCGTTTCGGGTTCAAATATTACTTTCAATATCAGTTGGGAAAACAGTTGGAATGCCAGTGTTGCTCCGGCTAATTGGGATGCCGTATGGGTATTTGTCAAATTTCAGGATTGTAACACACGTTTGTGGGCGCATGCAGGTTTAAGTTCGGTTGCAGGGGATCATTCGGCAGCTTCGCCGTTGCAAGTAGATCCAGTAACTGACGGAAAAGGCGTTTTCATTAGAAGAAGTGCTATCGGTGGCGGTAATGTTTCTGCAACAAGTATTACATTAAAAATGACTATTCCGGCAGGAACATATAACTACAAAGTTTTTGGAATTGAAATGGTAAATGTACCTCAAAGTGCTTTCGAAATTGGAGATGGTTTGAGTGTAGCAACATTTAACAGTATAAGTGTTACGGCTACTACTCAATCTGCGGGAGTAACTTCTTCAGTAATCGGAGGTGGCGGACCACCAGTGCCGGCAACTTTTCCAATGGGATATAATTCATTTTATGTGATGAAATATGAAATCTCTCAATTACAATATGTTGAATTTTTAAACTCATTAACTTTTGCGCAACAACAGTCAAGAGTTACCTCAGATCCAACGAGTGTGGCGGGAACGTATGTTGCTTTTGGTAGTTATGCTTACCGAAACGGAATCGTAATTGAAACACCAGGGAATAATGCTGCAATTCCGGCTATTTTTGCTTGTGATGCCACTGCTAATGTGGTCAACAATAATAATGATGGACAAAGTGTAGCCATGAACAATTTGAGCTGGGCAGATTTAGCAGCTTATTTAGATTGGTCGGCTTTAAGACCAATGACAGAGTTGGAATTTGAAAAAATTTGCCGTGGTATAACACCTCGTGTGTCTGGTGAATATCCATGGGGAGATACTAACATTAATCCTTATTACAGTACTACAGTTATTAATCCATTGCAGCCAAATGAAATGGCAAATACTGTTTTGAATGGAAGATGTGCTCACGCTTTAGGAACTTCAAGTGGAGCGTATGGTCCATTGAAAGTGGGTGTTTTTGCAACTGCTTCTTCTGGGCGATCTTCCGCAGGTGCTTCTTATTATGGAGCAATGGAAATGGGAGGAAATGTTGTTGAGAGAACAGTATGTGTTGCTAATGCATCTGGAACTGCTTTTAATGGAACACTTGGAGACGGAACTTTAACTTCAATAGGAGATGCTAATCAGGCAACTTGGCCTTCAGTTACAACAGCAACGGGTATAGGACAAAGAGGAGGAGATTATGTTAATGTGGCAACTAATGTTAGAACTTCTGATAGAACTTATGCCAGTACTACAAATGCTGCCAGAAATTATACTTATGGCGGACGTGGCGTAAGATAACATTCTGATTTGATGTGCATTTCGATTTCTGAAATGTAATAAAATGAATTATAATAATTTAAAATCAAATTAGATGAAAACAACAAAAATATATTTAGTTGTTTGCTTAACATTTCTTTTGACACAGTTTAACACATTTGCTCAATATAACGGAGGAAACTCCGGCGGAGCTACAATTAATGAGTTAAGTGGAGCCAGTTGTTCAATTCCAGCGCATTTTTATGCCTATTTAGGAGGAATTAATGATGGTTCAGGTGTTGAAGAATTAAGTACAACAGCGTGTGGAACTGCGCCATCTCAATATGCCTATATGGGTGGGATTAATGATGGTGCAGGAACAGAAGAATTAAGCGCAATTGCCTGTGGAATTCCGCCTTCTTTCTATGCCTACATGGGAGGTGATAATGATGGTGCCGGAGTAGAAACTATAGAGAATTCAGTTTGTGCATTTCCCCCACATTTCTATGCTTATTTTGGAGGAGAAGGCGATGGCTACACTATGGATGTTACGGCACCAATTTGCCCAACACAACCGCCAGTAGCAAGTTTTACTGCTTCTACAACGGCTTTGTGCGTAGGTCAATCCGTAACGTTTACAGATACCTCTACGAATATACCATTTGTGTGGAGTTGGATTTTTGAAGGTGGAACACCAGCAACATCAACAGCACAAAATCCAACGGTTACATACAGCACTGCAGGGACTTATGCAGTAACATTTACTGCTACCAATTACAATGGCGGTGACAACGTTACTTTTACTAATTATATAACAGTAACTGCTGTTCCTGTAATTAGTACTACAACTCCAGTGAGTAGATGTGATGCCGGTACAGTAACTTTACAAGCAACGGCTACGATAGGAACCTTAAATTGGTATGATGCACCAACATTAGGTAACTTAGTAGGAACAGGCACAAGTTTTACCACGCCGAGTATTTCAACCACTACCATTTATTATGTAGAATCAGTGGTTGGTTCTTGTACGTCAACAAGAGTTTCAGTTACTGCAACGGTAAATTCTACTCCTTCATTGACTGCTACAACCCCTGCCGCCAGATGTGGAACAGGTAATATTTCGTTAACTGCTACAGCAACAACAGGAACCATAAGATGGTATGATTTACCAACAAACGGAACCCTGCTTTCCACAGGTGACACGTTGAATTTAGTTGGCCTCACTACAACAACAATTTATTATGTTGAAGTGACGAATGGTTTCTGTACATCGCCAAGAACTGCAGTTACAGCTACGATTAATTCGGTTCCAAGCGTAACTTCAACAACACCAGCGAGTAGATGTGATTCAGGAACTTTAACATTGCAAGCAACAGCTTCTGGTGGAACCTTAAATTGGTATGATGCACCTACATTAGGAAATTTAGTTGGAACCGGAACCACTTTTATAACGCCAAGTATTTCAGCAACTACTATTTATTATGTTGAAACTACTTCGGGTATCTGTAATTCTGTAAGAACAGCAGTCACAGCAACAGTAAATGCTACGCCAATTATTATTTCCACTACACCTAACAGCCGATGTGATGCCGGTACAGTAACTCTACAAGCAAGCGCAAGTGTTGGGGCTTTAAATTGGTACAATGCACCAACATTAGGAACATTAGTTGGCACCGGAAATTCATTTACGACTCCTAGTATAGCTGCAACAACAAATTATTATGTGGAAGCGGTAAATGGTCTTTGTTCTTCTGCAAGAACTTTGGTTGTTGCCACAGTTAATAACAGTCCAACGATTACGTCAACAACTCCAATGAGTATTTGTAGTGGCGACTCATTTACAATTGTTGCTACAGCAAGTGCAGGAACTGTAAACTGGTATAATTTACCTGCGGGAGGAACGTTATTGGCAACCGGTAGTAATTATTCTTTGGGAAGTTTGGGAGCTACTGCTACTTATTATGCGCAGGCCATTAATGGAAATTGTTCATCAGGAAGAACGGCGGTGGAAGTAACAGTGACCAACAGACCTACAAATACATCTTCAACTCCGGCTTCACGATGTGGCAATGGTTCGGTAACGTTATCGGCTACTTTTTCTTCGGGAACAGTTAATTGGTATGATGCGCCAACATTAGGAAACTTAGTAGGAACAGGTTCAAATTTTACCACACCAAGTTTATCTGTGACGACAAATTATTATGCGGAAGCCATTAATGCGAGTTGCACTTCTTTGGTTAGAACTGCGGTTACTGCCACTGTAAATGAACAGCCAATATTACTTTCGACCATTCCGGCAAGTAGATGTGGAAATGGTTCAGTAACATTACAAGCAACGGCAAATGTCGGAACAATAAATTGGTATAATGCTCCAACTGGCGGTACACTAGTTGCTACAGGTGGAAGTTTTACTACTCCTGTTTTAGGCATGACAACACCTTATTATGTTGAAGTAGTAAATGGCACTTGTGCTTCTGCGCGAACTACTGTGACAGCTACTGTTTATATTGTGGCAACAATAACATCAACAACTCCGGGAAGCAGATGTGATACAGGAACTTTGACCTTGAATGCAACTGCTAATTTAGGAACTTTAAATTGGTATGATGCACCAACATTAGGGAATTTGGTAGGAACAGGTACTAGCTTTACCACACCAAGTATCTCTGTTTCTACAAATTATTATGTAGAAGCAACGAATGGAACTTGTACATCATCACGAGTGGCAGTTACCGCTTCGATTGTTCCAACTGATGCTCCGACAGGATTGGCAAATCAAACATTCTGTGCAGGTGAAACAGTAGGGTTAATCAATGTTGTTGGTGCCAACGTCATTTGGTACGATGCGCCTTCAAATGGTAATGTTGTTTCATCAGGAACACCATTAGTTTCGGGAACAGTTTATTATGGTTCGCAAACGGTAGGTGCTTGCGAAAGTCCAACTAGAATTGCTGTTACGATGACTTTAGGTGGTTGTTTGGGAAGAGAAGAATTTGAAGCGAATAATTTAAAGGTTTATCCTAATCCTGTTGTTGATGTCTTAAACATCTCTTTTACAGGTATTATAGCTAAAGTTGAAGTGGTGAATCTACTTGGTCAATTAGTTGACGCCAAGTTTAACAATGCTACTGAAAGTCAAATCGATATGTCAAGACTGGCTAGTGGTACCTATTTAATCAGAATAACAATAGACGATAATGTCAAAACCGTTAAAGTGATTAAAAAATAATTAATAATTTAAATGGAAAAGCCACCTGTAAAGGTGGCTTTTTTTATAACTTATTTTCCAAACTTTGCCAACCACCACCATTAATTACTTCAACGCCGACAGATTTTAAGATTGAAACTGCTTGTGCACTGCGCATTCCGGAGCGACAACAAACAATGACCGGTTTGTCTAATTTTTTGATTTCGTTTAATTTACCGTTAATAGTGTCTAACGGAATGTTTTTAGATCCTTTGATGTGTCCGTCACGAAATTCACCAACGGTTCTTACATCAATAATAACAGCGGCTTTGTTTACAAAATCTTGAATACTTTCTGATTTGCTTCCTAAACCAAACATGCTTAATAGTCCCATATTGTAATTTTTTCAGCAAAGGTATTTGGTTGAGATTTGTTTCGCAGTAACAAAGGTTACATTAGTGCTGTAAACTTACTTTTTCTAAAAAAAGCCCCAGTCCGCCCGAGATTAAATGGGCAATTTCTGGACGATTTTGTTTTACTTTTTCGAGTTGTACTAACACATCATGAAGTAAAGTAGTATTATTGGTTTTATCGCAAAATTCTGCAATTTCAACACCAAGTAACCAATCATTAGGATGCTTTTCTTTTAGAATATCAAATGTTTTTTCGATTGAAATTACCGCAGGTTTTCCTTCGCGAATGTTTCTGATGTTGAGGTATAAGCCTTCTAATTCTTCCCTTTCAGGCGATTTTTTAGCTTTAATAGTATGACTTGAAGGTACATGATTAACCATGTCAAAACTATTCACATCAGCCGGACCTGAAAAAGCAGAAGTTACTTTTTTGCCTACAGCCATATCATAAACACCCCATTCAGGTTGGAATAAAACAATATCGTTGTGTGTTACAGTACAATTTTTAAAACTAATGATGATGATTTCGCCTTGAAGGTTTCTTGAACCGGTAATAATTTCTCCGGTAACGGTAATGTTGCCTTCAAATTCTAAAGTCACTTTTTCGGCTTCATAAATGTCATAAGCTCTTAAATCTCTTGGGCTCATATCTTCAATCGCCAAGTTGATGCCTTTTAGTTTTCCAATTGGAGAACCAAAACCTTCCGCGTGGTATTGTGTGCCGTGGCCTACTAATTCTTTTTCACGATAGGACAAAGCAGTTTTGCCGTTAGTTTGCACATAAACCGGTTTTCCTTCATGTTCAATAACATTGGTAAACAAACCTGAAATCTGAATTCCGGTACTCAATTCAATCGTTCCTAATGACTTGGAATTAATCAATTTTTGAATACCAGATAAACCTCCGGTACGCAATGCCATCGTGTTAGCAAACTCTTCCAAAACCAAACTTAATTCAGCAAAATCAGGCGTTACATACAACTGTGGTTGCGGTTTAGTAATGTCAAAACTTTGGTCTGCTGCCGAAATATCATAAGGGATTTTGGTGACATTGTCTGTCATGCACCAAGCACTTTCGCCTATCGAGGAAAGCAAACCGGCACCATAAATTTTTGGGTTATCAACCGTTCCGATTAAGCCATATTCTACAGTCCACCAATGCAGGTTTCTGATGCGGGACATTTCAGAGAGTTCTCCCATGTTATTTTGCAGAAACTCGACTTGGTCTTCGGCTTTCTTTATGTCGCTGGCAGGTGTTCCTTCCGCTTCTTTTAGGATAGATAATAAACGAATCGCTTCATACATTTCATAATCGCGCGAAGACGAAATGGCTTTACAACCAATTTCCCCAAAACGACGCAAATATTCCGCGTATTCCGGATTGGCAATAATAGGAGCGTGACCCGCGCCTTCGTGAATGATGTCCGGAGCCGGAGTATATTCGATGTGTTCTAGTTGACGAATGTCTGAAGCAATCACCAAAACGTTATACGCTTGAAATTCCATAAATGCATTGGGTGGAATAAATCCGTCCACAGCTACGGCAGCCCAACCGATTTCTTTCAAAATACGATTCATGCCATACATGTTCGGAATATTATCCACTTCCAAACCGGTTTTTTTCAAGCCTTCTAAATAAGATTCATGGGCAACTTTTGAAAGATAATCTACATTTTTACGCATCACATAACGCCAAACAGCCTGATTAATCGGAGTGTAATCGTCATAATCTTGCGGTTTGATAAACTGTTTCAAGTGCTTTGGTAATCTGTCAATCAAAGGGTTGCTTTCAAAATGGGCTTCCATAAATCTGGTTTTGTTGTGTTCGTAAATTTACAAATCTTAGGACAAACAAGTGTGATAAAAATCATAAAAAACTTTGAACAGCAATATTTTTAGGAGCTTAATCCGGCTTTCCATTATATCTTTTTCTTTTGCAAAGAAAAAGGATGCCATTGCAATCCGGGCTAGGAAAATCTGTCGTAATAAAAAAACCGTAACGTCTTGGTTACGGTTTATAGCTTAATCTGCCAACTGAATATTGAACACTGCCTACTTTTTCTGCGGTGGATATTGCTCTAATATTTTAGTCACAAACTCCTTAATCACTTCGTCTTTTTTATTGGTGTCTTTGGTTAAAACACCCTCGCCTTCACCTTGCCAAATCAGTTCTTTTTTCTTGGCATCAATAATATCGATGTAAAGTGTTCCTTCGGTGTGTCTCGATACAGAAGTGTTTCCGCCCCACAAGTAAGGATTCCAACCCCAGCCCCAGCCATAACCCCAGCCGGCATTGAATTGGTTTACATTAACTTCTTCTCTTTCCTTAGTAAAAAAAGAAACTAATAAGTCTGGTGTTTCGCTTTTAGAAAATCCTTTGGCTTCCATGGTTTCGTCAATAGAGCGAAGAATTCGTTTTTTATCCAAATCGGAAATCTCGGCTTTGTCAATTCCGGTTTTGTGAAAAGCATAAGTTTTATAAGGTGCAAAATCTACTTGCTTGTCATAATCGGAATTCACTTTGATGGAACTACACGATGCGAGAACAAAGAGTAGGAGTAACGGTAAAATTTTAATTGATTTCATATTTGTTTTTTTTTAGATTTTAGGCTTAGCTTCGCTCTGTTCGACCTTCGGTCTCGGATCTTAGATTGTTAGATTCGAAATTAATCATGATTATCTTGTCTAAGTCAGTCCAATAATCTAAAATTCTAACAATCCATCATCAACTATATTAGGGATGGTAACTTTTAATAAAGGTTGCGTCTGCATCGCTCTCTTAATAGCGAAAATGGCACCTTCATTTCGGGCCCAACTTCTTCGGGAAATCCCGTTGTTTACATCCCAGAAAAGCATTGATTCTAAACGTCTTGACGCTTCTTTTGAACCATCAAGAACCATACCAAAACCACCATTTATAACTTCGCCCCAACCAACACCGCCGCCGTTATGAATCGATACCCAAGTTGCGCCACGGAAACTGTCTCCGATAACGTTGTGAATCGCCATATCAGCAGTAAATCTGGAACCGTCATAGATATTGGAAGTTTCTCTGTATGGAGAATCCGTTCCGGAAACGTCATGGTGATCTCGACCTAAAACTACGTAACCAATTTCGCCACGAGCAATCGCTTGGTTGAAAGCTTCGGCTATTTTGATTCGACCTTCCGCATCGGCGTAAAGGATTCTAGCTTGTGAACCTACGACTAGTTTATTTTCTTGTGCGCCTTTAATCCATTGGATGTTATCGGCCATTTGTTGTTGGATTTCTTCAGGGGAGTTTTTCATCATTTCTTCCAAAACATCACAGGCAATTTTGTCAGTCTTGGCTAAATCATCCGGATTTCCTGAAGCACAAACCCATCGAAATGGTCCGAATCCGTAGTCAAAACACATGGGTCCCATGATATCCTGCACATAACTTGGGTATTTGAAATCGATGTGATTTTCTGCCATAATATCAGCTCCGGCACGAGAAGCTTCCAATAAGAATGCATTTCCGTAATCAAAGAAATAAGTTCCTTTGGCGGTGTGTTTGTTGATGGCTGCGGCGTGACGGCGCAGTGTTTTTTGGACTTCTTCTTTGAATTTCTCCGGATTATTCGCCATCAAATCATTGGACTCCTCGAAAGTATATCCGGTAGGATAATAACCACCAGCCCAAGGATTGTGAAGTGATGTTTGGTCGGAACCTAAATCGATGTGTAAATTCTCTTGGTCAAAGCGTTCCCAAACATCAACGACATTTCCTAAATAAGCAATCGAAACTACCTCTTGATTGTCTAATGCCTTTTTAACTCTTGGTACTAAATCTTCTATTTTTTCAATTACTTCGTTGATCCAACCTTGGGAATGGCGAATGTGTGTAATTTTTGGATTGACTTCGGCACAAACGGTTACGCAGCCTGCTATGTTTCCGGCTTTGGGTTGGGCACCACTCATTCCGCCAAGTCCAGAAGTCACGAATAAACCGCCTTTTGGCGATTTTTTTATTTTTCGGAAGCCGTTTAAAACCGTAATGGTTGTTCCGTGAACGATGCCCTGCGGACCGATATACATATAGCTTCCCGCGGTCATTTGACCATATTGAGAAACGCCCAACGCATTCATTTTTTCCCAATCATCCGGTTTGGAATAATTTGGAATGACCATCCCGTTGGTCACTACGACTCTTGGTGCTTCAGTATGCGATGGGAATAATCCCATTGGGTGACCGGAATACATGACTAAAGTTTGTTCTTCGGTCATTTCGGACAAGTATTTCATGGTCAAAAGATATTGCGCCCAGTTCTGGAATACCGCTCCGTTTCCGCCATAAGTGATTAACTCGTGCGGGTGTTGTGCCACGGCGTAATCCAAATTGTTTTGAATCATCAGCATGATGGCTTTCGCTTGTTCGCATTTTCCCGGGTATTCTGAAATAGGGCGCGCATACATTTTGTAATCGGGGCGAAGGCGGTACATGTAGATGCGACCGTAAGTTTCCAGTTCGGCTTTGAATTCCGGAATTAAAGTCGCATGGTGATGCGGTTCGAAATAGCGTAAGGCATTTTTTAACGCTAATTTTTTCTCGTCATCAGAGAGTATTTCTTTGCGTTTGGGTGCGTGATTGATTTCGGGTTCGTAAGGTTTTGGATTTGGTAAAACCGTTGGGATTCCTTGTAGTATTTGTTCTTGGAAAGTCATATTTTTTAGTTGCTGAGGTTCTGAGGGACTAAGGTTCTGAGTTTTTTTTGTGTTTCTAAGTTGTTGCGTTAGGGATAGAGGCGATATCCTCGAAGAGATAAAGCCGATAGCCCGACCTGAAAGGGAACGCCATTTTTTTTATTACTGAACACTGCGACTGAACACTGTTTACTTTTTTTTAATTGTTCCTGTTTTTTTATCAAATCCGTACGGACAATGACGGCAACCGCTTCGGCAGCAATAGCCGCGTTTTAAATGGTATTTTTCGGTGAAACATCGGTAACCTTCGGGTGTTAAGTAATAATCTTCGCCTTCGATTAATTTATTTTCATTATTTTGCTCGTTCATAGGCACAAATTTAAAGACTTTATCAGTAATGATTATAATCGTTTCGAAATATTTAATTCCAAAAGGTTTCAGAGGACTGACTGTTTTTCCGTTTGTGGTTTTTAAGTATCGGGAAAGTACAAGCGATTTGACTTTAATGAATCATGAAAAGATTCATTTGCGCCAGCAATTGGAGTTGTTGGTTTTGCCTTTTTTTATTTGGTATGGACTGGAGTTTTTGATCCGACTTTCATTGCTGAAAAATAGACATCTTGCCTACAGATCTATTTCCTTTGAAAAGGAAGCTTATCAGAACGAGAACAATATAATTTATTTGTCCGAGCGTAAGTTGTTTTCGTTTTTAAAGTTTCTTTAAACACCTCTTTTTTTATAAATTCATAGTTCGATTTTTCCTTTAGTAATAGATTGTATTTGTGAATTTGACATTCGCAAAGTTAAACAAAAATGGAAGTTAAGTTGTTTTAAGAAGTAAGAAATGGTGCATATTGCAATTAAAATAATGTAATTAAACTATAAAAATCGCAATTTGTCGACATTATTTTTGTTTCATTAAATATTATATTGTAGGTTTGTTGAAGAAATCAGAAAGAAAATTATAGGCCAATTGAAGCTTGCTAAAATGAAATATTCAAAAAATGAATCTCCTATTTTAATTCGGCAATAATTGGGCTGTAAGTTTTAAATACCACCTTTTGAATTAACCCCTAAATTTAAAAGACATGAAAAAAAATCTTTACTTGACCTTAATCTTGTTATCATTTCAGGCTCATTCTCAAATAGGAATTGGTACTGACACACCAGTTGCTACTTTAGATGTAAGAGAAATAGATCCTGCCACACCAACCGCCGAAGCGGGCATCGCTATTCCACAGGTAAGTGTTTTGCCTTCCTCGGGAAATAGATCCGGGCAAATTATTTTTTTAACTTCCAATAATACTTATTGCTTTTATGCCGGTTCTGACTGGAAGCCGATGTATGCTCAGGTTTACAATTTTGGTGATGTCAAACATGGTTTTCAAACGGGTGATCACAATGGATGGGTTTTGTTAGACGGAAGAGCTAAAAGTAGTTTGACTGTCAATCAACAAGCTGCCGCTACCGCTTTAGGTATTGGAACTAACCTGCCTAATCTTGCTGATAAAAGCATTGTTGGTGTTAGTGATACTAAAACACTTAATACTATCGGAGGAAGTTCTTCGGTAACTATCGACCAGAATCAATTGCCCAATGTTACTTTGACAACTAGTACTAATGGAGATCATACGCACAATACAGGAGCGGATGGAAGTGCTCTGTTAACATCGGTTTTGGGGATATCATTAGGATCAGTAGTTCGGCCTACAAGTGAAAGTCGCTCTACCACTTCGAGTGGTTCGCATTCGCATACAACATCCTCTATCAACGGAGGTGTTGCTCAGCAATCGGTTACGGTTCAAAACCCTTATTTAGCGATAAACGGATTTATTTATCTAGGCTTATAAAGAATACACTTTCCCCCAAAAGTGTATTTTTTGTAACTTATAAATATTTAAAAAAGTGTATTATGAAAAACCTACTTTGCATATTACTTTTATCTGTTTCCTTTGTGTCTACATCGCAACTTTATGTGAGTGACAACAGCTTTATATACAATAAGGGAAGGCTGATTTATGTGAAAGGAAAAATTGAACTTAACGGTGCAAGTCATTTGTATTTGAGAAATAACGGCCAATTGATTCAGGGAACTACAAGCGCTTCAGTCAACACAGGAACTGGGAAATTGTCTGTTTTTCAAGAGGGTACCGTCAATAATTTTTGTTATAATTATTGGTGTTCTCCGGTGGGTAATGCTTCAACGAATTCCGGCAATGAAGATTTTGGGATTACCATGTTAAATGTGCCGATTTCAAAGACAATGAGCAATCCGGCAACGATGAATAGTGGTTTAAATGGTGTTAGCGGTACAGGAAGTTTGTCGATTGCGAGTTATTGGATATGGAAATTTTTATCTTCCTCTAGTTATTCGCAATGGTTTCATTCCGGTGCCAATACCAATATAAGTGCTGGGCAAGGGTTTACGATGAAAGGAACAAGTGGTTTTGATCTTACAGATGTTGGTGAAACTGCAGTGAATAATTTTGGAAATGCCCAAAGATACGATTTCAGAGGGAAGCCTAACGATGGAAATATCACCGTTAATGTAGCGGCCAATGGTTTTACTCTGACCGGAAATCCTTATCCTTCAGCACTGCATGTGAATGCTTTTTTATTGGATGAAGCTAATTCGGCTTGTGATGGAGTAGCTTATTATTGGGAACAAGATAAAACGGTCAATTCGCATGTTTTGTCAGAGTACCAAGGCGGTTACGGAACTTATTCGCCTATTAGTTTGGAATCCGATGGCGTTTATGTTCCTGCAACATACAATACTTATAATGTAGATGGAACGTTGAATAATGCCGGAGCTTCTTCCGGATTGAGTGTGGAAAGAAAATATGCGCCTATTGGACAAGGGTTCATGGTGAAGGGTGTTTTTGACGGGAATTTGACACTCAAAAATGAGTATCGCGTTTATAAGAAAGAAGGTGACTATTCGCAATTTCAACGTCAGATGGGTAATTTGACTACAGAGACCAATGAAGTGATTGGTATTCCGCAAATTCATATCAATACGATTATGAACAATCAATATACCAGCCAAATTGCATTAGCATTTGTACCAATGGCAACAGACGGAGTTGATGTTGGTATTGATGCTAAAAGTCCAGTTGATAACAACGTTCCTAATGATGTTTATTTCTTTTTGAATAATGAAAAATTTGTTATTCAGGGAGTGGCTTTTGATGTTGATAAAAGAATTTCTTTAGGTGTTAAATCAACTAATAATGCTACTTTTAAGTTTGATGCTTCTCAGGTTTTGAATGTTGATGAAACCCAACCGATATACCTGTATGATGCGCAAGATGAATCGTATCATGAGATTAGAAATAACATCTATGAACTAGTTTTGCCAACCGGAATTTACAATAATCGTTTTGAGATTACATTTAAAGACAATTCTTTGAATAACAATAATAACGACATTAAATCTGATGTTGGTGTTTTTCAAAATAATAGCGCTCAAATGCTGATCATCTCTAATCCAAATTCGATTGCATTGCGTTCGCTTAGTTTTTATGATTTAAGCGGAAAGTTGATTTTCAATAAAGAAAATTTAGATTCTCGGGAAAACTATCAATTTTCAACCAGCGGATTGAGTAATGGTGTTTATCTGATTGAAGTAACTGCAAGTGATGAAAGGAGAATGGTTCAAAAAGTAATGATTACCTCTTTATAAAAAACAAAAGACCTTAGTTTGTAAGGTCTTTTGTTTTTCTAAGTAAATTTTAAAAATTAGTAAACCACTTTCCGGATTACGGTTTCGCCCGTTTGTAATTTTATCTTTAACAATAAACCTGCATTGTTTTTTCTCAAGTTAAAAAGGGTGAAATAATTGGTATTGATGTTTGGATAAGTATCTAGTTTTTGGCCTAAAAGATTATAAACAATTATGGATTCCATTTGAAGATTGTTAGAACTTACACTTACAACATCTTTAATTACAACTCTGACGTTGTTGTCTGTAGAGAACTCAGGATTCCCAAGTGTGTTGTTAAGATAAACTACTTTGAATCTATCCTTAATCAAACCGTTTGAAGCGGAGAATTGATAAGGACTGGCTTTTAAATTGTGGGTAATATTCAATAAATTATCTTTAAGGTAGATATCTTGTTCGTTGAATAAACCGTCAATGGCTGCCAAGGCAATAGTGTAAATTCCTGAGTTTGGAATGTTTACGCCAATTGGCACTTCGTCATAAATATTGAATGGTAGTGAGCGACCTTGAATAGAGTACAAGCTATCATCAATTAAAGAGTAGATTTGTGTACTCCCGGTATTTTGAGTCTTGCAATCGAAGAAATTATCTTCGCCCATGGTTGCTTCCTGAATATAGCCAAATAGGGTTCTCTCAGACTGACCAGTTGCGCTAATGATGTCTAGCCAAATTCTGTTTCTTTCTAAATTCTCAACATTATTGCCGCTTGAACTATTAGTTGTGTTAGAAGAAAATCTGTAAAAAGAACTATTGCTGTAAGTGGCGCTTCTCAAATTATTTGTAAAAGTTACAGTGTCACTTCCGGCAGTTCCGTCAATCATTTGTACAAAGAAACCTTGTCCGGAGCCAATAAATAAATCCGCCGCTGCCGCTGGACAGCAACTGGTGCCGGTAAAATTGTAAGTCAAATAATCTCCAGGACTATAGTTATAAACAAAAGAATCGTAAAACGGATTGGCAATCGCAGTGGGTAAAGTTCCATGCGTCCAAAGTCTAATATTGCCCATAAGTTTGGTGTTGTTATCAAACAAGAACTGACTCCCTCGAATAGCTGATGGGTAAGGGTTTCCGAGTAAATTCCAGTTGTCACTATAGTTGGTTATTTGAACACCATTAGTGCCATAATGCAACCCTGTGTTGGTGTCATTTCCTCTTTCTATAGCTACGGTTATGTTTCCGTTGTTGGGTACTCCTGTAAAAACACCATTTAAAGTTGCCGCAGTAGAAGAACTAAAGCTTGATGGGCCACTGGCGATATATCCTTTTCCGGCTATCATTGTATTACCGGCGGCATTTTCCCAATTGCCTTGACCGCCGTTAGGGTTTACTACTGTTGTGTTCCATTTATAAATTCCCCATGAAGTCAAGGGTGATGCAATATTACTCACGTTGAAACCGGCTACTGGTGATGACCAATAAACATAGTCAAGACTTCTGATAAAAGCATTCCGTCTATAAACAATGTTACCGGTATTAGCATTGTTATTTATTTGAACTAAACTCGCATTATTGTTGATTAAGAAAGTTCCATTGGCTTGGACATTTACCCAGTCAGTAACGGTTATGCTATTGTTTGAATTGATGGTTAATACGGCTCCGTCTAAAACAGTTAGCGAACCTGCTAAACCATTGTAGCCAGTTCCTGAAACAATAGGATCGTTTGCGGTATCAGGTATTACTACACAATCTGTTGCAGTAGGTAATGTTCCTCCTGACCAATTTGAAGTTGCATTCCAATCTGATGAACCGCCGAGCCAAGTTTTTCCATAGGAGACAATTGCACTTCCGCTAACGTTAGCCGCTACAGCAGGACAATTACTGTCACTTGTAGCGGTTAAAGTATAAGAGGTAGTAGTGGTAGGTGAAACAGTAAATGTATAGGGAGTTGCTGTAATTCCGGATACAGTTGTTGGCGTAGTTCCGTCAGTGTAAGTTACACTCCAAGGCTGATTTCCTGTTAAGGCTACACTTATAGTGGTGCTTGTGTCACAAATTGAACCCGCTCCTGAAATAACAGCTGTTGGGCCTTGAATAACAATATTCGCTGCAGTTCTAATACTTGGATAGGCAGAACAAGCTGCGTAAAAAGTATAGGTTCCCGGTGTGTTGGTGTTTGAAAGTCCTGAACCGGATACTCCAACAGGATTAAAAGGTGTTCCTGTGCCTATGGGAGTTCCCCCTGAAGCTGAAGTATACCATTGAAGTATGCCGTTAGTTCCTGATGCTAGTGTTCCTGGTCCAGTGATGTTCCAAGTGTAATTATTTGTAATGGTTGTGTTGCTAAATGAATAAACTGTAGTAATTAAAGTGTAAGTAACTCCTGCAGTTAAGTTTGCGGAGATTTCTGACTCCAAAGAAGTAGCTCCTCCATCATCATCTCCTGCTATCCATGTTCCGGTTGCGCAACTTCCTGGGGTGAAACCACCTGTTACGATATACCCCATTCCATCATAAGCTGATGTGTCAGCCATGGCAAAAACGTATGTGCCTGATACACTAACCTGGAAGTTAAGAGTGGTGTAATTTGCGGTTTCAGTATCAAAAGCGCAAGGATCTTCACTCGATATGAAAATTAGAGGCTGAAGCGCGATTGGATCTGTTGCCGCGTTCCACGAACCATTTATAGTATTCCCTAAATTGGTAGAAGCAGCACAACTAGCAGTAGCGGAAATTATTGTGCTTGCTCCTTGGCATATTGTTGCCCCTGTTGTTATGGGTGGGGCAATTAGAGTAGAAAATGTATAGGGTATCCATATGCCTTGACCGGTTGCACCACCACAATCTGAACGAACCCAAATGAAGTAGTTCGTTCCGGCAATAAGACTTGTTAAATTTACTGAAGTTACTCCGGCCGCTATATCCCCTGTTGGGGTTGTACCGGCTGTTGGGATTGTAGCAGAGGTTGATAGATAATAGTCATAACCATTTGCCGGAGCAGGTGAAGCCGGAGTCCAAGAGACTGTTGCAGTAGTTGTTGTTATTGAAGAAGCTGTTATTGCAGAAGGATTTCCCGAGCAAGGCAGCGATAAAATTGTTAAAGTGTAATCTTCGGTTTCGCCAAAGCTAATTTCACCACAAGATTCCGGACTTGAATCATCATAGTCTATTCTTATCCTCATTCTATAATTTCCAGGTAATGCAGACGAAGAAACAGCAAAGCTACCTGTTGCATCTAATACTGTGCCAGCAGAGGTGTAAACACGTTCTCCTGCATCATCAAAGTCTAAATCATTATTCCAATCTACCCATATAGAAAAACCATAATAGTCATAATAAAAATCGGCTGAAAAATTAATCGTACCATAAGGTAATTGACTAACAGTCATTCCTGTAAAGTCACCATATCCGGATGTAGAAAACCCAGTACTGTTATTGGTAATATTCGCTACACCGCCAGTAGTTGAAAAACTATCTATATATTCTCCTGTATAATATGAAGTTGCGGAGCAATATCCCGTTGTTGTTGAGCCTTGAGTATAAGTGCTGTTACAACCATTGGATGCTCTAATTCTATAATAATAAATGGTGTTTCCTGTTAATCCTGCTAAGTTGTAAGATGTAGTTGGGTTACTTATTGTGAATGGTGAACCGACTACGTTTGAGGTATAACCGGCATCTGTGGTTACTTGAAGTGTATATGTTACGGCATTGGCACCACCACCTATTGATGTTGGCCAACTAAAATTGATACTTGTTAATGTAGCAGTTGTAGAAACTGGCGAGGGCGCAACAGGACAAGTAACAGCATTTCCGGATAATGGAGCTGATAAATGATAAATTGGTCCTCCTATACAACTTGAGTTGTTGTAAGCATAGATATAGTAATAATAGCGGGTATTGCCATTTAAGCCTGACGTTGTAATAGAGGTGGAATTACTACTTTGAACAAAAGTCAAACCTGAACCTAATGTTGCAATATTATTAGCATCGTAAATTGTTCCGTTTGAAGGTGAAGTCGGAGGTGTTGATGAAGTAGATAGTATCACCAAATAGCCACTTGCGGTTCCTGAAAATGTTGCCGGGAAGGTTGAAGAAGTTACTGTGCCTGTTGTAAAACCTGTCGCTTGTGAGCTTGGTGCTGTACAATTGGGTAGCGTTGTCACGCAAATGGCAAACGAACCCTGTGATCCGATAGTATTTGCGTTACTGTGAACTCTAACATAATAAGTGTTGCCAATGGTAAGTCCGCTTAAAGTTGTTGTTTCAACGGAAGAACCTGTTGTAGTATTGACACAAGCTATGTTGGTTAATCCTCCGCAATTTCCACTATAAACTTGAAAAACGGCATTGTTAAGTGTGTTTGGTGTAACAGTAACTACATGATTAGTTGAGGTAGCCGTAAAATGATACCATACATCATCATCAGAGTTTCCATCACAGCTCGTAGATGATTGCGTGGCGCCGGAAGTATTTCCATTTGTACTTGTTGTACAAGTAGCAGTTGGGTTTACAGTTAAACCAACAGAAGTACTACAATCGTCATTTGATGGCGGTACTACACAACTTCTTGAAATGGTGAAGGTTCCGGTTGTGGTTGAGCCTGATAAGTAATGTGCAAGATAAACATAATAGGTAGTTCCGTTTACTGAGGTGAATGTGTATGTTTCTCCTGCAGTACTATTGTCTACGCAATCAATACTGGTAAAAGACCCACAGCTTCCCGAAGAAATTGACATTTCATGGTCAAATGAAGCCGTAGATGAAATAGTAGTGGCTTGTCCGTTTCCAACAAAAGTGTACCATTTGCCATAATTACTTATTGAACATCCTAATCCATGTGGAATGTTAGTTGTGCCTACAGTAGTTCCGGCAAGATTTGTAGTACCGCAAGGTAGTGACACTGCAGTGTCACATTGGCTAGTGGTGACGGTTACTGAACTTAAATTCATGTCATTATTATTAGAATTAACAACTCTAATATGATAGGTGTTAGTTGCAGTAAGACCGGTTAAATTCATTACTTCTGTTTGAGGACCTGCAGTCGTATTAGTATTAGAACAGTTGAACTGAGTAAGAGAGCCACAAGCCCCTGAATATGCGTATATTACTAGTTGTCTGTTGGTAGAAGTCACAGTTACAGTGGCGATAGAACTTGTGGCTACAAATTTATACCAACCATCTCGCGATGTTGAGCCTCCTGAACAACCAGTGGCAATAGTCGGGTCATTTACAACAGCGTTGGATATAGTTCCTCCTACTGCTGTGCCGTTTACAGTTAAAAGTGTCGCATTTAAACAATCTGCTCCTTGAGACTGTACTTTGCCCGAATGCAAAAGAATTGTTAGAAATGAAAAATAAAAAATAAACCTACAAATTTTAGATTCTGAATTTGAAAAAAAGTATTTATGTTTCATGTTTAATTATTAATGATAAGATGCTAAGCTTATACGGGTGCAAAGTAATAATATTTTGCAAATAGTTTAAATAAAAACATTAAAACTCAATAAATTAACGGATAAAGCGCAAATATTCTCAGTTAATTTTATGAAATGTCACAAAAATAATAATTGCAAAAATACATTCGAAATCTGTATTGTTTATATTGAAAAAAACTAAATAAAATTCTGTTAATCAATTTATTGTATTTTTTTTGCTATATCTTTTTTTTAGAAATAATTAAATAATTGTAAAAAAGAAAAGTTAAAGTTAAAAATATAATTTAGTATTCAATACTAATTTGATATGAAGTAACTTAGAATAAAAACTACAGAATAAGTTTGCAAAAAAAAGCATTGGCTTTAAATAAATAATTTTTCAATGTTTTAGAGTGTCATTTTTAAGAATGGTCTTGTTAATTAAAGGAAATCTATTTGGAGTTAAAGGATTTGTTTTTTATTTATTGATGTGTTATGCTTTTTTTATATATTAGTATTTTTAATGCTTGTTTTTAAGGTGTTTATATTATGAAAAAGCTTTTTTGTGTATTTATTTTATTCGTTTCAAATGTTCTTTTGGCTCAATTATACGTTAGTTCTAACAGCTACATGTTTGTAAAAGATCGATACGTTTTTGTAAATCAAGATGTCAATCTTCAAAGTGCCGGTAACGTTTATCTAAGAAATGAAGGGCAATTTTTGCAAGGAACCACAAGTACTTCATTAAACAAAGGGGAAGGTGTCTTGTCTGTTTTTCAAGAAGGAACTTCCGATAATTATGATTATAATTATTGGTGTTCTCCTGTTGGAAATGCTTCTAATTCAGATGGGAACGAAAATTTTGGAATCACTATGTTACATCGACCGTCGTCTGTAATTAATAGCAATCCTGCCACTATGCTTTCTTCTGGTTATGATGGTGTTTCAGATAATGGCTCATTATCAATAGCGACTTATTGGATTTGGAGATTTTTGTCTAGTGCTACTTATTCTCAATGGATACATTCCGAAGCCAATACAGATATTGAAGCCGGACAAGGTTTTACCATGAAAGGAACCAGTGGAAGTGATAATACCAATGTCGGAGAAGTAGCTTTAAATAATCCCGGAAGTGCTCAGAGATACGATTTTAGAGGAAAACCTAATGACGGAAATATAACGGTTGGAGTTGCTGCTGATAATTTCACCTTAACCGGAAATCCTTATCCTTCAGCTTTACATGTTAATGCTTTTTTGTTAGATGCTTCTAATGTTGATTGCACCGGGATTGCCTATTATTGGGAACACGATAAAACGGTAAATTCTCATTTGCTGTTAGCTTATCGTGGAGGATATGGAACCTATGCGCCGATTAGCATAAGTCCAACTGAATATGGAGTTTATGTGCCGGCTACTTTCAATTCGTATAATATTGACGGAACTTTAAATACTGTTGGCGCTTCTTCGGGACTGACATCAATTCAAAGAAAATACGCTCCTGTCGGGCAAGGGTTTATGGTTAGAGGAATTGCATCAGGATCACCAACATCCATAACTTTAAAAAACAGCCACAGAACTTTTTATAAAGAATCAGACGCTTATTCTGAATTTGAAAGAAATGGGAATAGTCAAAATAATGTTACTCAGTCCGAACCGATAAATCACATCGCACAGATACGTTTGAATACTATAATGGACAATCAATTTACCAGACAAATCGCTTTGGTTTTAATGCCTACAGCTACTGATGGTATTGATAGAGGAATCGATGCGAAATCGCCTGTTGAAGAAACTATTCCGAATGATGTTTATTTCTTTTTAGACAACAGCAAATTTGTTATTCAAGGCGTAGCATTTGATGTGAACAAAAGAATTCCAGTCGGTGTGAAATCTACCAATAATGCTACTTTCAAGTTTGATGCTTCGATGATATCAAATTTTGATGAGTCTCAGGATGTTTTCATGTATGATGCTCAAGATAATATTTATCACGATATTAGAAATAGTACTTACGAAGTGGTTTTGCCTACCGGTGTTTATAACAATCGATTCGAAATTACCTTTAAAGATGCCAACTTAAATAATGAGTCAAATATAAAATCGGATTTGGTTATTTTTCAAAATAACGCGGTGCAAACTTTTACGGTTTCTAACCCAAATGCATTAGATTTAAAATCGGTTAAGCTATACGATATCACCGGAAAGCAAATTTTTGACAAACAAAATTTAGGGGTTCAAAACAGCTACGAATTTTCAACAAATGGTTTGGCCGGAGCAGTTTATTTGGTTGAGGTTGTAACTAATGACAATCGGAAAATGGCACAGAAAATCATAGTTTCTAACCAATAAGAAATTTTTAAAAGCGATTTATAATCGCTTTTTTATGGAGAGAGAGAACAGTGTTTCGTACCTTTGTTACCCGAGACCTTTAGGTCGAACTGTACAAAGTAAAAACCACTTTTTGGAAAGTTATAATCAAAAAATTGAAATCGAGAACCCGGATTATTCGCTTTACATCAAGCGCGAAGATTTGCTGCATCCTTATATTTCAGGTAACAAATTCAGAAAACTGAAATACAATTTGGCACAAGCCAAAAATGAAAATAAGCCAACTTTATTGACTTTCGGAGGTGCTTTTTCCAATCATATTTTAGCGGTTGCTGCTGCCGGAAAGGAAAATGGTTTTAAAACCATTGGCGTAATTAGAGGCGATGAGTTGCGAGACAAAATCACTGAAAATCCTACCTTGCAAAAAGCCCAAGATTTCGGAATGGTTTTTGAGTTTGTTTCCAGAGAAGTTTACAGCCAAAAGAGCAACTGTGATTTTATACTGAAATTAGAAGAGAAATTTGGTGATTTTTATCTCTTGCCCGAAGGCGGAACCAATGATTTAGCCATAAAAGGATGTGAAGAGATTTTAACTGAATCCGATGGTATCTTCGACTATATTTGTTGTGCAATAGGAACTGGTGGTACGATTTCAGGAATTATAAATTGTTCAAAAAGTAGTCAACAAGTTTTGGGATTTCCTGCTTTGAAAGGTGATTTTTTAAGGGAAGATATTCGTAAATTTGTTCAGAATCAAAATTGGGAATTGGTTTCCGATTATCATTTTGGGGGTTACGCCAAAGTCACGCAGGAATTAGTACAATTCATCAATAATTTTTATCAAAAATATCAAATCCCTTTAGATCCGATTTACACCGGAAAAATGGTTTATGGTGTTTTAGATTTAATGGAAAAAGAATGGTTTCCAAAAGGCTCAAAAATACTCTTGATTCACACTGGCGGTTTGCAAGGAATTGAAGGCATGAACCGCTTATTAAAACAAAAAAACCAAATCGAAATAAAAACCTATGATTAAGAAATTTTTTTTATTACTCCTTATGATTTTTGTGGCTTCTTGTGGTTCAAACCAATCAGTAGTCAGAACGTCACAACCTGATCCAAGAAAAGCAACAACTCCGGTTGCGCAAAGAGTCAAGAAACCGATTTACAGACCAAATCAACCTAAAAAACCGGAAGCAGTTGCGCAAAAAACAACCACAACTATTCCGAACAATTCTAGTTCTACAGAGATTTTAGAAGCAACAACCAGAGTTAGAGTAACTACTGAAATGGTCTTGGCTTATATAGATAAATACAAAGCCATCGCCAAAGAAAATATGGAAAAAACCGGAATTCCGGCCAGCGTTACTTTAGGACAAGCTATCTTAGAATCAGGTGCTGGAACAGGTCCGTTAAGCATGCAGGCTAATAATCATTTTGGAATCAAATGC